>JACUTW010000012.1 GCA_014859605.1 Desulfuromonadales bacterium
CGTAAGAAAAATAACGGAATATCTGCAACAATGTGGTACTGTTGAGAAAATAAATGAAATTGGGAGGCTGCCATGCTTGCCTACAAACAATATGTGACGATCAAGGATCCGTCAAAAATTGAACTCAGTGGCCTGCCTTTCCGTGTCGGCCAGCGCGTGGAGGTCGTGATGATCGCTGAAGACGACGACCGGACAGCACGGGTTCAAGAGTTAAAGGCCCTATTTCGCTCAACCCAGGCATTGCCCCAGATAAAGGCCATCACCGACGAGATGATCGCGGAAGAAGTCGAGGCTTACCGGGCCGGGCGATGAAAATTCTTATCGATACCAATGTTCTGGTTTCAGCGGTGCTCAGGGATCGTGATCCCGAGGCTGTTATTATGTTCGTGGCCAACAGTGACGACTTTGAATTCCCCCGTGACCGCAAGGACGCAAAATTCCTCTCCTGTGCCGTTGCTGCCGGCGCTGACTATTTCGTCACCGGTGACAGTGATTTCAACGAGGCCCACCAACTTCTTTCCACAACCATTCTTTCCGTCTCTCAGTTCAAAAAACTGGTGTCCGATCGTCTGGCTTGATTTGTCAGCGCAGTGGGGGCGAAAATTTTTTCGCCCCTACGACACCGCCCCCCACAAACATCCACTCTCGCTGCCACAAATAAGGTTTAGAGGGTCATTCTATTCATTTAATTTATCAAATAGATAACAGCGTTGATTCCCAGAATCGACAGACAGCGATGGAGAAAGCTCATCGAAAAGAATCAACAACAGAGAGAGACCGAAGAGGGCGTGGTTGTGCCGGTGGAGCAGATTGACCCCGTGACGCTGCGCAATCTTGTGACTGAATTTGTCACGCGAGAATGGACGGAACTCACGGATGGCGGATCATCGTTGGAGAGTCAGGTTCAGCAGGTTCTTCGCCAGTTAAAAGAGGGGAAGGTTTTGATTGTCTTCGACCTCAAGAGCGAGACCTGCAACCTCGTCCCCAAAGAGAGCCTCCCTGGACAACTGCTGGAGCAATGATATGTTCGAGAGCCAGTACAATGAAGAGATGGAATAGGAAGTGTTGAGGCTTGAAGCCCTCAAGCGGGCGAACGATGCCGGACACCCGGAATGGCTGAACGCCTGTGCTGTCTGTCAATGTCAGTTGATCGGCATCAACAGCAACCGTTGCGAACAGTGTCGCTAAGGAAGTTTTGAGTCCCATGCCGAAATCGCCGCAATTCCCGATCAGGATCTTCTATGACGGCTCATGCTCTGTCTGCGCCAGGGAGATCAATCATTATCTGCAGCGGGAGCATGGCGGAAAACTCCTGGGCGTGGATATTAGCGTTCACGACTTCGACCCTGAATCTTATCGTATCCCCCTGGATGCTTTCATGCACGAGTTACACGTTATCGACCAGAAGGGGGAGACGTATAAGGGAGTCGAGGCCTTCTGGGCTATCTGGCAGGCGTTTCCAGCGCGCACAATTTATGGTCTGCTGGGGACACTCATCACCCTGCCGGTCGTGAACCCTATCGCTCGTCTTGCGTATAAGGGCTTCGCTGCAATCCGTCCCTTCTTGCCGAAGAGACACAACTGTGACAGCGGTACCTGCAAGATCGGCAAACACTGAAAACGCTTAAATTCTGATAAATAAATTTTCAAGGGAGCGCTAGAATGTTTGCGATACAGTCCAACGCAGAGATAAAGGAGTGAGCATGAACCGGAAATTAGCGCGATCGAAGACCGATAAAATGCTGGGCGGTGTTTGTGGCGGCATTGCGGAATATTTCGGCTGGCCGTCGTGGGTGGTGCGCTTTGTCTATGTGCTGGTCAGCATCCTCAGCGCGGCTTTCCCCGGCATTCTGATCTATCTCCTCCTTTGGTTGCTGATGCCGCTCAAACAGGACGATTGATTCTTCCCGGCAGAATATGATAATCGATGCGTCGTTCCTCCAGTCGGATAGTTTTCTCCGGGGAGAGATTGAATCGTTATCAGGGAAGGAAGACAGGATGAATCAGCAGCAGCAGCGTCTCAAGGCCGCCATTATCGAGGTGGTCGAAAACCAACTGGAAGCCAACGACCCGCCGGAAATCAGGGAGACCCTGGATCGACTTATGTCCGAAGGATATTCAGATCAGGAAAGTAAAGAGCTGATCGGCAATGTCGTGGTTGTTGAAGTCTTTGAAGTCTTGAAGGAAGGCAAACCCTTTGACCTTGATCGTTATGTCGCCGCCCTGCAGCGTCTCCCGGAAATCCCGCCGCTGCCCACCAAGTGAAATCCTCCGGCAATAAAAAGCGCCCCCTTCAGAACGGAGTCAATTTTGGATAATAATGATGTACTGCGGCGGATCCGCTTTGTTTTCGATTTCAGTGATTCGGCGATGATGGCGCTCTTTGGCCTGGCGGATTTTCCGGTCACGCGCGAACAGATCAGCGCCTGGCTGAAGAAAGAGGGGGATCCGGCGGGACAGCCCTGCAGCGACACCGAGTTGGCGATCTTCCTGAATGGTTTGATTATCGATAAGCGCGGCAAAAAAGAAGGGCCGCAACCGACCCCGGAGCGGCGCCTGAATAACAATATCATCTTCCGGAAATTGAAGATCGCCTTGAATCTGCAAGCCGAAGAGATTCTGGAAATCATGGCGCTGGTGAAGGTGAAGATCAGCAAGCACGAATTGAGTGCGTTCTTCCGCGCTCCCGGTCACAACCACTACCGTGAGTGTAACGATCAGATGCTGCGCAATTTCCTGCGGGGCTTGCAGTTGAAATATCGGGGTGATCTCACCGAGGCGGAAGCGGCTTCGTAATATGTGAAGTAATGGGTTTTTCAACATAGTAAGTGACATTTTTGTGGACATACTATGGTGAACTTGCTATTTCTGCTTCAAGAGGTAGACTGTTGCCATGGACGACAAACTGCGCCGCGCTATACCATTTGAGGAATTCGACTATCAGTCCCTGCTCGACTCGTTGCGGGGATATGCTCATCCTCGCAAGAAGATCACCACGCTACTGCGCAAAGGGGAGATCATTCGAGTCAAGAAGGGACTTTATCTCTTCGGCGAAGGGTATCGCCGTTCGCCATACTGCCGTGAACTTTTAGCCAACCTCATCTACGGTCCCTCCTGTATCTCCCTCGAATACGCTCTGCATTATCATGGTCTGACGCCGGAACGGGTCGAAAGCATCACTTCTGTGGCCTGCGGTCGCTCGCGTACTTTTGTCACGCCGGTCGGTCGTTTCTGTTACCGGATGATCCCTGTGGCTGCGTTCAGTATTGGTATTGATCGCATCGAATTGGCGGATGGCCGCGCTTTTTTAATGGCTATTCCAGAGAAAGCATTGGCTGATCGGGTCATGGCCGAGCGCGGTCACGCTTTATCGACGCAACGTGCATTGACGATCTTCCTGCGTGACAATCTGCGCGTTGATGGCGAGCTGCTGAGAACGATGGATGCCGCCATCCTCCTGGCTCTCGCTAGCGCCTATGGTTCGCGGCGTTTGAAGGTGCTGGCGAATCTCATTCTCTCGCTGCAAACGGAGAAACGTGATGCATGACGCTATCGAGCGAATGCTTGTCAAATATCAGGCAAAGAGTGTCGACGACACGGTGCGGGCACTGCGTGAAATTTTACAGGAGATCGCCCTGTTGGGGTTATGGCGCGCTCGCTTCTTCGAGCATGGGGCTTTCTATGGAGGCACGGCACTGCGTATCCTTCATGGAATTGATCGCTTTTCCGAAGACCTTGATTTCTCTTTACTGCAACCGAATCCGGAATTTTCCCTTGAGCGCTACAGTAAATCACTGGAGGAGGAGCTGCGGGCGTTCGGCTTTAATTTGCGAGTTGAACGCATCAACAAAGCCGTGGAGAGTGCTGTCCAGTCGGCCTTTCTCAAAGCCAACACCCGCAACGAATTGTTGGTGATCGAGACCGATGCCCGACTGGTTCGAGATGTCCCGCCCGGTCAGCTCTTGAAGATTAAAATCGAGGTGGATACCGATCCTCCCCCTGGCTTTGCGACCACCACTCGTTATCTGTTGCAACCAATCCCTTTTGCCGTTCGCTGCTATACGTTGCCCAGTCTCTTTGCCGGAAAGATGCATGCGCTCCTTTTTCGCAAGTGGAGCAATCGGGTCA
The DNA here is from genome assembly GCA_014859605.1 of Desulfuromonadales bacterium. Taxonomy (GTDB): domain Bacteria; phylum Desulfobacterota; class Desulfuromonadia; order Desulfuromonadales; family UBA2197; genus UBA2197. The sequence goes on from JACUTW010000012.1 coordinate 4,129, forward strand.
AAGGGCGCGATTGGTATGATCTGGTCTGGTTCGCGGCGCATCACCCCCAGCTGAATCTGCGGCATCTCGAAGCACGGATGCGGCAGACCGGGCACTGGATCGGGGACCTCCCCTTAACGCGCCGGGAGTTTGAAGCGCTGTTGGCTGTGGCTATCGATCAGCTCAATATCGAGCAGGCGCGCCAGGACGTCGCTCCCTTTGTGAAAGATCCGCAGATGATTGCCATTTGGTCACGGGATTTTTTTCGGGATGTCGCCGCCAGGATCGTGATCGTCGAAGAAGGCGATTCCGAATAGGAGCAGATCTTTTGCTCCAGTCAGAAAAAATCAGCTTGACAGCAGCAAGGTCTCCACGGTATACAGACCACCGTTTTCGGGTCATCCCGATTTCTTGAGCAATCCTTGGCGGTGTAGCTCAGTTGGTTAGAGCATGCGGCTCATATCCGCAGTGTCCGGAGTTCGAATCTCTGCACCGCCACCATTTAATAATAGCCCCCTCTGTCCCCAGAGGGGGCTATTTGCTTAGCGGCGAAAATGGCACCCTCCCGGCTTGTCGACAATTTTTTGCAGCAACTCCAGGCCGACGGGCTGATTCGCCCGTCGGAACGGATCCTGATTGCCCTCTCCGGCGGCAGCGATTCTGTGGCCCTCCTTTATCTCCTCCGTGCTGTTGCCCCCTCTTTGCAGCTCAGGCTGATTGCCGCCCATCTTGATCACGCCATGCGCCCGCAAAGTGGCGATGATGTCGCTTTTGTCCGCTCCCTCTGTGATCAACTGAATATTCCGTTGCTCTGCGAGCGGGTCGATGTCCCGGCTCTGGCGGTGGCAAAGAAGGTCGGGCTGGAAGAGGCGGGACGCCTGGCGCGGCAAACCTTTTTATCCACGGTCGCGGAACAATCCGGTTGTACGGCGATCGCTCTCGGCCATCATCGCGGCGATCAGGCGGAGACTCTCCTCCATCATCTTGGCCGGGGGTGCGGTTTACACGGTCTGGCCGGCATGCGGCGGCGTCGCGGGCTCTTTATCCGCCCACTTTTGTCTTACAGCAAGGCGGAGTTGCTGGACTATCTCGCCGGGATCGGCGCGGAATTTGTCGTCGATGCCAGCAATGCCGAGCTGAATTTTACCCGTAACCGGATTCGCCATCAGCTGCTACCCTGCTTTGCGACTCTGAATCCGCGCATCGAAGAGACTTTGTCCTCCCTTGCCGATTTGGCGGCACAGGAAGATGATTACTGGCAGGGGGAGACCAAGCGTCTGGCGGCGCTTTTGGTCCAAAGTAACGGTGCGGCCGTGCATCTGAGCGTGACTGAACTCCTCCTTCTTCATCCGGCGCAGCGTTATCGTCTCCTGCATCATCTCCTCACCCCCTTTGCGCAACAAGCGGCAAAGGAGGTCAGCCGCCGCCATGTTGCGACTCTTGATGGTCTCCTGCTTTCGCGCGCGCCGCAAGGGGAAGTGCATCTTCCCGGCGTTAAGGCGATCCGGCGCTATGATCAACTCTCTCTGTCGCTGCCGTCGTTAGCCCCCGTCGCCCCCTGGCGTCTGGAGATTTCCGGGCCGGGGCTCTATTCCTTGCCGTCCGGCGGCGCTTTACGGATTGAGTTTGGTGTAGTCTGGGAGGGCGCGAGCGCGGACGGGGTCGAGTTTGCTGCGGATGCTCTTGTCTTCCCCTGGATAGTGCGCACGGTGCAGCCGGGGGATCGTTTGCGTCTGGCGGGAATGGCCGGGCGAAAGCGCCTTAAAGAGTTGTTGATGGAGCAGAAAATCCCTTTGGAGGAGCGGCGCAGACTCTGCGTCCTCGAAAAGGGGGAGATCCTCTGGGTCGTCGGTTTGAGGCGCTCGGGGCTTTATCTCCCTGCTGCCAGACAGTCGTTCTGGCGGGTTGTTTACATCCCACCAAATTCCGCTAAAATCCCTTAAATGCCTTGAGTGTCCCTTCTTCTTGTGGTAAATATCACAGAATTTATCACATCCGCAGTCGGCTTCGATTGTGGAAAATCATCCTGTACGGGGGTTCCCTTGAATCAATTCTATAAAAATCTTGCACTTTGGCTGGTCATCCTTTTGGTGATGATCCTCCTTTACGACATGGTCGCCAATAAAAAGCAGGAACTTAAGGTCCTACCTTATTCTGAGTTTGTTGTGGCGGTGACCGAGGGTCAGGTCAAGGAGGTCGTCATTCAGGGGCCGAATGTCGAAGGGAAGATGCAGGATAATACCTCTTTCAAGACCTATGCTCCCAATGATCTCGGGTTGATTCCCGATCTGCGTGCCAAAGGGGTGACGATTAATGCCCGCCCCGAGGACGATCGCGGCATCTGGTTTACGCTCCTGATCTCCTGGGGACCGATTCTGCTGCTGATCGGCGTCTGGATCTTCTTTATGCGCCAGATGCAGTCGGGTGGCGGCAAGGCGATGAGCTTTGGCAAGAGTCGCGCCAAGCTCCTCACCGAGAGCGACGGCACGGTGACCTTCAAGGATGTCGCCGGTATCGACGAAGCCAAGGAAGAGCTTGAAGAGATCGTTGCTTTCCTCAAGGATCCGAAGAAGTTTTCCCGATTGGGCGGCCGGATTCCGAAAGGGGTTCTGCTCGTCGGTTCACCGGGTACCGGTAAGACCCTCCTCGCCCGGGCGATTGCCGGTGAAGCCGGAGTCCCGTTCTACTCGATTTCCGGTTCCGATTTCGTCGAGATGTTTGTCGGCGTCGGCGCTTCGCGGGTACGCGATCTCTTCGTTCAGGGGAAGAAGAACGCTCCCTGTATCATCTTTATCGATGAGATCGATGCAGTTGGCCGGCATCGCGGCGCCGGTTTGGGCGGCGGCCACGACGAGCGCGAACAGACCCTTAATCAGCTCCTCGTCGAGATGGATGGATTTGAGTCGAACGAGGGGGTTATCCTCATCGCCGCGACCAACCGTCCCGATGTCCTTGATCCGGCTCTGCTCCGTCCCGGTCGTTTTGACCGCCAGGTCGTTGTCCCCCGTCCCGACGTCAAGGGCCGACGCATGATCCTCGATGTCCACGCCCGCAAGGTGCCGGTAGCTGACGATGTCAATCTCGAAGTTCTCGCCAAGGGGACGCCCGGTTTCTCCGGGGCCGACCTGGCTAATCTGGTGAACGAAGCAGCGCTTTTGGCGGCCCGCGCCGACAAGAATCAGGTCACCATGAACGATTTCGAGTTGGCCAAGGATAAAGTCATGATGGGGGCGGAGCGGCGCTCTATGGTCATTACCGACAAGGACAAGAAGGTTACCGCTTACCACGAAGCTGGCCATGCGCTGGTTGCGTTCCTCATCCCCGGTTCGGATCCGGTTCACAAAGTTTCGATTATCCCGCGCGGCCGCGCTCTCGGTGTGACCATGTATCTCCCCCTTGAGGAGAAGTACAATGAGAACCGTGAAGGGCTGAATACGATGATCAGTGCCCTCCTCGGCGGGCGTGTTGCCGAAGAGTTGACCTTCTCGACGATTACCAGCGGCGCGTCCAATGATATTGAGCGGGCAACGAATATCGCCAGAAAAATGGTTTGCGAGTGGGGGATGAGCGACAAGATCGGACCTCTCTCCTTTGGCGAGAAAGAGGGAGAAGTCTTCCTCGGTCGCGACATGGGGCACATGAAGAATTACAGTGAATCGACGGCGGTTGAGATCGATATGGAGATCCGCCGGATCGTTACCGAGAATCATCAGCGCACCCGCAAGTTGTTAACCGAGCATCAGGATGCTCTGATCCGTATCGGTGAAGCTCTTCTGGAGAAGGAGACGCTGGATGGTGCCGAAGTGCGCCGGCTGGTCTTCAATGAGGAATCAGTCGCAGAAGTGCCTGTCGAAAGCGCTCCTGCCGTGGTCGTTGAAGAGGGGACGACGACCGAGGCATGATCAGGACTTTGGTCGGGAGACGCGCTTCCCTGGTACTCGACCGGCCACGGATCATGGGGATTCTCAATGTTACCCCGGATTCTTTTTCAGATGGGGGACAATTTCAGCAGGTAGATCGTGCTCTGCGCCGCGCCGAGGAGATGGTGGCTGAAGGCGCTGACCTCATTGATGTCGGCGGTGAAAGCACCCGGCCCGGAGCGGCGCTTGTCCCTGCCTCCCAGGAATTGGATCGGATCATTCCGGTTATTGCCGCTATTCACGCCCGTATCGATATCCCCCTTTCCGTCGATACCAATAAAGCAACCGTGGCTGCGGCCGCTTTGGAGAACGGTGCCGATTGGGTCAACGATGTCAGCGGACTGACCTTTGATGCCGAGATGGCGACTGTGGTTGCGGCTCACGACGGCGGCCTCTTTCTGATGCACACGCGCGGCACCCCGGCGCAGATGCAGCAGAACATCCACTACGACGATATCGTCGCCGAGGTACTGGCCGAACTCAGGATTTCGCTTGCCACGGCCCGGAAAGCCGGCATCCCGGCCGAGCGTCTGGCCATCGATCCCGGCATCGGCTTTGCCAAAGATCTGGCCGGCAACCTCGAATTACTGCGGCGCCTCGATGAATTCAGAGTTCTCGATCTGCCGATTCTCCTCGGTACGTCACGCAAAAGTTTCATCGGTCAAATATTGCAGCAGCCTCTCCCTGCCGACCGTCTTTACGGTACGCTGGCAACGGTAGCCCTTGGCGTGGCCAAGGGGGCGATGCTGCTGCGGGTGCACGATGTACCTGCGGCGCGCGAGACAGCGCTGATGAGTTGGGCGATTCTGCAGTCGTAAAAATGTTGCCTGGATTTTGGAGCGCATTTCACGATAACAATCAAGATGAGCGGGTGAAGGATGAGTGAACTTTTCGACATGTTCAAAGGCTTGCGCTGGCTTTTCGACCTGATCGACATCCTGCTGGTTGCGTTCATCCTTTACCGGATCATCCTGCTGATCAAAGGGACGCGAGCGGTTCAGATGCTCCTGGGGCTCGCCGTCGTCTTCCTCGTTTATCTCGCTTCCCAGTTTTTCGGTCTTTATACTCTGCACTGGCTCCTCAACAACTTCCTGTCTTCGATTATCCTGGTCATTGTCGTCATCTTTCAGAGCGACATCCGGCGCGCGCTGATCCATTTTGGTAAAAATCCCTTTTATACCGACGACACCTATCGGGATGAAGATGAAGTCTTGGACGAGATTGTCAAAGCCTGCACCAGCATGGCGAAAAAGCAGGTCGGGGCTTTGATTGTTCTCGAACGGGAGACCGGGCTGAATGACTTTTTGGAGGTCGGTGTCGAGCTCGATGCCAAGATATCAAGCGATCTCATCGTCTCGGTCTTCCTCCCTTATTCGCCGATTCATGACGGGGCGCTGGTAATTCAGAAGGGGCGGATTTCTCGGGCGGGTTGTTTTCTGCCGCTGGCACAGAATCCCGATATCAGCAAGAATTTCGGCACCCGCCATCGTGCCGCCCTCGGTTTGACCGAACTGGTCGATGCCGCGGTGATCGTTGTTTCAGAAGAGACCGGGCGAATCACCATTGTCGTTGCCGGCAAGATGACAAAAGATCTTGATGCGGTGGCGCTGCGCCGGGTGCTCAAGCGTCTCCTCGATTCCAAGCGTACCCATGTGCACAAGCAGGCTTGATGATGCTGTCATTTATCAATGAAAACTGGAAGATGAAGGCTCTGGCCCTTGGCTGTGCGCTGGTCCTGTGGTTTTATGTCATGGGCGAACGCCGTCTTGAACTCGCTTATGCTGTCCCGATCGAGTTGAAGAATGTGCCGCAGGGGCTGGTGGTGACCAATGACCTGCCTAAAAATATTGACATCCGCCTCAGTGGCCCGCGAGCGCTGTTGTCGGACTTAACGCAAAAAGATGTGCGAATCTCCATTGATCTGGTCGGGTTGAAGCCGGGGGTGACAACCTTCAGCCGTCTTGATGACCATCTGCGCTTGCCGGGAGGGATTCAGGCGACGCGGATCTCTCCCGCTTTTGTTGACGTCAAACTCGAACAGATTATCGATAAGTCTGTGCCCCTGCGGCCGCGTCTGGTCGGACAGCTACCGGTCGGTTTTCGCCTGGTCGCCCTTGAAATTCAGCCGGAGCGGGTGGTTGTGCAGGGGGCCGAAGGGGAGATTAGCGGTGTCAACGAAGTGCTGACCGAGCGGATAGATCTTGAAACGATCAAGGGAAACACCGAATTGATTGTCTTTCTCGATTATCGGGGAAAATACAGTCAGATCAAGGACATTAAAAATGCCAAAGTTCGTTTGCAGATAAAGAAAGACGTTCGTTAAAAGTTCCGGTGACCAGCCCGGTGGAAGGAAAATTATGAGAAAAATTTTTGGTACTGACGGCGTTCGGGGTGTAGCCAATATCGATCCGATGACGACCGAAATGGCGATGCAACTCGGTCGGGCGGCAGGCTATATCTTCAAAAAAGATGACCGTCGTCATCGCATCGTCATCGGTAAAGATACCCGCCTTTCCGGCTATATGCTGGAAAATGCCCTGGTCGCCGGGATCTGCTCCATGGGGGTCGATGTTATGCTGGTCGGACCGTTGCCGACTCCGGGGATTGCGTTTATCACCAGTTCAATGCGAGCCGATGCTGGAGTGGTGATCTCGGCTTCGCATAATCCCTATCAGGACAACGGCATCAAGTTCTTTTCTGCTGACGGTTTCAAACTGCCGGACGAACTCGAACTCAAGATCGAAAATCTCATCTTTTCCAAAAAGATCGAATCGCTGCGCCCGACGGCCGCCGAAGTCGGCAAGGCTTACCGGATTGACGATGCCAAGGGACGCTATATCGTCTTTCTCAAGAATACCTTTCCGCGTGATCTGGATCTCAAGGGGTTGAAGATTGTCCTCGATTGTGCCAATGGCGCTGCTTACAAAGTCGCACCGGCTGTCCTTGAGGAACTCGGGGCGGAGGTCATCGCCCTCGGGGTGTCGCCGAACGGGACGAATATCAATGCCGGCTGCGGTTCGATGCATCCCGAATTGATGGCAGAGGCGGTGCGTGAGCATCGCGCCCATCTCGGTATTGCTCTTGACGGCGACGCCGATCGGGCGATCTTTGTCGACGAATTCGGCCATGAAGTCGATGGCGATCAGATCATGGCGATCTGCGGCATCGACATGATCAAGGCCGGCACGCTGGCGCACAAGACGGTGGTGGCGACGGTCATGAGCAACATGGGGCTCGATATCGCCCTGCGTCGTGCCGGCGGGCAGGTGGTCAAGACCGCGGTCGGTGACCGCTATGTTGTCGAAGAGATGTTGCGCTGCGGGTATAACCTCGGCGGTGAGCAGTCCGGTCATATGATCTTTCTTGATCACAATACCACCGGTGACGGCACCCTGTCCGCCCTGCAGGTCCTGGCGATTATGCAACGCAGCGGCAAGCCCCTCTCCGAGTTGGCACAGGTGATGATCGCACTTCCCCAGGTGCTCCTCAATGTTCGTGTCGAGCGCCGTGCCGATCTTGCCGAACTTCCCGAGATTTGTCGAATCATTCAAGAGGTTGAGGCAAAGCTCGGCGAGGATGGCCGGGTTCTGATCCGTTACTCCGGCACTGAGCCGCTGCTGCGGATTATGCTTGAAGGTCCGGATAAAGTTGAGATTACCGGGATGGCGCATGCCATTGCCGATTGTGTGACCCAGCACCTTGGCGGCAAGAAGGAGGGTAAAAAATAGTGGCGAGATTAGGAGTCAATGTTGATCACGTTGCCACCGTGCGCCAGGTGCGCGGGACGAACGAACCCGATCCGGTGACGGCGGCGGCCCTGGCGGAGTTAGCCGGTGCGGAAGGGATCACTGTGCATCTGCGCGAGGATCGGCGTCACATCCAGGATCGCGATGTCGAAATCCTCCGGCAAACCGTGCAGAGTCGCTTGAATCTGGAGATGGCGGCCACGGATGAAATGGTGGCGATTGCCCTGCGGCTGCGTCCCGACTGTGTGACCCTCGTCCCCGAAAAGCGTCAGGAGCTGACGACCGAGGGGGGGCTCGATGTCCTTGGCCAGAGTGAACACCTCCGTCCGCGGATTGCGGCTTTGCAGGCGGTGGGGATCGTCGTCAGTCTCTTTGTCGATCCGGTGCGGCAGCAGATCGAGGCAACGAGTCACGTCGGGGCCGACTTTATTGAAATTCATACCGGCTGCTATTGCGAGGCCGTGACTGCAGAAAGCCAGGCGCTGGAGTTGGCAAAGATTGCCGAGGCGATCCGGCTCGGTAAGCAGTGTGGCCTGGGTGTCAATGCCGGGCACGGGCTTAATTACCGTAACATCGCTCCGGTCGTCGCCCTCGGCGGGATTGAGGAGTATAATATCGGTCACAGCATCGTTTCGCGGGCGGTCCTTGTCGGCATGGAGCGGGCCGTGCGCGAGATGGTGGAGTTGATCCGTTAGATGATTATCGGTCTCGGTGTCGATCTTGCCCGCGCCAGTCGCTTTAGCAAGCTGCTGGCAAAGGAGAAGCGCGGGGTGATTAACCGGGTCTTTACGGCGGGGGAACTCGCTTACGCGCTGGCGATGAAGAATCCCGCTCCGCATCTGGCGGCACGGTTTGCGGCTAAGGAGGCTTTTCTCAAGGCTTTGGGGCTGGGGATGCGCGACGGCATGAGTTGGCAGGAGATTGAGGTTGTGCGGAATGGGTTGGGCGCGCCGTCACTGCGGCTTTCAGGTCATGCAGAAGGACATGCCGCAGCAAGGGGGGTGAAGAACATTCATCTTTCCTACAGCCATGAAGGGGATTATGCCACCGCTACAGTTATTCTGGAGAGCTGATGAAGATTCTCACTGCTGAACAGATGCGGGAAGCGGATCGCCGCAGCGTTGTAGATCTGGGGATTCCCGGCGTCGTGCTGATGGAGAGTGCCGGGCGTGCTGTAGCGTGCGAGATCCTGCGCCGCTATTCGCATCTTGCGCCCGGTCCGGTCCTGGTCCTTTGCGGCAAAGGGAATAATGGCGGCGATGGTCTGGTTTTGGCCCGCACTCTGCTGCAACATGGCTGGCAGGTGACAACAGTCCTTCTCGCAGCAGAAGCGGCGATCACTGGTGATGCCCGCCTTCATCTTGAGATCCTCCAGCGTCTCGGTGCGACCCTCGAATTTGCCGGAGATCTGCACGGTGTAGACACTCTTCTCCCCCTCCTGCCGGTGCCGGCTTTGATCGTCGATGCCCTTCTTGGCACCGGTCTTTCCTCCCCGGTTACAGGACATTATGCGGCGGCGATTGACTGGATGAACCGTTCGCCGGCGCTGAAGGTCGCCATTGACATTCCCTCCGGCCTCGATGCCAGTCGTGGCGCGATTCTTGGCCCGGTTCTTTATGCCGATCTGACTGTGACCCTGGCTGCCGCCAAGCTTGGTCAGGTGATTTATCCCGGTGTGACTTGTTGCGGCGAGTTGGCCGTCGCCGAAATCGGCATCCCGCAAGTTGTGCTGGATGAACTCGCCGCAGGCATCCTCCTTGAGGCCGGCGATGTCCGCGATTTTCTCCCGGCGCGCCCGGCGGTTGGGCACAAAGGGACTTTCGGCCACCTTCTCCTTGTTGCCGGTTCTTGCGGTAAGTCCGGTGCCGCTGTTTTGGCAGCCAGTGCGGCACTGCGGGCCGGTGCCGGCCTGGTCACCGTCGCCACCCCGGCTTCGCAGCAAGGAACGTTGGCGGTCAAACTCACCGAAGCGATGACTACCTCTCTTGACGAAGTCGCTGGTGAACTGGCCGGGACGGCCTTTGCGCAGATTGCGGCCCTCTGGTCGGATAAGAAAGTTCTCGCCATCGGTCCCGGTTTGGGGCGGAGTCCGGCGACTGTGGCGGTGGTCCGCAAAGTTGTGGCGGAATGTCCTTTGCCGCTGGTAATTGATGCTGATGCCCTCTTTGCCCTCGCTGATGCAACGGAGTTGTTGAAGGCGCGGCCAGTCGGCACGACGATTCTGACCCCGCATCCCGGCGAGATGGCGCATTTACTCGGAATCTCTATTGCTGAGGTTGAGGCCGATCGCATCGCTACGGCGCGTTGCTTTGCTGAGGCACACGGCGTCATTCTCGTCCTCAAGGGCGCTCGTACCGTCATTGCTGCCCCGGATGGCGGCATTATGATCAATCCGACCGGTCATGCCGGTATGGCCAGCGGCGGGATGGGGGATCTCCTTACCGGCATCATTGCCGCCCTGCTTTGTCAGGGCGCCCCGCCCCTGGCAGCGGCGGCGGCCGGTGTCTGGCTGCATGGTCGGAGCGGTGATCGTCTCCGCCCCCGCTTCGGGGATGCCGGCTTGTTAGCGCGTGATCTCTTGACGGAGATTCCCGGTGCCCGCCTCGAAATCGTTCAATAACCCCTGACAGGAGATTTTTTAATGTTGACTGCCCGCGATATCATGACGACAAATATTCATACAGTCACACCGGAGATGTCGATCGATGACCTGGCCCGTGCCTTTGTTGAGAAAAAAGTCAGCACCCTGCCGGTGGTCGATGCCGCCGGAACGCTGGTCGGGATTGTTTCGGCCACTGATTTGATCGAACAGGATAAACCTCTGCATATTCCGACCGTCGTCGCCATCTTTGATATGGTCATCTATCTTGAGAGTGAAAAGAACTTCCGTGACGAGGTCGAAAAGATGACGGCTCGGACCGTCGGTGAAATCTGCAAGCACGACGTGATTACCTGCTCCCCGGGCATGGAGGTTGCTGCCATCGCCGCCCTGATGACCGAGAAAAAGGTGCATTTGCTGCCGGTGGTTGAGGGTGGGAAGTTGGTTGGCGTTGTCGGACGGCATGATATTCTTCGCTCGATGAACCTTTAACGTGCAACGCTTCACCTTTTTCAGCACCTCACCGGAAGGCACTGAAGCTCTGGGGCGACGTCTGGGTGCGATCCTTTCTCCACCGGCGCTGCTCCTCTTAAACGGTGACCTCGGAGCCGGCAAGACCTGTTTCGTACGCGGCCTTGCGCGTGGTCTGGACGTTGCTGCCGATGAGCCGGTTACCAGTCCCACTTATGCCCTGATGCACCATTATCAGGGGCGTCATGATCTTTACCATTTTGACCTGTACCGTCTCGCCGGTTGGGGGGATTTACACGAAATCGGTTTTGACGAATATGTCGAATCGGACAAAATCGTCGTTGTCGAATGGGCAGAGCGTGCCGCCGGTGCCGGCTTGGAAGGTTTAGAGATTTCCTTTTCTCTGCAAGAGGAGAACAGTCGTTCTATTGAAGTCAGCGCGACGTCCGCAAAAGATATTGCCTTGCTCCAAAGACTGGCAGTAGAGACGTAGCATGCTACGTCTCTACGAGCATCATCCTGAAAAAACGTTTTGACCGACTGCAACTTATCTGATATTAAAAGTCTTCTTGAGTGTTATATTTTGTTGAGATCGTTCCGGTGACGGGTCCGTCGCATAATCGAAAGAAGGAGGATGCACAAGTATGGCTCTGGTGGTGCAGAAGTACGGTGGAACATCAATGGGTTCCATCGAGCGGATTCGCAACGTCGCCAAGCGTGTGGCTAAAACCTACGACGAAGGAAATGATCTGGTCGTGGTGGTTTCGGCGATATCGGGGGAGACCAATAAACTGGTCGCTCTGGCCAACGAGATGTGCGAATTTCCGAGTGAGCGCGAATATGATGTGATGGTCGCCACCGGTGAGCAGGTCTCGATGTCGCTGCTGGCGATGGCGCTTCAATCGATGGGCTACAAAGCGAAGAGTTACTGCGGTTTTCAGTTGCCGATTATCACCGATAGCGCTTTCTCGAAAGCGCGCATTGAAGAGATCGACGATAAACGGGTGCGCGAGGACCTGAAAAACGGCGTGATCGTTGTCGTTGCCGGTTTTCAGGGGATCGACCGGCAGGGGAACCTGACCACCCTCGGGCGCGGCGGTTCCGATACTTCCGCCGTTGCCGTTGCCGCCGCTATGAAGGCCGATGTTTGCGAGATTTACACCGACGTGGACGGGATTTACACCACCGACCCGAGAATCGTCCCGGAAGCTTCGAAGTTGGAGAAGATCTCTTACGACGAGATGCTGGAGATGGCGTCTCTCGGTTCCAAGGTCTTACAGATTCGCTCTGTCGAATTTGCCAAAAAATATGACGTCGTTGTTCATGTCCGTTCAAGTTTCAATGACAATCCAGGAACCCTGGTGACGAAGGAGGATGCCGAGATGGAGGCAGTGCTGGTTTCGGGGATCACATACAATAAAGATGAAGCTAAAATTTCGGTTCTTCGCGTCCCTGACCGCCCCGGGATTGCGGCGAAGCTCTTCTCGCCCCTCTCCGCGGCGAATATTACTGTCGACATGATCATTCAGAACGTTTCCCATGACGGCCTCAATGACATGACCTTTACCGTCCCCAAGTCTGACTTTAAAAAAGCCCTGAAGATCGTTCAGGAGACCGCCGCGGAGATCGGCGCCGGCAGCGTCACCAGTGATGAAAATATTGCCAAGGTTTCGATCATCGGCGTGGGGATGCGTTCGCATTCCGGGGTCGCCTGCAAAATGTTTGAAACCCTGTCCTGTGAAGGGATCAATATCCTGATGATCTCCACCAGCGAGATCAAGATCTCCTGCATTATCGAATTAAAGTACTCAGAACTGGCGATTCGGGTTCTGCATGATGCGTTTGGCCTCGACAAGTTGAGTGTCAGAGCGGAATAGATGCGTTTAACGGATCCCAGGGTATTGTGAATGAGCAGGGGCGCAGAGGATTGCGCCCCTCAATTCATTGTGAAGGGTGAAAATATGAGTCTGGTTAAAATCTACGACACAACCTTGCGCGACGGCACTCAGGCAGAAGACATCTCTTTTTCGGTCGAGGATAAAATCCGCATTGCGCAAAAACTTGACGAACTCGGCGTCCATTATATCGAAGGCGGCTGGCCGGGATCCAACCCCAAGGATATCGCTTTTTTCAAAGAGATTCGTTCCGTCAAGCTGAAGCAGGCCAAGATCGCTGCTTTTGGCTCGACCCGCCGCGCCAAGACAACACCGGATCAAGACAACAATATTATTACCCTGATCCAGGCGCAGCCCGATGTGGTCACCATCTTTGGCAAAACCTGGGATTTTCATGTCCGCGAAGCATTGCGCATCTCTTTGAATGAGAATCTCGAACTCATTTATGACTCTCTGGCTTACTTGAAAGAGCATGTCGGCGAAGTGATCTACGATGCCGAGCACTTTTTTGACGGGTACAAAGCCAATCCCGAATATGCTATGCAAACCCTCCTGGCCGCGCAAAAGGCCGGTGTCGATTGTATCGCCCTCTGCGACACCAATGGCGGGACGCTCCCCCATGAGTTTCCGGCGATTATCAATGCGATCAAAGCGGTGATCTCAACACCGTTAGGAATTCATACCCATAATGATGGTGATTGCGCGGTTGCCAATTCTTTGGTCGCTGTCGATCTCGGGATTGTTCAGGTGCAGGGGACGATCAACGGCTTCGGCGAACGCTGCGGCAATGCCAATCTCTGTTCGATCATTCCCGCCCTGCGCTTGAAGATGGGGAAGGAGTGCATCAGCGATGAGCAACTCCGTAATCTCCGTTCGGTCTCGCGTTATGTCTTTGAGTTGGCCAACCTGGTACCGCATAAGCATCAGGCGTATGTCGGTAACTCGGCCTTTGCCCATAAAGGCGGGGTGCACGTTTCAGCGATTCAACGCCACCCCGAGACCTATGAGCATATTCGACCTGAGTTGGTCGGCAATCAGACCCGCGTCCTTGTTTCGGATCTCTCCGGTCGGGCCAATGTCCTGGCCAAAGCTGAAGAGTTTAATCTCAATGTCGACAGCAAGGACCCAATCACCCTGGAGATCCTTGAGAACATCAAAGAGATGGAGAACAAGGGCTATCAATTCGAGGGAGCGGAAGCGTCTTTCGAGCTGATTATGCGCCGTGCCCTTGGGACGCTGCGCCACTACTTCTCGGTCATCGGTTTTCGGGTGATCGACACCAAGCGCCGGGAAGATGATGCCCCGACCTCGGAGGCGACCGTCCAGATTAAGGTCGGTGGACGGATCGAGCATACCGCGGCAGAAGGGAATGGTCCGGTTAACGCTCTCGATAATGCCATCCGCAAGGCTTTGGAGAACTTCTATCCGCAACTGCTTGACATGAATCTTCTCGATTACAAAGTGCGTGTTCTCCCTGCCGGGAAGGGGACAGCGTCGATGACCCGCGTTTTGATTGAGTCTGGCGATGAAAACTCACGATGGGGGACTGTCGGGGTCAGCGATAATATTATCGATGCTTCCTACCAGGCACTCATCGACGCCATCCAGTACAAGTTGCTCAAGGATGAACAATCGAATTAAGTTTTAAGTCGGAGGGGGGATGCGCGGCACAGGTTTAATACTTTTTCTTTTCCTTATAATAGTCTGTTTTCATTACGGCCGGTGGGCGTTTCCTGAAAAGGAAAACCTGCCGGCTGTTATGCGTTTACAGCCGCAACTGGCGACGGTTGCAGTTACTGATAATGACGGCAGTTACCGTTTATATCAATTCCATGACGGCGGTAAGTTGCGAGATGTCATAAAATTGACGGAAGGATTTTCAGTAGCGGGAAAGGTCCTTGAAAAATTTCCCAGGGAGCCGATTCATTCCGGGGAAGTCCTTAAAGTCAGCAAAACAGAAGGGGAATCCTTTCGTCTTGAGCGTTCATGGCTTTCGGCTCGACATCGGATACTGCTGCAAATACCTTTACATCCGGATAGGATGACCGCCCTTGATTGGGAAACTTTGCCGGGTATCGGCCCGAAATTAGCGATGGCAATCGAAAGCGATCGTCAAAAAAATGGCGAATTTAACGAATTTTCTGCATTGAAAAGGGTCAAAGGGGTTGGTGCGAAGAAGTTAGAGACCTGGCAGGAGTATTTTGGAGGAAAGAGTGCAAAAGGAGAAAATTGATAATCAAGTTAAAACAGATGGTTAGTGAAAAACAAGAAAGAACTCCCTGCCGTAAATGAAAAGTGGCATAAGTAGTGTAATTGTTTCCTTACACTTGAAGAGCAAGACTTGGGACTGATCATTTGCTGAAAAAGGGAGAAAGATCATGACATGTCCGAAATGTAGAGGGAGGATGTATTCCGAGAAGTTTTATGATTTTGTCCGCGCCTTCAGCGCTTGGAAATGTACTTGCTGCGGGGAGGTTCTCGACCCGATTATTGTTGCTAATCGTATGCGCCAACGGAATACTCTGGTTGGTTAGTTTTACAAATAGCTTCAGACCTGAGCAAAAAGGGTGGTGGCCGAAAACGGTCACCACCCTTTTTGCTGCCAAGTGAAACTCACTGATATTCGATTTTCTTAACCCCGTCAAGCTCCGCAACCGTTCTGGCCAGTTCTCTCCCTATCCTCGTGCGATGCTGCGTAAGGACAAATTTGTAATGGGTTTCGCCGCTGCGTGGTTGCAGGCTGCAGGAGACATCAGTGATGATGATGCTGTGTTCAGCGAAGACTTGTTCCAGTTGCGGATAGATATCGACACCACCGTCAACTTCAACACGAAAGGTAAGAAAGCGATCTTTGTTAATGTAGGGTTCAAGCCTCTTCAAAAAAATCAGTGCACTGATGCCGATAACGGTGCTGACGACGGTCGGGAGGTAAATGCCCATGCCGAAGCCCATGCCGATGGCAGCAGCAAGCCATAAGCAGGCAGCGGTAGTCAGACCGCGGACTGTAAGTCCTTCTTTGAGGATGACGCCGGCGCCGATAAAGCCGATACCTGCAACGATCTGCGCGGCAATACGGGAGGGGTCAATCCGTAAAATACTTGTGCCGGGAACCTGCCCATATTTGAGGTAGACACTTTCGGAAATAATCATCATTAAACAACTGGCGAGAGCGACAATGAGGTGGGTGCGTACGCCGGCAGGTCGCCCGTGTTTTTCCCTTTCCATGCCGATCAAAGCACCAGCAAGGGCAGCAAGGAGCAGTTTGATGATAATGGTGAGAGAGGATGGGCCAAAGGTATTAAGTTCGTGCAGCATCAAGGGCACCTCGGTAAGTTACAATTTTTCTTTCTTTAGCAGGGCGACGGTAAAAACCAGGCCTGCCCCGAGGGTATTCGCAACGAAATCTTTCCAGTCCGCATGACGGGAGGTGGAGATGGTCTCTTGTGCGATCTCCATCAGGAGACCGAATCCAACGGTGAAGAGAAATCCGGTGATCCAGCCCTTGCGGCGATGTTTCAGCAAGGACCTGAAAAAGTTGCCAGAGAAGAACATGAGGATTGCATAAGCAGAAAAGTGCTGGAGTTTGTCCCAGGCAAAGATCTTTGGAACGGTGGGGAGGTGCGACGCCAGCGATGACCACAAAAGGCATCCGATCCAAGTTGCTAACAACGCCGCATAGAGCACTAATGCAACCTCATCACTTATCAGGTGCGTTGGAGTTTCCTTCTTCTCGTGGCGCTGCCCGGTCAGCATGCGTATGTACCCTTTCAGTCCCCTATAGCAAATAAACAAACAATATCTGCCGGAAGCAGAAAAAACAACAACGAAGTCGCGGTAAAGAGTTCGCGGCGTAGAAATGGCCGTACCGGGAAGTCGGTACGGCCATTTCTACGCTACTAATTATCTTCTATTAAAACTTAAGATTTTTTGGAAAACTTTTTCCGTTCGTTTTCAGTTAGATACTTTTTGCGCAGACGGATATTCTTCGGAGTGACCTCCACTAGTTCGTCGTCATCGATAAACTCAAGAGCTTGTTCGAGGGTCAAAAGGCGGGGCGGAATGAGGCGAATAGCTTCATCGGCGCCGGAGGAGCGTACGTTCGACAGCTTCTTTTCACGACAGGCGTTGACAACCAGGTCGCTGTCTTTGGCGTTCTGCCCGATGATCATCCCTTCGTAAAGTTCGGTGCCGGGAGAGACAAAAAGTAGTCCGCGCTCTTGCAGGCTCCACAGGGAGTAGGCAACCGAGACACCGGCTTCGATCGAGACGAGGGTTCCGTTCTTGCGGCCGGCAATCGGCCCTTTGTAGGGAGCATATTCATGGAAAGTGTGGGTCAGGACACCGGTGCCGCGGGTATCAGTCAAGAACTCTGTGCGGAAACCGATGAGACCGCGCGCCGGAATGATGAATTCAAGACGGTTGATGCCGTCCATCGGCTGCAGGGAAACCATCTCTGCTTTGCGGGGCCCGAGTTTCTCGATAACGGTCCCTTGGTATTCTTCCGGGACATCGATCACCAGATATTCCATCGGCTCGGATTTGACGCCATCGATCTCCCGAAAGATAACTTCCGGCTTGGAGACAGCGAGTTCAAACCCTTCGCGACGCATGTTTTCGATGAGAATGGAGAGGTGAAGCTCGCCGCGCCCGGAGACTTTGAAGGTGTCAGTGCTATCGGTATCTTCGACCCGCAGGGAGACGTTGGTACGCAGTTCGCGGAAGAGACGCTCACGGATATTACGGGAAGTCACCAGTTTCCCTTCTTTGCCGGCAAAGGGGGAGGTGTTGACTATGAAGTTCATCGACAGGGTCGGTTCGTCGATACAGACATAGGGGATGCCAACCGGATTGGTTGCCGAAGCGAGGGTCTCGCCGATGCCGATTTCATCAAAACCGGCGATCGAGACGATGTCTCCGGCAATGGCTTCTGGAATATCGATCTGTTTGAGGCCTTCATAGCCGAGGAGTTTGCTGATGCGCCCCTTGCTGATCGTGCCGTCGCGGTGGACAAGAGCAATGTTCTCACCGGTCTTGACCGTACCTGCGAAGATCTTGCCCGTGGCAATGCGGCCGATATATTCGTTGTAGGCAATGCTCGAGACCAGCATCTGGAAGGGGGCGGCTGGATCGGCGACCGGCGGGGCGACCCGCTCGCGGATCATGTCGAAGAGGGGCTGCATGCCGACGGCCGGCTCGTCGAGGGTGCGCTTGGCGTAACCCTGCTTGGCGCTGGCAAAGACCACGGGGAAGTCGAGTTGATTTTCATCGGCATTGAGTTCGCAGAAGAGGTCAAAGACCTGGTCGACAGACCATTCAGGACGGGCGCCGGGACGATCAATCTTGTTGATGACAACGATCGGTCTGATGCCAAGATCAAGAGATTTTTTCAGGACAAAGCGGGTCTGCGGCATCGGCCCGTCAAAAGCATCAACCAGCAGCAGAACCGAGTCGACCATCTTCAGGACGCGTTCGACTTCGCCGCCGAAGTCGGCGTGACCCGGTGTGTCAACGATATTGATCTTCATTTCATCGATGTGAATGGAAAGATTCTTGGAGAGGATGGTGATGCCGCGTTCCTTCTCCAGATCGTTGCTGTCCATAACCCGTTCAGTGATGACCTGGTTTTCGCGGTAGACTCCGGACTGGCGTAACATGGCGTCAACGAGGGTCGTTTTACCATGGTCAACGTGGGCGATAATTGCAATGTTGCGGATATTCTCGGACATGATCATTCCTTCGTGAGAGCTTGCGGATACGGCAAAGTCCTCTTTTATAATTGAAAACAGTTGAGATTACAAGGTAAAAGTTCGTAAAATCAAGGTTTTTTCGATTCTTTCCAGTGCGGGGACTTCTTGGTAAACTTTCTCCGCTTTATAATCGAACTTTCAGGAGTGACGATGACAATACCTGTGGATAGCTTGAGAGTAGCGATTGAGGATTTGTCCTGGCAGTGCGATCCACTAAACTCTTTGACTTCGAAACGACGGCCAACCTCCCTTGTCTTGAAGAGACCCTCGGTCAGGAACGGGCCCTCGCCGCCATCGATTTTAAGGTACAGGGCAGGGTCAACTTTAGCCAGACCATGGTTGAGTCCTCCTCGGTCAAGGTGCTAGTTCACGCCATCGTCCCGATGGTTTTGCGGAAGCGAGCCAGCGCCAGGGCAAAAAGGGCCGTTCCAATCAGGACAATGGCGAGGAACTGCGGCCAGACCGCCGTGATGCCCGCGCCCCGGTACAGGATCGACTGAGCCAACATCACAAAATGCGTGTTGGGCGCGGCGAGCATGATGTACTGGACGACCTCCGGCATGCTCTCGCGCGGCGTCGAACCACCGGAGAGCATTTGCAACGGTAGCAGCACCAGCAACAGCAACAGGGCGAACTGCGGCATGGAGCGGGCGACGGTGCCGAGGAAAATGCCCATCGAGGTGGTCGCGAACAGATGCAGCGCCGTGCCGGCCAGAAACAGCGCGAGCGAGCCCTGGATCGGCACGGAAAGCCAGCCCTGCACGACGACGGTGAGTGCCGTGGCGGTGGCGGCAAGGACGACCAGTCCCATCGCCCACACCTTGCTCGTCATGATCTCGAATGGCGTGACCGGCATGACCAGCAAATGCTCGACCGTGCCGTGCTCGCGCTCGCGGATCAGCGCCGCGCCGGTCAGCACGATGGAGAGCATGGTCACGTTGTTGATGACCTGCATGACGGCGCCAAACCATGACTTGTTGAGCTGGGGATTGAAGCGCACGCGCAGCGCCAGATCGACCGGCAGCGCCGGCACCTCGCGATAACGCTGCACGAAAGTGCGCACCTCGTCGCTCACGATAGTCTGGATATAACCACTGCCGGTGAACGCTTGGCTCATCCGTGTGGCGTCCACATTGAGTTGGATCGTGGGTTGGCGCCCGGCGAGCAGATCGCGCTGGAAGTTCGGCGGAATATTCAGGGCGAAGGTGTCGAGGCCGGCATCCATGCGGGCGTCCATCTCGGCCTGGTCGATCACCTCGGGGAGAACAAAGTACGGCGGGTAAAAGGCGCTGACGATGCGCCATGACAGCGGCGAGCGATCCTCGTTGACGACCGCGATCGGTGCCTTGTTGAGGGTCTCCGGCATGGCCGTGGCCGCCGTGTAGACCGAAACGGTAAAGGCGTAGACGATCAGCACCAGCATGATCGGGTCGCGCACCAGGCTGCGCAACTCCTTGATGCCGAGATGAAGGACGTTGGCCGGGCGCATGGACTAGCGCTCCTGCTTCTTGAGCAGCGCGGCGGCGAGCGCGATCAGGATCGGCACGGACAGCGCCAGCGGGACGAAGGCCGCCTGCAGGTCGGAGAAGTCGAGCGCCTTCGTGAAGGTGCCGCGTGCAATAGTCAGGAAATGGGTGGTCGGGTAGAGCTGGCCGATCAGCCGGCCCGCTCCTTCCAGCGATGAGACTGGATCGATCATGCCGGAGAAGTTGACCGCCGGCAGGATGGTGAGCACCGCCGTGCCGAAGATCGCCGCGATCTGGCTGCGCATGAAGGTGGAAATCAGCAGCCCCACGGCCGTGGCGGCGCCGACATAGAGCAGAGCGCCCGCCGCCAAGGTCAGGAAGCTGCCCTTCAGCGGCACGCCGAAGACGGTCACCGCGAGCAGCGTGAGCAGCAGGAAGCTCAGGAAGGACAGCACGACATAGGGCAACTGCTTGCCGAGCAGGAATTCGAGCCGCGTCGTTGGCGTGACGTAGAAGTTGGTAATCGAGCCGAGTTCCTTTTCCCGCACGACGCTGAGCGCCGCGAGCATGGCCGGGATCAGCATGAGCAGCAGCGGGATCACCGCCGGCACCATGGCGACCAGGCTCTTGACGTCCGGGTTATAGCGGAACCGGGTCTCGATATTGACGAGCCCCGCCAAAGCCCCGCCGTGGCCGGCCTCGCGCGCCCTGGTGGCCAGCCAATGGGCATGCATACCCTGCACATAGCCGCGGACGGTCTCCCCCCGTGTCGGCATGGCGCCGTCGATCCAGGCGCCGATCTCGACCCGCCGGCCCCGGGCGATGTCGCGCGCGAAGCCCGGCGGGATCTCGATCGCCAGACTGATGTCGCCTTCGCGCATGCGCCGGTCGAGATCGGCATAACCGGTAATCGGCGCCCGCTCGACGAAGTAACGGGAGCCGGCGAGGTTGAGCGTATAGTCGCGGCTGACGGTGGTCTGGTCGCGATCCAGCACCGCGAAGGTGAGATCCTCCACATCGAGGCTGATCCCATAGCCCATCACGAACATCAGGATGGCGCTGCCGAGCAGCGCCAACGTCAGCCGGATGGGATCGCGGCGCAGCTCCAACCCTTCGCGCCGGGCATAGCTGATCATGCGTCGGGGGTCGAATCGGCGCCGCCAGCCCTGTGGTTCGGCATGACCGGGCGAGGCCTCGACCGAAGCGAGCGAAGTGCTTGCGTTCACTTGGCGTGCCTCGCCCGCGCCCTCCGCTTCGGCCTCCTCCAGATAGGTGACAAAAGCCTCTTCCAGGCTGCCCTCGCCGCGTTTGCTTGCCAGGGCGGCGGGCGCGTCAGTCACTAGCACCCGACCCGCATGCATCAGCGATATCCGGTCGCAGCGCTCGGCCTCGTTCATGAAGTGGGTGGAGATGAAGATGGTCACCCCATCGCGGCGCGACAGCTCGACCAGCATGCGCCAGAAGGCGTCGCGCGCCACCGGATCGACACCCGAGGTGGGCTCGTCGAGGATCAGCATCTCGGGCTTGTGGATCATGGCGACCGCCAGCGACAGGCGTTGCCGGTGGCCGAGGGGCAGGCGGCCCGGCAAGCTGTCAATCACCGCGGCCAGATCGAATCGCTCAACCATTTCGTCCACGCGCCCTGAAATCTCGGCAGCGGGCACGTGAAACAGTCGGGCATGCAGCGCCAGGTTCTGCCGCACCGTCAGTTCGGTGTAGAGCGAGAAGAACTGCGACATGTAGCCGACGCGGTGGCGGGTCGCAAGGTCGTGCGGGTCCACCTCGTGTCCGAACAGCCAGGCCCGGCCTTCGCTCGGCGGCAGGAGGCCGGTCAGCATCTTCATCGTCGTGGTCTTGCCACAGCCGTTGGAGCCGAGAAAACCGAAGATCTCACCCCGTGGGACACGCAGGTTCACATGATCGACCGCGGTGAACTCGCCGAAGCGCATGGTCAGATCCCGGGCCTCGATCGCGGTATCGCCATCGTCTTGCGGCCGCGGCGGAATCTCGACCGCCCGATAATCCCGGCGCTTGTCTTCCGGCAGCAGCCGGATGAAGGCCGCCTCCAGCGAAGCCGCCCCCGTGCTCTGCAGCAGGCCTTCGGGCGTGTCGCTGGCCAGCACTCGCCCACCGTCCATCGCCGCCAGCCAGTCGAAACGTGCCGCCTCCTCCATATAGGCCGTGGCCACCAGCACGCTCATGCCTGGCCGGGAACGACGGATGCCGGCGATCAACTCCCAGAACTGGCGCCGTGAGAGCGGGTCGACGCCGGTCGTCGGCTCGTCGAGGATGAGCAGGTCCGGATCGTGGATCAGCGCGCAGCAAAGGCCGAGCTTCTGCTTCATGCCGCCGGAGAGCTTGCCTGCCGGGCGAGCGAGAAACGGCCTAAGGCCGGTGGCCTCGGTCAGGGCCTCGATGCGGCGCGTCCGTTCGCCACGATCCTGCCCGAACAGCCGTCCGAAAAAGTCGAGGTTCTCGGCCACCGAGAGCGTCGGATAGAGGTTTCCTCCCAGGCCCTGGGGCATGTAGGCGATCCGCGGGCCGAGTGCGCGCCGATAGCGCGCATCGGCCATGTCGCCGCCCAGCACCTCGACCCGGCCCGTCTGAACCGCGCGGGCGCCCGCGATCAGCGCCAGCAGACTTGACTTGCCGACCCCGTCCGGGCCGATCAGCCCGGCCATGCAGCCCGCAGGGAGATCGAGGCTGACCTCGTCGAGCGCACGCACCTTGCCGTAGCGCAGGGACACATCCCGCAGGCGGGCAACCGGCGCGGCAGCCCCCCCTCCATCCTCGATCTGTGCATGTACATCCCGGCTCATTGCGGCAGCCTCGTCTGCAGTTCCGGCGGCCAGTCCACCGTGGAATCAAATCGCACATAGGCCATGCCCGGCAGGCCGGTCTTGACCTGACGCAGATGCCGGCGCAGCAGCGCCGGATCGATCCGCGCCTTGACCCGGAACATCAGCTTCAGACGTTCTTCCGTTGTCTCCACCGTTTTCGGGGTGAACTGGGCCTCATCGGCGACGAATGAGATCTCGGCCGGGACCACGTATTGCGGGGCGGCATCGAGCACGAGCCGCGCTTCGGTCCCCAGTGCGACCCGTCCGGCCGCTTTCGTCGGCAGGAAAAAGGTCATGTAGACATCGGTGAGGTCGATCATGTTCAGGACAGTGCCGCCGGAGGCCAGCACCTCGCCAGGCTGGGCCACACGGTATTGCACCCGTCCTTCCCGCGGCGACTTCAGCACGCTGTCGTCGAGGTCCGCCTCGATCCGCTCCAGGGCAGCCTGGGCTGCCTCGACATCCGATTCCGCTCCGATCACCTGCGATCTGGCCGTAACGATGGCCGCGTCGGCCGCCACTACTTCGGCCTCGGCCGCGCGGAAAGCGGCCCGCGCGCTAAGGAAGGCGGTGCGGTCATCGTCGACTTGCTGCGCGGCAATGGCCTGATCCGTGAGCAGCGCTTCTGAACGCGCCAGGCGCCTTTTCGCCGCCTCGACCTCGGCCTGGTGCTGTACCACAACGGCCTGTCCGGCAGCTCTTTCGCTTTGACGCTGGGTCACCTGGCTGCGGGCGGTCTCGATGGCGTTCTGCGCTTGGCGCAACCGGGCCCGCGCTTCTCTCCGCTGAGCTTCAAGTACGGCGGTGTCCATCTTCGCCAGAACTTGTCCGGCCGTGACGAAATCACCTTCGTCCACCAGGATCTCCTCGATCCGCCCCGCCGTCTTGGCGGCGATGTCGATCTCCACCGCTTCAATGCGGCCGTTGCCACTGGCGAAACCGTCGGGAAGATCCTTTTTCTGCAAGGATTGCCAAGCAAAGAGTGCGGCCCCGATACCGACCACCCCTATGGCGATGGCCAGTAACTGGCCTTTATTGAGCTTCGGCATTTTTTGACACTCCACTTTGCCCCGTACTCTGAAAAGGCATTCCAGGGACGTAGTTCAGAGGCATTCCGAGTAATCAGGGCCACTCACCAGATTTATACCTTAAAATCACTCATGCCCCATGTTCCCAAAATCATTAAAAAAATCCGATTTCAATCTTCCGCAATAAGCTTGTCATCCCCGAATTTTTTTATCGGGGATCCATGATTTTTTGATTTTGGTCGGTTAGAACAGCTGGACTCCCGATCAGAATCGCTTCGGGAATGACACATTTAGGGTTCTGCGGAAGACGAGCTTATCTATTTTAAAAAAATAATGAGCTAAAATTAACACGGAGGCGCGGCGGCAACAAGAAGTTTTGTTGCAAATTTCCCTCGCTCCCCCTTTGTCCAAGGGGGACTTTTTTCTTTTCGCCAGCGCGGCGTTGCGACCGATTGTAGCAATGCTCTCCTTGTCGTGGTAGCGGAAGAGGGAGAGGGCGAAGCTTCAGTTTTCGATTCTGCTTTCGACAATTCCGCTTTCGATTCTTGCCAGTGCGGGGACTTCTTGGTAAACTTTCTCCGCCTCAAAATCGAGTATTAAGGAGTGACGATGACTATCCCTGTGGACAGTTTGAAAGTAGCGATTGAGGATTTGTCCTGGCAGTGCGATCCCGCCCTTTTTGACTTTGAAACGACGGCCAACCTCCCTTGTCTTGAAGAGACCCTCGGTCAGGAACGGGCCCTCGCTGCCATCGACTTCGGTCTGGGAATGCAGGACAGTGGCTACAACATCTTTATCCTCGGGGAACCGGGGACGGGCCGCTCTTCGGCCATCCGCAAGATTCTTAGCCGGCGGGCGGTCTCCCAGGCTGTTCCGGAGGACTGGTGCTACGTTAATAATTTTCAGGATAATACCCGGCCGCTGCAAATTAATCTCCCAGCCGGGAATGGCCGTAAAATTCATCGCGACATGGAAAATCTCGTCGTGCGATTGGCGGAAGAGATCCCCAAGGTCTTTGAAAGTAAAGAATACGAAAAGCACAAGAATGAAATTACCGGAGAATTTCAGGAAAAGAACCGGCGGCTTTTTCAGGAGATGGATGAATCGGCCAGTGAGCAGGGATTTATTTTGCAGCGCTCGGTCAATGGTCTGGTTCTGGTGCCGGTGCGGGATGGGACTCCCCTGACACAACAGGATTTTGAAAATCTCACCGCCGAGGAACGCAGTGACCTCGATGCTCGCGGGACGGTGCTGCAAGGCCGTCTCAACGAAGTGCATCGTGAGGCGCGCGATCTCGAAAAGGAGTTACGGCTCGCCATGTCCACCATGGAGAAAGCGGTCCTCCTTGCTTCGGTCGGTCACCTCTTTGAGGAGTTATGCGATCGCTATGCCCCTTACCCGAAAGTGATCGATTACTTTAATAACTGTAAAAAGGATATCCTGGAGCGGATCGATGAGTTCCGACCGAACGAAGAACCCGCCATCAAGCTGCCCGGCTTCAAGTTTGGCAGCAATGAACGCCCGACTTTTGAGCGTTACAAGATCAATCTCCTTCTCGATAATCATGAACAGCAGGGGGCGCCGGTCATTTATGAAGCGAATCCGACCTATTTTAATCTCTTCGGCCGGATTGATCACCTGATTGAAATGGGCAATGCCGTTACCAACTTCACCATGATCAAGGCTGGTGCCCTGCATCGCGCCAATGGCGGTTATCTCATCCTCGACTGTCGGGAACTTCTCCTCTCCCCCTTCTCCTACGATGCCCTGAAGCGGGCGATTCGCAATCGCGAGATCAAGATTGAAGATGTCACCGAACAGTATCGCTTCATTGCCACCGTGTCACTCAAACCGGAAGCGATCCCGCTGAATTGCAAAATCATCATTATCGGCACGCCGGAGCTTTACTATCTCCTCCATCACTACGATCCGGATTTTCGGAAGTTTTTCAAGACCAAGGCGGAATTTGACGGACGGATGGACAATAGCCAGGAGAATGCCAGGCAATATGCCTCCTTTGTCGCGGCAAAATGTTCCGAAGAAACGCTCCTCCCCTTTGCCGCTGATGGCGTAGCGCGCATTGTCGAATATTCCGTGCGCCTGATCGCCGATAAAAAGCGGCTCTCTTCCCGTTTTTTGGATATTGCCGATTTGATTCGCGAAGCATCTTTCTTTGCCGGTCGCGACACCGCTGCAAGTGTTGCCCGTAAGCATGTCGACCTCGCCGGAGAGGCGCGAATTTATCGCTCCAATCAGCTGGAGCAACGCATTCAGGAATTGATCGATGAAGGGACTCTGCTCATCGATACGACCGAGGCGGTGGTTGGGCAGGTCAATGGTTTGTCGGTTTATCAGCTTGCCGATTACTCTTTTGGCCGTCCGTCGCGGGTGACGGTCCGGACTTATCTTGGCCGCAGCGGTGTGATCAATATCGAGCGTGAAGTCAAGCTTTCCGGACCGATTCACGACAAAGGGGTCTTGATTCTGACCGGATTTCTCGGCGATCGCTTTGCCCAGGATAAACCCCTCTCGCTGGCCGCGACGATCTGTTTCGAGCAATCCTACAACGGTGTCGAAGGGGATAGTGCTTCGTCAACCGAACT
The DNA here is from genome assembly GCA_014859605.1 of Desulfuromonadales bacterium. Taxonomy (GTDB): domain Bacteria; phylum Desulfobacterota; class Desulfuromonadia; order Desulfuromonadales; family UBA2197; genus UBA2197. The sequence continues at coordinate 30,423 of JACUTW010000012.1, forward strand.
CTACGCCCTCCTTTCCTCTTTGGCCAACGTGCCGATCCGGCAGGGGATTGCGGTCACCGGCTCGGTCAATCAGCGTGGTCAGATTCAGCCGATCGGCGGCGCGAATGAAAAGATCGAGGGATTCTTTGCCGTCTGCAAAAATCGCGGCCTTGACGGCACGCAAGGGGTCATCATCCCGATCCAGAACGTCCAAAATCTCATGCTCAAGGAAGAGGTCGTGACCGCCGTTCGTGAGCAACTCTTTACGATCTGGGCGGTTGCTAGTATCGATGAGGGGATGGAGATCCTCACCGGGGTCACCGCCGGGGTGCGTCAGGAGGATGGCAGCTGGACCGCTGACAGTATCAATGCCAAGGTAGACAGCCGCCTGCGGCAGATGTTTGAAGCGCTCAAGGGGGCAGCGGACAGCAAAGATAAAGAATAATGCGGGATTTATTTTCTTTTTGTAGAAACGAAGGGATGAAGGATGAATGTTAATGCGTTGAGGCTCCTGCTGTTTTTATTTTTATGTCTGCCGAATATTGCCGCGGCCGGCCTCGCTGAACGGGTGCAGGAACATCGCTTTGCCAATGGTCTGACTCTGCTCGTTGTCGAGCGTCACGATTCTCCGACATTGGCGGCTTATATCACCCTGCGGGTCGGTTCTGTCGATGAAACGAGTGAAAACCGGGGCGTCGCACACCTGTTGGAACATATGCTCTTCAAGGGGACCAAGACCCTTGGCACCAAAGATTATCGTCGGGAAAAGCCGCTTTTGGAGGCGATCGAGGCCGCCGGCGCTGAATATGATCGACTCCGCCTGGCGCCGCAGCTGAATGCCAGTCGCATCGCCGAGCTTGAGATTCAGCTGAAGGAACTGCAGGAACAGCGCCGTCAGTTTGACGTCCCGCAGGAGGTGGCCGAACTTTACGCCAAGAATGGCGGGGTCGGTTACAATGCTTTTACCAGCAAGGATCTGACCAGTTATGTGATCGAACTCCCTGCCAACAAACTCGAACTCTGGGCAGCCATTGAATCAGACCGGATGCGTCACTCTATCTTCCGTGATTTTTATACGGAGCGGCAGGTGGTCATGGAAGAGCGGCGGCGTTCCTATGATACGAACCCGGATGGCCTCCTTTACGAGAACCTCCTTGCCACAGCCTTTACCCTCCATCCCTACCGGCATCCGATCATCGGCTGGATGTCTGACATCGATCATTTGAGCCTGGAGAAGACTCGGGCCTTTCATGATCGCTATTATGTCCCGGCCAACACCGTGATCGCCCTGGTCGGCGATATCGATTTTGTCGCCGCCAGAGAGATGGTAGAGCGTTACTTTGGCAAGATTCCGGGCGGCATGCCGACACCGCCGATCGTTGCTGGCGAACCGGAGCAGCGCGGGGAAAAACGGGTGGCGATCAGCTTTGATGCTGAACCGCGCGTGATGATCGCTTATCATAAGCCGACCCTGCCGAGTCGCGACGATTATATCTTTGATCTGATCAATGGCCTGCTCGGCGACGGCCGGACTTCTCGTCTTTATCAAACACTGGTCGTCAAGGAACAGCTCGCCGCGACGCTATCGACCTTTACCGCGCCGGGTTCACGCTTTGATAACCTCTTTGTTATCAAGGCCACACCGCGCGCGCCGCATACCTCTCTGGAAGTGGAGGCTGCTGTTTATCGTGAATTAAAGCGGTTGGCGGATGAAGAAGTCGGTGCTGCCGAACTCGAACGCGTGCGCAACCGTTTACGCGTCGATTTTTTACGAAATCTCCAGAAGAATAGCGCCCTTGCGCATATGCTCACTTATTACCAGACGGTCGCAGGGGATTGGCGCTATCTCGTTCGTTATGATGAGGAGTTGGCGAGCATTACCCCGGCGGAGATCCAGACTGCAGCGCACCGCTATTTTACTTCGGAGAATCGTACCGTCATCACTCTTGCCCGCACCGGAGGTGGTGAATGAAAAAAATATTGTATCTCCTTTGCGTTCTTTCCGTCCTGCTGGTCGGCTGTAGCGCCCCCTCATTCCGCCCGGATCAGATTTCGACTCCGCCGTTGCACTTCGCGGTGCCGCAGATTGAACCGATAATTTTAACCAACGGCATCCGTGTCTACTTCAAGGAGAATCACGAACTCCCCTTGCTTCAGCTGACAGTGCTGGCGCCGGGCGGCGCGATCGATGATCCCGTAGAAAAGGTCGGTTTGGCCAGTCTTCTGGTGAGGGGGATGCGCACCGCCGGGACTGCAAGCCGCTCGGCCGATCAGGTCGATACGGATCTCGAACAGTTGGCCGCCGATCTTTCTATTACCGCTGATACTTATGCACTGACCCTTGATCTCTCTCTTTTGGCCAGCGATTTTGCGCATGGGCTCGATCTGCTGCAGGAGGTGCTGCGCGCCCCTGCCTTTGAGCCGGAACGGATTGAACTGGCCCGCAAACAGATGCTCGAAGCGGTTCGCCGGCAGAACGATCATCCCCAATCGATCGCCAGTCGGGAATTGCTGAAGGCGATTTATGGCGATCATCCCCTCGGGCGCACTCCGACCGAAGCGACAGTACAGGCGATCAGTCGCGAGGATCTTCTTGCCGCTTATCAATCCACCTTCTCGCCGGAAAAGCTCTGGATTGCCGTCTCCGGTGACTTTAACCGGACGCAGCTCCGCGCTGAACTGGAAGCCCGTTTTGCTTCCTGGGCCGCACAAGAGAGTAAACCTCGCATCCTCCCGCCCTTGGTTGCCGGGAATGACGGGGTTGCACTCATTGTCCAAAAAGAGTTGCCACAAAGTGTTGTCATGCTCGGTCAGGTCGGTGTTGATAAAAACGCCCCCGATCTGCACGCGGTGCGGGTGATGAATTTCATCCTCGGCGGCGGTGGGTTTAATTCGCGGATGATGAAGGAGATTCGAGAGGAGCGCGGTCTGGCTTATTCGGTTTATTCCTATTTTCAGGTTGGTCGACTCCTCCCCGGACCCTTTATTGCTCAGTGTGAAACCAAGAGCAGCACGACTATCGAGGCTCTGGAGCTGATGCTGGCGGCGATGCGTACGATCCGGGAAGAACCGGTGCGACCTGAAGAACTGCAAGTTGCCAAAGAGAGTCTGAATAATTCTTTTGTCTTCTCCTTTGCCGAACCCCATGAGGTGGTCACCCAGGCCATGCGTCTCGATTTCTACGATTATCCCGCCGGATATCTCGAGAGCTATCGCGCCAAAAACGCGGCATTGAGTCTTACCGACATTCAGCAAGCCGCTCGCGATTACCTGCAGTCAGAACGGATGTCAATCGTTCTGGTCGGCAATGAGCAGGAGTTTGAGGCCCCTTTGTCTCAGTTGGGATTCCCGCTGCAACGGCTCGCGCCTCCGGCAAAGAGCGCGCAATAATCAACTATTAGTTGCAACGTCGGCGTTTTGTGTTTTACTCTTATTGTCTGTTTACTATTTAACTCATCAAGGAGTTTAACTGCATGTCGTATATTTCTTTGGTGTTCATTGCGGTCATTGCCTTTATTGTTCTGGTCGGATATGTGGTTTGGGCGATGCTACAACTACGTCGGACCATGCAACGTGTCGATGAAATGATCGTCAATACCGAGCGGGAGTTGACGCCGCTCCTCGCTAATCTGCGGGAGTCGTCAGAGCGCATGAACAACTCCATCGTTCACTTGGAAAATGGGTTTACCCGTGCCGGGGGGCTGTTGGAAGCGATCGGCGAGGTCGGAGATTCGCTTCATAGCGTCAATGATTTTCTCCGCGGCGGAACCCGGCAATATCTGAATCAGGGGATGGTCCTCTGGACAGGATTTCAGGCATTTCGTAATTACTTCAAAAAATCACATGTAACGAAAGGAGAATAGCCATGTCAGACGAAAAGAGTCAGGTCGGTAATGTTTTGGTCGCTTTTTTGGCCGGAGCTGCTATTGGCGGCGGGATTGCCCTTTTGACGGCACCTCGTTCCGGGCGTGAAACCCGAGACCAGCTGCGCGGTCTCGCCGGCGAGACCAGCGATCGCATCCGTAAAATCGCTGAAGAAGCGGAGGAGCGGATTGCGGCAGTGTTGCAAGAAGGGAAAGAGACCATGACTGAAGCCATGAATGAAGGAAAAGAGGCCCTCGCTGTGAAGCGTGACATGCTCAAGGCCGCTGTCGAAGCCGGTCGTGAAGCCATGTCTGCTGAGAAAACCAAGCACGGCTAAGAGATCGCAATTTTTACTCACGGAATTTTCAAGGAAAAGCCCACTTTCAGAGTGGGCTTTTCCTTGCTCGCCCCTTGAAGATTTTTTTGTACTGAAATGGGATAGTAAAGTGACGAAAAGAAGCCGTCTGCAACAAGTCCGGGAATTTCTTCTGCGCGGTCTTTGGGAGCTTGATCCTGTTGAGCTGCGCGCCGGGAAACGTTTGTTTCTTAAGTCGCTACAGTTTGTCATGGCGGTTGCACGGGAGTTTTTTGCTGACAACTGTCTCCTCCATGCTTCGGCCCTGGCCTTTACGACGATCCTCTCGTTTGTCCCTTTCCTTGCTGTCATGTTTGCGCTGCTAAAGGGTTTTGGCGCCGAGATTGAGTTGGAAATTCTCTTCCTTAATCATCTGGCTCTCGGCTCCGAAGAGGCGGTCGATGCCATCTTCACTTATATCAGTAATACCAATATGGCAAAACTCGGGACATTCGGGGTCATATTCTTGTTGGTAACGGTCTTGACCCTGCTTAACAGTATCGAAAAGAGCTTTAATCATATCTGGCGAGTCAACGAGACGCGTTCCATGGCGCGGCTCTTTTCAGATTATCTCTCAATTACCATCTTCGGGCCGGTGTTAATTCTGGCGGCAATTTCAATGACGACGACCCTGGAGAGTCAGGGGGTGGTCCAGTATTTCATCGGTATCGATGTCATCGGGATTATCATCCTGTACTTCTTTAAAATCTTCCCTTATCTCGCCATGTGGGCGGTCTTTACCGGCCTGTACCTCTTTATGCCGAACACCCGCGTCTCATTCCGGGCGGCCCTTCTTGGCGGCGCTTTCGGCGGCATCTTGTGGCAGTTGCTGCAGTGGGGATATGTCACCTTTCAGATCGGGGTCACCCGCAATAACGCTATTTACGGCACGATGGCAGCGCTGCCGGTCTTTATGCTCTGGATTTACATCTCCTGGGTGATCGTCTTGCTGGGACTCGAAGTGACTTTCGCCATTCAGAACTTTCGCACGATTCGTCAGGAGTTTCGCGGTGACAAGCTCAGTGCTGATGGCCGCGAGTCTGCCGCTCTCGCCATTTTGCTTACGGCCGCTGCCACCTTTATTCACGGGGAAAAACCCCTGACCGTTGAGGATTTTTCCCTGCGTTTAAACCTTTCCCATCGTTTTACTCAAAAGAGTCTGACTTTTTTGGTCCATTGTGGTTTTTTAAATGAAGTTGCACAGGGGAAGGATGCTCTGAACGCATATCAGCCGGCCATAGATATCGGTAGTCTGCCGCTGTACGAAGTGTTGCAGCGGATGCGGCTTGATGGCGAAAAGCTCAAATTGGTGCGGATGGGGGCGACAGGGCGGGTTGTTGAACAGTTACAGCAGACTCTTCTTGCCGCTCAAACAAGTGCGTTGGAGGGGGTGACTCTGCGGGAACTGGTCGGGAAGATGGGCGACAATGGCGCGGACGGGGCGTGAGATTTGCCTTGATGTTTTTAAAAAGCTGCGTGGCGGAAATCACCATCTTCGTAAATGACATAAGAGGCTTGCTCCATAGCGTCACCGAGGGCGATCACTAGCCCTCCGTTCATCTTTTCGATGAAAGGGAGGTGAAAATGACCGGTGATAACGATTTCGCAGCCCGCGTTAAAACGTTGCTGGGCATGGGCCATGAGCAGCGGTCGCGGGTCACGGGCGGGACGATGGTGCCGTTTGGCTTTGCTCCGCGCACTTAAAAAGCGTGAAAAACGCCAAAGGCGGTCAGGGGAGACAAAGAGGTCGACGAGTTTACCGACAAAGCGGCTGCGTAAAAGGGCACGGTAGAGTCGATAACCGGTATCCTGGCGATTGATCAAGTCACCGTGACACAGGAAAATCTTTTTGCCGTCGAGGGTGATGATCGCCTCTTCCGGGTAGATCGTCGCCTGCAGTGTGTCGCGGACAAAGGGGCCGAGATGAAAATCGTGATTGCCTTCGATCCAGACGATTTTGGTGCCGCTTTCGTGCAAGCGGCGCAGGGCTTCGAGGATCGGCACATAGGGGGAGAAGACGACGTGCTCGTAGCCGACCCAGAATTCAAAGATATCACCGAGGAGATACAGGGTGCGGATCTGCCCCTCTTCACGCTGAAATAGTGTCAGGAGACGGCGATAGTTGTCGTCTTTTGGATTTATGAGGTGCGCATCGGCAAGAAAAAGGTCTTTCATGGCCGGCACTATAGGGTTTTGCACTTTTTTCGTCAAGATCGCAGCTGACATGATCAACCTTCGTATCTGTTTCTTTTGAGGAACAGTGTCGCCCCGATGTTGTGACCAGAAAAAATGCCCGACAATTCACAATTGCCGGGCATTTTTGTGTGAAGTGCTGCATCAATCAGGCGGCTATCAGCCCGTCTTTGACGCGGATAATCCGTTCGGCCCGCTTGGCAACTTCGTCACTGTGGGTGACGATGACCACGGTTTTGCCCTGACGATGCAATGCCTGCAGGAGGTTGAGAATTTCTGCTTCAGCGACGGAGTCGAGGTTGCCGGTCGGTTCATCGAGGAGGAGGATGTCGGGATCATTGGCCAACGCCCGGGCAATCGCCACGCGCTGCTGCTGGCCGCCGGAGAGTTGTCCCGGTTTCGATCCGGCTTTTTCAGCCAGACCGACCAGTGCCAGTAACTTTTCGGCGCGCTCTCTTTGTTCCGGCTCGGCTACGCCGGCCAGCATCATCGCAATCTCGATATTTTCACGAGCGGTCAAACCCTGCAGCAGATTGAAAAACTGAAAGACAAAGCCGATGCGTTGGCCGCGCAAGCGGGCCAGGTCGCTGTTGACGATGGTACTGATCTCTGTGTCGCCGATGTAGATTTTGCCGCTGCTCGGGCGATCAAGTCCGCCGATGAGATGCATGAGGGTGCTTTTACCGTGCCCGGAGGGGCCGACAATGCAGGTGAACGAGCCTTGGAGGATCTCCAGAGAGACGTCCTTGAGGGCGCTGGTGGTGATTTCTCCGACCGTATAAGTTTTAGCCGCATGTTCGGTGCGGATGATAGGGTTATTCATAGCTGATCGCCTCCACCGGAGTGAGTCGCGCTGCTTTCCAGGCCGGGTAGAGACCGGCGATGATGGCGACAAGGGCTGAAAAGAAGATGGAGCTGATGATAATGTTTAGATCGAGTAGCGAGCCGCTTCCCGAGCCTTTAACCAGCGTCGTGAAGGCATTCTGGCTGATGTACGGGGTGGCAAGGGTGGCGGTTGCCAGGCCGAAGATGACACCGGTGAGGCCGCCGATGAGGCCGTAAAATCCGGATTCGAGCATGAAGAGGGTGAAGATCGTCCGCCGCCTTGCGCCGAGGGCCTGAAGGATGCCGATTTCCCGCTTCCGCTCATAGGTGGCCGCCATCATCGTATTGACGATGCCGAAGGCGGCAGCGATAACCGCTACCGCAGCAATCATCTGCAGAGTGATGTTGACGGTGCCGACAATGCTGAGGACCGATTGGAGCATCTGCTTGTCAGAGACCACCCCCAGGCCGGTTGCGACCCGGATCTCTTCGATGTAGCGTTCGGTCTCGGCCAGATTCTCAACACGGATGGCAGCGTAAGAGACATTGTCGGCGGCGTTGAAGAGGCGCTGTGCCAAGGGGAGGGGGAGAAAAATGGTGGCATCATCACGGCCGCCGGTTTCGCCAAGGATGCCGAGGATCGGTAATATTTCGCCGCGGATGGTGACACTTCCGCCGGGTTTGAGTTCGAACTGGCGGGCCGCGGCCGATCCGAGCATGACGCCATTTTCATCCGGAGACTGGAAGTAGCGTCCCGCGCTGATCTCCCAGCGTTTAAAGTCCAGAGTGGCCGCCGGTTCAATGCCGCTGACCGTGACCGGCTTGTTATTGATGGCGCTTTGCTGGGCGAGGAAGGGGACGACCGTCACCCCTTTGATGGCGCGGATACTGGTAACCTCAGCTGCGGAGATGTTGGTCGGCATCTGATCGCCGGTGAGAATCGACAGTTGCTCATAGCCGCAGGAGCCCTTGGGGATGACGACAAGGTTGGCGCCGAGAGCGGCGGTTTCCCGATAGATCTCCTTCTTCAGGCTCCCCCCCATCGACATAAAGGTGACAAAAGAGGCGATACCGATGGTGATGCCGAGGAGGGTAAAGACAAATCGTCCGCGGCGACGGGTGATATTCTTGAAAACCAGTTTCGTGAGGGTCATTTATCCCCCAATCTGGTGGTTGCGCAACACTTTGATCTTCTCGGCGGTAAAGACCGCCCCTTGTGGCACCTTGCTGAAGCTGCCGGTGACCCGGACTTCATCGCCGACTTTGGGCATGGCCCCCTGGTAGCGGACCGGAACATAAAGTTTGTTGCAGTTGGCGGTCGTGCACTGGAGTTCCTTGATATCGTAGATGCCGAAGATGCTCGGGTCACTATTGGAGACCCCGGCCATGATTCCGGTGACGGTAATGGTGCCGCTGTAGGCGAGAGGGTCGGCGCCGACTTGGTTGACGTGGAGAATGTCGCTATCGCCTTGGGAGGTGATGACAATTGCTAATGCGATGCCGACAAAGAGGGCCGCAATGATAAATATTTTCTGTTTCAAGGAGCAAATCCTTTTTGAGGTGGAAGTGACAGGCCAGGCAACATCCTTGCGCACAACGGAAAGAGTTGTGCAAGAAGTGCTGGACGCAGAGACGTTAACGAAAATAGGTGCTGGTCTTGTCAGGCCGGCTCGGGGGGGTAGTCGATCGCGGGTTGGTGGCCGGGGGGGAAGGTGGTCAGTGGGGCTGGGGGTTGAAGCCGCATTTCAAGGGAGGGATTCAGTAGCAGGAGGCGATAAGAGATGTCAAGCCCCTGGCAGTTAGAGCAATGACAGTCCTGGTTGCAGTCGGGGAGGTCAAAGGGCGTTTCACCACTCTTTTTTTCGTGCGGACAGCAGGGCGCAGTCGTCTCCATGCTCAGCAGGGCCGATGCCGTCTGAGCAATGCCGGTCAGGGTGGAGAGGGCCAGCAGGAGGAGTATGCAGGTGATAATACGCCATAGGGAGTTCACCCCGATAAAATACAGAAATCACCGTAGATCTGTCAATGGCCAGAGCTGATTATCTCGATCAATCACAAAGAGGAGGTTGTTTTTTACACGAAAAAACCCGTTGATCGAAATCAACGGGTTCAGACGCTAATTGGTGCCGAAGGCGAGACTCGAACTCGCACGAGCAATTGCCCGCCACCCCCTCAAGATGGTGTGTCTACCAATTCCACCACTTCGGCAAAAAGTTCGCTACTTATAATGGAAGGAGCGTTGAGTGTCAATAACAAATTTAAGACTATTTTGTTTCGCCGCCGGCCGAAGGAATCGTTGGCAGGGTGGGAGTTGTTGCCGGAGCAGCGACCGAAGATGGCATGATGCTGCCGGCGCTCGGTTGATCCATGAAGTAGGCCAGGGTCAGGCTGGTCAACATAAAGATGATTGCGGCTGCGGTCGTTAATTTACTGAGAAAATCGCGGCTGCCAGTGGCACCAAAGACCGTCTGGCTGGATCCGGCCCCAAATGTTGCCCCGACTTCAGCCCCTTTGCCGGCTTGCAGCAGGACAATAATAATCAGGGAAATACAGACAAGAACATGGAGCGTAATCAACAAGGTTGTCATGGAAATGTTACTCCTCGATTCGTTTTTTTCATTGAAGCGCTGTTTAATACCATATCTTGGGGTTCGAAGAACAGGTAAAAAATTACTGGCGCGTAAAACGGACGATGCGGATAAAGTCTTCGGCCTTGAGGCTGGCCCCCCCGACCAGGGCGCCATCGATGTCGCCCTGCGCCATCAAGCCGTCGACATTGTCCGGTTTGACGCTGCCGCCATAAAGAATTCTGGTCTGCTCTTCCACACACTTGTCAAAGAAACCGGCGAGCAGGCCGCGAATAAAGACGTGGGCGTCCTGAGCCTGATCGACACTGGCGACCTGTCCGGTGCCGATCGCCCAAACCGGTTCATAGGCGATGATAACGTGGCGCATGGCGTCATTGTCAAGTCCCCTCAGACCTTCGCGTACCTGACGGGCGAGAACGTCGAACATGGCCCCGGAATCGCGTTCCTCCAGAGTCTCGCCAACGCAGAAGATCACTTGCATGCCGGCGGCCAGAACGGCTTTGACCTTGGCATTGATAAAGTCGTCAGTCTCCCCGAAGAGTTGCCGCCGTTCGGAGTGCCCGACGATCACGTAGCTGCAGCCGGCATCTTTGAGGAGGGCGGCCGAGACTTCGCCGGTAAAGGCGCCGCTGGTAGCGGGATGGCAATTCTGCGCGGCGAGTTGAATCTTGCTCCCCGCCACTGTGCTGGCGAGCGACGCCAAGGCAGTAAAGACCGGCGCGACAATGATCTCGCAGTCGCTGACGTCCGCAACGCTTTCCTGGAGTTGCTGGACCAGTTCCCGTGCTTCTGAAATCGTTTTGTGCAGCTTCCAGTTGCCGGCGATGATCGGTTTACGCATAGGCCGAATGTCCTTTATATGGCTGGTAGCCGTTATTTGTCATTGAGGGCAGTGACGCCGGGGAGTTCTTTCCCTTCCAGAAATTCCAGGCTGGCGCCGCCGCCGGTCGAGATGTGGGTCATCTGGGCATCGAGTCCGGCCTTGTTGACGGCGGCCACTGAATCGCCGCCACCGATGATCGAAAGGGCGGATGAATCGGCCAGGGCCTGGGCCACGGCAAAGGTTCCGGCGGCGAAAGCCTCAAATTCAAAGACCCCCATCGGCCCGTTCCAGACGACAGTTCCGGCCTTGCTGACTTCTTCGGCATACATTTTTGCGGTCTGCGGACCGATATCGAGCCCCATCCACCCGGCCGGGAAGTCGCTGTTGCTGCAGACGCGGTGTTCGGTATCAGCTTTGAATTCGGCGGCGATCACATGATCGACCGGCAGGAGGATTTTAACCCCGCGCTCTTTTGCTTGTTGCAGCAGTTTCGCGGAAAGTTCAATCCGGTCACTTTCGACCAGGGATTGACCGACTTCGATCCCTTGCGCCCGGAGGAAGGTGTAAGCCATGCCGCCGCCGATGATCAGGGTCTCGACCTTGGACAGGAGATTTTCGATGACCGGGATTTTGTCACTGACCTTGGCGCCGCCGAGGATGGCAACGAAGGGGCGTTTCGGCGCCGCCAGCGCGGTGCCGAGGTAGTCGAGCTCCTTCCCCATCAAAAAGCCGGCAACCGCCGGTTGGAGGAGGTGTGCCACCCCTTCGGTGGAAGCGTGCGCGCGGTGCGCCGTCCCGAAAGCGTCATTGACGTAACACTCTGCCAGGCTGGCGAGTTCAGCGCAGAAGGCCGGATCGTTCTTCTCTTCACCGGCGTGAAAACGGACATTTTCGAGGAGGAGGAGATCACCGTCCTGCATCGCGGCAATCAGCGATTGAACCTCGGGGCCGATGCAGTCGTTGGCCATCGCCACCGGTCGTCCCAGCAGTTTAACCAGGTAGGGAGCCACCGGTGCGAGGCTGTATTTTGCTTCCGGCTTGGCTTTGGGGCGACCCAGATGGGAAGCGAGAATCAGTCGTCCGCCGTGGTCGAGGATGTAGCGAATGGTCGGCAGGGAAGCGACAATTCGTGTGTCGTCACTGATTTGTCCGGCATCGTTGATCGGCACATTGAAGTCGACCCGGCACAGAACTTTTTTCCCCTTAAAGTCGACGTCTTTGATCGTCTTTTTACTGAACATCGCACTCTCCTTTTTTAAACGACAATAAAAGCGGGAGGAATCCAGAATCGGCTTCCTCCCGTTCATGTTAAGCGGGAAAATTTAACTTCAAGCTTGTTTGCGCAGAAAGTGGACGAGGTCGACGATACGATTGGAGTAGCCGGCTTCGTTATCATACCAGGCCATCACCTTGACCATATTGCCGCCGATCACGGTAGTCATCAGTGAGTCGACAGTTGAGGAAGCACGGTTGCCATTAAAGTCGATAGAGACGAGGGGGGCGGTGCAGTAGTCCAGATAACCTTTTAAAGGACCGGCAGCGGCGGCGGCGAGTGCGGCATTGACCTCGGCGGCGGTGGTCTCTTTTTCGGTGTTGACGACCAGATCGATGAGTGACACGTTCGGGGTCGGAACCCGCACCGCCATGCCGTCAAGTTTCCCTTTGAGTTGTGGCAGGACGAGAGCCACAGCCTTGGCTGCCCCGGTCGTGGTCGGAATCATCGAGACGGCAGCAGCTCGCGCCCGGCGCAGGTCGCTATGAGGCAGGTCGAGAATCTGCTGGTCGTTGGTATAGGAGTGAATGGTTGTCATCAACCCCTTGCTGATGCCGAAATTTTCGAGGAGGACTTTAGCGACGGGGGCGAGGCAGTTGGATGTGCACGAGGCGTTGGAGATGACATGGTGCTTGGCCGGATCGTAATCCGCTTCGTTGACCCCCATGACGATGGTCACATCTTCTCCTTTGCCGGGAGCGCTGATGATGACCTTCTTTGCGCCGGCTGTCAGGTGCTTGGCAGCATTTGCCCGGTCGGTGAAACGACCGGTCGATTCGATGGCGATCTCGACTCCCAGTGCCCCCCAGGGAAGGGCGGCTGGATCTTTTTCGGCAAAGACCTTGATCTCACGCCCATTGATGATCAGGGCATCTGCCGTCGCTTGGACGTCGCCAGCGTAGATGCCGTGTACCGAGTCATATTTAAGCAGGTGCGCGAGAGTGGCGGGATCAGTCAAATCGTTGACCGCGACAATTTCGATCTTCGGGTTGCCGCTTGCAGCCCGAAGGACGTTTCTTCCTATGCGGCCAAAACCATTGATAGCAATTTTTACAGACATGGACGACTCCTGAATGAAATGTATCTGGTGAATAGAACGAATCTGCTGAACGAATTTTATTATAGCGGTTGCAAGCTGATTGTCTATAACTTGTCGATATTTTAATCAGTCAGCAGCCAAAAATGTAATCCAAACTGATGGTTGTCGTCAATAACAAAGGGTCTTCTGGCGGCGGACAAGGTTAAAAAATCCTTTTGATAATTCATTGTCAGGGAAAGATTGTCATGCTATGTTCAAATTTAACTAATTTTCTGGGTAGATATTCTTTTGATGATTCGCACTCTCGGCAAACGCATCCTTCTCTTTGTTTTTGCTATCCTGCTCGTGACCCTTGCTGTCGATAATATCTTGACGATCCGGCAGGTGAGTCGCGATTATTTGCAGAGTCTTACCGTCCGCAGCCGCTTCCTCAGTAAAGAGCTAACTTCCGGAATTGAAAAGGTTCTTTCCCTCGGCATCGATCTCAAAGAGCTTGACGGGATGAATAACCGCTGCCAGCAACTGGTCGCAAGTGATCCCGAAATTATTTACTGTGCGATTGTCGACGCGAATCACGCCCCTCTTTATTCGCATGATCCGCTCGCACCGCCGCCCGTCATGCTTAGCGAGGTGAAGGCAGGAAATACGGCAACCTCCCTCCTCTTTAATTCCCGCTTCGGCAATGTTTACGATACCACAACCCGCATCTTTGCTCCGGACGGGACAACCGCCGGTTGGGTCAGCCTCGGTTTCCCTGAGTCAGCCCTTTCGGCGATGACCACAAAATTATTACGTTATACCGTGATTGTTCTGGTGGTGGCCGCATTCATTGTCTTGCTGGTTCTGGCCTTCTTTGTTCGCATTAATCTCACGGTGCCGATTGAACAGCTCTGCACGGTTGCCCGGCGCATCGCCGGCGGCGATTTTAATGTGCCGCTGCCGAAAATGTCGACCCTGGAATTCTCCTCCCTCGCCAATGCGCTCGATTCTATGGCGAAATCCTTGCGCGAACGTGATGGCAAAATTCAAGACAGTTATGCCGAACTCGAACGCTCCAACCGCGAATTGCAGGCATCGTATGAACAGCAGGAGCGGGTTACGGTTGAACTTGCCGCCAATCGTGAGATGTACCGCACCCTCCTCGAACACGCCAGTGATGCCATTCTGGTTGTCGATGAAGATGATTCCATCCTTTTGATCAATCGGGCGGCTGAGACCTTCTTTGGCGTCACCCGTGCGGCGGCCGTGGGTGAAGATTTTCTCGCCCTTTTCTCCAGCTTTCACCAGGGATTGGTTGAGCAGGAAGAGTCACTGATGGGTGATTTGCGGGCCGGAAAACTCAGTGAATTTGAGTTGAATTTTGTCCGTCCGCAAAGTGGCGAGCGGGTCGTCGGCTGGCTGCGCGGTTCGGTGGTCTTTGATCCGGATGGCAAGAAGATGGTGCAGATGACGATTCGTGACATCACCCGGGACAAAGAGATCAAGGAGAACCTCGAAAAAGTCACGGCCGATTTGCAAAACCTTAATCAAATGAAGAATTCTTTTCTGGGCATGGCGTCCCATGAATTGAAGACCCCCCTGACCGTTGTCTCCGGTTACTCTGAACTGATCCTGAGCGGCATTGCCGGCCAGGCCGATGAATCCGTCCTTTCGATGGTGCGCTATATCTCTGACGCTTCCGATCGATTGACCGCCATTGTCCGTGATATCGTTGATGTGACTCTGCTTGATCGTCGCGAGTTGCCGCTGCGTGTTCGTCTTGTCGACTTCAACGAGCTGATTCGCACTGCCACCAAGGAGCTCGAATATTTCTTTCACGTCCGCCAGCAAACGCTGCACTTCAATCTCGATTCCGATCTGCCGCAAGTCTTCTGCGATCCCGACCGCATCTTTCAGGTGGTTACCAATCTCGTCGGTAATGCGGTTAAATTCACGCCGGACAACGGCACCATTACCTTGACGACGCGTTTGGTCCGGATTATGCGCGCTCCTGCCAAATCGGCGGGGAGCGGTGACCTTGAAAGCCTCGATACGCAGCAGCACACTTATGTCGAGATGGTTGTGGAGGATAGCGGCATCGGGATCGACCTGGAAGAGCAGGTGCAGATTTTTGAAAAGTTTTACGAGATCGGCAAGATAGAAGAGCACTTCACC
>JACUTW010000013.1 GCA_014859605.1 Desulfuromonadales bacterium
GACCGACGTCGATCAGCCGCGTAACCTCGCCAAGAGTGTGACCGTGGAGTAATGAGGGGTTGTTTCTGAAAACCGAAAATAGAGGGGGGCATGCATGTCCATCCCATCTGGATAAAATGATGACACTGCTCATCTGCCATTAGGCAGATGTTTGTTGGCGTAGCGCCAGAACGCATCGATGAACGTAGCGTTGTTTTTTTCGAGTGTAATGAAAAACTTGACATTTAACCTAAAGGTTAAATAATGTATCTTAGAAGGTTGAAAAATCGTGAAGCTGACGATATTTGGGCAATCGTTGGCGCATGCAGCGACCGTGGCGACTGCCCTGTTGACGATTTTCTGTGCGGGCTTAACGCAAATTTCGAGAAAGATGTTCAACGGGTTCGGACACTCTTTAAGCATATCGCGAAAGCAGGACCCACCCTGCTGCCAGTTGAGGTTTCCCATAACATTGCCCCGGAGATTTTTGAATTCATTCGTGGCCGACTACGTATTGTTTGGTTCTACGGTGACGGGGGACGCATTGTTATATGCAGTCATGGGTTCGTGAAAAAAGGGCAAAAGACCCCGCGCGCTGAAATTGAGGCGGCTCAAAGAGCCAAAAGAAATTATATTGCCTCGTGCCTGAAAGGTGCAGTGGTGATCCTCGAAGAGGAGTAGAGCAATGTCATTCAAAGATACTTTTAAGGCTGCCGAAGAGCAGGATGAATACTGGGCAGAACTGGCGATTCTCGAATTCACCAGCCAGCTCAATCGACTGATGCAGGAGAAAAATATCAGCAAGGTCGAACTCGCCCGACTCCTTGGCACCTCTCCGGCATATGTCACCAAGGTCTTCCGGGGAGATGCTAATTTCACCATGCGTTCCATGGTCAAGTTGTCCCGTGTTCTGGGGGGACGTTTTACCCCCAGCATCACAACTGCCAAAGTTGAAGTACCAGCCCCGATGGGTAAGCTTATTCCATTCCCGGTGGTGGTCTATAAGACCGCAAACAATGAAAGGTTGATCGCTAACTATGGCCGCTGAAGTGACCCTTATTGATTTCCGTGACTGTCGTCTGTTGACGGTTCATTTTGATTTGAACCGTAATTTTTCCCCAGGGCCGGAAGTTCAGTTAAATACAAATCTTGTACTGTCACATGTGTTTTTTGATGACGAACAAGGGAAGCCGTGTCTACGGCTATTTCTTAAACTTTCTTTGCAGGGTGAGTCCGCGCCGCTGAGTGCTGAAGTCGAGTTGGGTGGACTGTTTGGCGTTAGCCAAAAACCGGAGAATGCTACGGACGCTGCCAAACTCGCCGAAATTAATTGCGCAGCCATCCTTTTTCCCTATCTTCGCGAAACCGTCGCTGACCTGACCCGACGTGCCGGTCTTGCTCCCCTGCATCTGCCGCCGATCAATTTCGTTGAGTTCTATAAACAGAACCATCCCGGCTAATAACTTTGCTTGCCTCTCTGAGTCAACGCCGACAGATCAATTCATGAACTACATCGCCGATCTGCACATCCATTCGCCCTTCTCCCGCGCCACCAGCCCCGACAGCAACCTTTACGGTCTGGCGGCGTGGGCGCGGATCAAGGGGATTCAGATCGTCGGCACCGGTGATTTTACCCACCCCGGCTGGTTTCGCCGCTTGAAAGAAGAGCTGGAACCGGCCGAGCCCGGTCTTTTCCGCCTGCGCGACGAAAGTCGCATCCCTGATCTCCTCCCCGGTGTGCGGCCGCAGCAGACGCCGGTGCGCTTCCTCCTCTCGGCGGAGGTCAGTTCCATCTACAAGCGCGCCGGCGCCACCCGCAAGGTCCACAATCTCCTTTACGTCCCCGACTTTGCCGCCGCCGAGCGGATCAACACCCGCCTCGCCGCCATCGGCAACATCGAGTCGGACGGTCGCCCCATCCTTGGTCTCGACAGCCGCAATCTCCTCGAAATCGTCCTCGCCGCCTCCCCGGAAGGCTTGCTCGTCCCCGCCCACATCTGGACGCCGTGGTTCTCCCTCTTCGGCTCCCGCTCCGGCTTCGATTCGGTCGAAGAGTGCTTCGACGATCTCAGCGAGCATATCTTTGCTCTGGAGACCGGTCTCTCCTCTGATCCGGCGATGAACCGGACGATCTCGGCCCTCGACCGCTTTGCCCTGATCTCCAACTCCGACTGCCATTCACCGGGGAAGCTCGGCCGTGAAGCCAACCTCTTCTCGACCGGCTTCGACTTCTTCGCGCTGCGCGACGCCCTCAAGGCGAATCACCGCGATACTTTTGCCGGGACGATCGAATTCTTCCCCGAGGAAGGGAAGTATCACGCCGACGGCCATCGCGCCTGCAACGTCTGTCTTGACCCGCACGAATCGCGGCAGCGCGGCAACCTTTGCCCGGTCTGCGGCAAGCCCTTGACGATCGGCGTGCAGAACCGCGTCCTTGAACTCGCCGACCGCGAGGTGCCGCTCTTTGCCGCAACCGCCCCGCTTGTCCACAGCCTCATCCCTTTGCCGGAACTTCTCGGTGAAATCCTCGGCCTCGGCTCGGCCGCCAAGGAGACGCAGCGCCAGTACGGGCAGGCGATCACCCGCTTCGGCTCGGAATTTGAGCTTCTTCTCCACACCCCGGTGGCGGCGCTCGCCGAATGGTCCCCCCTCCTCGGCGAAGCGGTGCAACGCATGCGCGCTGGCGAAGTTCTCCGCCAGCCCGGTTATGACGGCGAGTTCGGCGTCATCCGGGTCTTTGCCGAAGGCGAACTTGAAAAGCTCGCCGGCCAGAGTTCCCTCTTCGGCGACGATCCGCCGCGGCCGCGGCGCAAAAAGAAGCCGCTCCCCGAACCGTTAGTCACGGAAGCCCTGCCCGCGCCGAGCGTAACAGGAGAAGAATCCCCCGCCGGGCCGAACCTCGAACAGCAGGTGGCGATCCATTGCAGCAGCCGCCATATCCTGGTCGCCGCCGGACCCGGCACCGGCAAGACCTACACGTTGGTCGAGCGCCTCGCGGCCCTGCTCAAAGCCGGGGCTGACCCTGCCACCCTCTGGGCGATCACCTTCACCAACCGGGCGGCGGATGAGCTGCGGCAACGGCTGGTGGCGCGGGCCGGTCGCGATGCCGAGGATCTCTTTGTCGGCACCTTTCACGCCTTTTGTCTCGACTGGCTGCGGCGGGAGAAAGCGGAGCTGCTGGTCGTCGGCCCGGCCGAGCGTCTCCGTCTGCTCCAGACCCTCTTCCCGGAACGCCGCCGCCCGGAGCGCCAGGCTTTGGCAACGGCGATCAGTGAACACTTCAGCGCCTGGGCGGCCAACGCTCCGGCCCTGCCGCATCCTGACCTGCAAAGCTATCTCGCCGAGCTGGCGCGCTTGCAGGCCATCGATCTCGACGGAGTCATCCCGGCCTTTTTGGCCGAGCTCGAAAAGAACAGCGACTTTGACGATGAGGTGCGCGAAACTGTGCTGCAGCTCTTTGTCGATGAATTCCAGGATCTCGATGCCGGCCAGTACGAGCTTGTTTGCCGCCTCGGCGAGACCAGCCGGATCTTCGCCATCGGCGATCCCGACCAGTCGATCTACGGCTTTCGCGGCAGCGATCCCGGCTTCTTCTTCGATTTCAGCCGCGCTCCGGAGACGACGCGGCTGCAGCTCTTTCGCAACTACCGCAGCGCCGGGGCGATCGTCGCGGCCGCTGCCGCTCTGATCAGCCACAATCGCCAGAAGAGCGGGCTGGTCCTGCAGGCAGAAGAGAGTCATAGCGGCGTCATCGAAGTGGCGACAACGCCGACGGCGGCGGCCGAGGCGGAGTTCATCGTTCGCCGCATCGAAGAACTCGTCGGCGGCATCGAAAGCTTCTCCCTTTACAGCGGTCGCGGCGGCACAGCCGGAGGGCGGGGCCACTCCTTTGCCGAGATTGCCATCCTCATCCGCTCGCGCCGCCAGGCCGAACCCCTCCTCACCGCTCTGGAGCGGCGCGGCATCCCTTGCCAGCAGGTCGGCGTCCCCCCCTTTTATATGACGCCCTCCCTGGTCGGCCTCTTTCATTTCCTGCAACTGGCCAGCGGCGAGGGGACGATCAGCGACGGGCTCGCCCTGCTGCGCGCCCTCGGCATCCTGACAGCCGCAGCGAGTGACGAGGTTGCGGCCGCCTTCCCCCTGACCGGCGACTTCTTCGGCGTTGCCCGTACCCTGCAACTGCCGACCGCTATCGCCCGGCCGGTGGCCGAACTCAGCGATCTGATCCCCCTCTTCGTCGCCCAGGCCCGCCAGTTCGGCATCGCCACGGCGTTAGAGGGGCACCGCGCCTTCCTGGCCGGCGCAATCGACGAGCCGCAGCTGCGCCGCTTCCTCGATCTCGCCGGCAGTTTCGGCCGCGATCTGACCGCCTTTGCGCATCATTTGCGTCGCAACGCCGGCGGCACCATCTATGATGCCGGCAGCGAGGCAGTGGCGCTGCTGACCCTGCACGCCGCCAAGGGGCTCGAATTCCCGGTCGTCTTCCTCCCCGGTCTCGAAGAAGGGCTCCTCCCCGCCACCCTGAGCGGCAACAATGACATCGAAGAGGAGCGCCGCCTTTTCTACGTCGGCCTTAGCCGCGCTAAAAATCAGGCGATCCTCTCCACCGCCGCCAGTCGCAGCAGCGGTCCGTCGAGCCCCTCGCGCTTCCTCAAGGAGATCCCTGCCGGCTTTCTAACCAGCGTCGAAGCCGCTCCCAACCGCCGTCGCACCCGGCCGGGGGAGCAGATGGAGTTGTTCCAGCCGTAGGTCACAGGCAAAAAAAGGCGCAAAAATGACAAACATCCCGAATTTATTCGATCTCAAGAGACAGATGCTGCGCCCGCGTCGCACCTTCCTGCGTTTGCAAGCGAGGGCGCTGCGTCTCATTGCCCGCCTCAAGGTCAGCGAAAATACTTTCATGACGACGATTGCCGTCGTCATCGGCCTCCTTTCCGGTCTGAGCAATTATGCCTTTCAAAGGCTCATCGAATTCTTTAACTGGCTGGTGGTGATCCAGGGGGGGCGGCTCCTGGGTCTTGATAGTGCCGGGCTGTGGGAGGGACGTCTCCTCGCCATCCTCTTCCCGATGGTCGGCGGTCTGTTGATGATCCCTTTCTGGATCTTCTTCAAAAAGGATCTCCAGTTCGGCTTCTCCCGTTTTCTCGCCCAGGTCAATCTCGGTGGCGGCAAGGTGCCGCTCCGCACCATCCTCACCCGCGGTATGGCCAGCGCCATCACCATCGGCACCGGCGGTTCGGCCGGGCAGGAAGGGCCGATAGCCCAGATCGGCGGGGCGATCGGCAGCCAGACCGGGCAGTTCTTCGGCATGAGTGGCGACCGTTTGAAGACGATGCTCGCCTGCGGTGTCTCCGGCGGGGTGGCAGCGACCTTTAATGCCCCGATCGCCGGGGTCTTCTTTGCCCATGAGATCGTCCTCCTTTCCACCTTCGAGATGTCGAGCTTCACTTCGATCGTCATCGCCAGCGGCATGAGTACCGTCGTTTCCCGCGCCCTCCTCGGCAATGCCCCGGCCTTTGCCATTCCCGATTATATCGTCCAGTCCCCCTGGGATATGCTCCTGTATGCCGGCCTTGGCGTCATTGTCGGCTGTCTCGCCGCCGCTTTCATCAAGCTCCACTTCCGGATCAAGGATGCCTTTGCCGCCCTGCGCCTGCCAATGTTGGCCAAGCCGGTGTTGGGTGGGATGCTGGTCGGAATCATCGGCGTCGGCTTTCCCCAGGTCTTTGGTAACGGCTACGAATTTATCGAAGCTGTCCTGCATGGCGAGGGGATTTGGCTGGTGCTGGTCGGGCTGGTCCTGATCAAGGCGGTCGCGACTTCGGTTACCATCGGTTCCGGTCTCCCCGGCGGTCTCTTTGCCCCCTCTCTCTTTATCGGTGCGGTGATCGGCGGCACCTTCGGGCATGGCGCCCGCACCCTGTTGCCGGAGATCGCTTCCTCCCCCGGCACCTACGCCCTGATCGGCATGGGGGCCTTCCTCTCAGCGGCGACGCACGCGCCGATGACGGCAATCTTCCTCCTCTTCGAGATCACCTCGTCCTACCATGTTATCGTGCCGATCATGATCACCTGCGTCATCGGCACCACCATCAGTCGTCAGTTCAACAAGGAGAGCCTGGAGACCGAAGATCTGGCCCGGGCCGGGATCGACCTGCGCGCCGGCAAGGAACAGAACATCATGAAGTCCCTCACCGTCCGGGACGCCATGACCGCCACGGTCGAGTCGATCCCCGAGGGGATGACCCTGCGCCAGTTTACCGAATTTCTCAGCAGCACCAGGTCGACCAACTTTCCTCTGGTCAATAGCGCCGGCGAGTTGACCGGCATCCTCTCGGTGCAGGATTTCATGGGAGTGGTCTTTGAGCAGGAGCTCATGGATATCGTCGTCGTCAAGGAGCTGGCGACCCTGGAGGTGACCACCGTCCTCGAAGACGACAGCCTCGATCAGGCGATGCAGAAGATCGGCTATCGCAATATCGAACAGCTGCCGGTCGTCGACGACATTACCGGCAAGCGCCTGGTCGGGATCATCTCGCGCCGGGACATGATTTCCGCCTACAACCGGGCGCTGATGGCCCGTTCGCTGGAAGAGAGACAACATGACTACTGCTGAACTCACCGCCGGCCTTAACCCGGAGCAGCGCCAGGCCGTGCTGCACGGCGCCGGACCGCTCCTCATCCTCGCCGGTGCCGGCTCGGGGAAGACCCGCACTCTCACCCAGCGCATCGCCCATCTCATCCGCGTTCAGGGGGTCGAGCCCTGGCGCATCCTCGCCGTCACCTTTACCAACAAGGCGGCGGCGGAGATGAAGAAGCGGGTGCAGCAGCTGGTCGGCACTGACGAACTCTGGGTCAGTACCTTTCATGCCGCCTGCGTCCGTATCCTCCGCCGCGAGATCGGCGCCCTCGGCTATCAAAGCAACTTCACCATCTGCGACGATCAGGATCAGGAGCGGCTGCTCAAGGAGGTCCTGAGCGAGCTCAATATCAGCGAGCGCACTCTCAAGGCGCGGGGGGCAGCTCAGGCGATCGACAGTGCCAAGAACCGTGGGCTCCTTCCAGCTGACCTTGATCGCAGCGATTTTTACGGCGAGCAGGTCGCCAAGGTCTACGAACTTTATCAGGCACGGATGAAGCAGGCCAACGCCCTCGATTTTGGCGATCTCATCCTCCTCACCGTCAATCTCTTTAAAACTCATCCCGAGATTCTCGGGCGCTGGCAGGAGCGCTTTCACTACCTCCTCGTCGACGAATTCCAGGATACCAACTCCATCCAGTATCAGCTGATCCGTCTTCTGGCGGCCCGCCACCACAATCTCTGCGTCGTCGGCGACGATGACCAGTCGATCTACCGCTGGCGCGGCGCCGAGGTCGGTAACATCCTCAACTTCGAGGTCGATTATCCCGGCAGCGTTACCATCCGACTCGAACAGAACTACCGTTCGACCCGCAACATCCTCGCTGCCGCCGGTGCGGTGGTCGCCCGCAATGTCGGGCGCAAGGGGAAGAGCTTGTGGACCGAGAACCCCACCGGCGAGCCGATCAGCATCGAGCCCCTCCCCGACGATCTCGAAGAGGCGCGCTTTGTCGCTAATGAGATCAGTAAGCTGCGCAGTGCCGGTCGCCATCTCCGCGACATCGCCGTCCTTTACCGTATCAATGCCCAGTCGCGCTCCCTGGAAGAAGCGCTGGTGCGCGAACGCCTCCCTTATGTCATGTTCGGCGGCGTCAAGTTCTACAGCCGCATGGAGATCAAGGATATCCTCGCTTACCTGCGCCTTCTCATTAACCCCAGCGATTCGCTGGCGGCGCGGCGGATTATCAATGTCCCGGCGCGGGGGATCGGCACGACGACGGTGGAGCGCATCGCTGCTCTCCAGGATGAAGCCGGCGGCTTCTACCCCGCCTGCCAGCTGGCACTGCAGCGTGGCGAACTCGGCCGCAGCGGTGGCAAGGTGCAAGCCTTTATCGCCCTGATCGAATCCTTTCGGACCAAGCTGGAAGAATTCCCTTATCCGCAGCTGACCAGCATCATCATTGAGGCCAGCGGCTACGGCCCGGCCCTCCTGTCCGAGCGGAGCGAAGAAGCCAAGGATCGACTTGACAACCTGCAGCAGCTCCTCACCGGCATGGAAGAGCGCTTTGCCCAGGAGAAGACTCTGGTCGATTACCTCGAAGATGTCGCCTTGGTCACCGATCTCGACAGCTACGACGGCAGCCTCGACCGGGTGACGCTGATGACCGTCCATGCCGCCAAGGGGCTCGAATATCCGGTGGTCTTCATGGCCGGGATGGAGGAGGGGCTCTTCCCCCTGGCGCGCTCCAGCGAATCGCGTGAAGAGCTCGAAGAAGAGCGCCGCCTTTGTTATGTCGGCATGACCCGGGCAATGGAGAAGCTTTATCTCGTCCATGCCCGCAAGCGCCGGGTCTTTGGCGATTACCAGTTCAACCCGCCGAGTTCCTTTCTTGGCGATATCCCGATCAGCGTTATCGAGCGCGGCCGGCGGCAATCGCCGCTGCACAAGCAGGCCGGGCACAATCTCGCCTCCCTCTTCGATCAGCCGCTGCCCGAAGTTGCAGACGAGGAGTTCAGTAGCGAACCCCGCCACGTTGCCGAAGCCGAAGAGGGTCTGCGCATCGGCAGCAAGGTGCGCCACCTCAAGTTCGGTGTCGGGGTGGTGCGGCGCATCGAAGGGAGTGGCGAGAGCTGCAAGGTCACGGTCTGGTTTAACTCCGTCGGCCCGAAGAAACTGCTCCTCAAGTTTGCCGGTCTGGAACCGGCGTGACGAACCTTTGCCGGTAGGGGCACCCCTTGTGGGTGCCCGGCCTGTTTGAAATGCAGAAACGGGCACCCACAAGGGGTGCCCTTACCAAGGGATATTTGCCATGCACCCTGAACAGCTCAAGGAACTCCTCACCGCCGTCAGCTCCGGCGTCTGCGATGTCGACGCAGCTCTTGCCCAGCTGCGCAACCTCCCTTTCGAGGATGCCGGGGTGGCGATGATCGATCATCACCGCACCCTGCGTCAGGGCCTCCCCGAGACCGTTTACGGCGAAGGGAAGACCGCCGAGCAATTGCTGACTATTGTCGGCCGGATGATCGCGCACGGCGGCAATGTCCTCTCCACCCGCCTCTCGGCGGAGAAGGGGGGCATCCTTCAAGCGGCTTATCCACAGGGAGAATACGACCCCCTGGCGCGCACCTTTGTTGTCCTTCAGCAGCCGATCGTTCCCACCGGTCGGGGGACGGTGCTGGTGGTTTGCGCCGGAACCTCCGATCTGCCGGTGGCGAAAGAAGCGGCGATCACCGCCCGCCTCTTCGGCAACCTCGTCGACGAGGTCAGCGATGTCGGTGTCGCCGGCATTCACCGTCTCTTTGCCCACAGCGAAAAGTTGCGTAAGGCAGCGGTGATCATCGTCGTCGCCGGCATGGAGGGGGCGCTCCCTTCGGTGGTCGGCGGCCTGGTACCAGCACCGATCATCGCCGTGCCGACCTCGGTCGGTTACGGCGCGGCCTTCGGTGGCATCGCCGCCCTCCTCGGCATGCTCAACTCCTGCGCCGGCGGAGTGACGGTCGTCAATATCGACAACGGTTTCGGCGCCGCTTATGCCGCCACCCGCATCAACCGGGGGGAGGGCGCAGCATGATCCTTTATCTCGATCCCTTTTCCGGCGCCTCCGGCGATATGTTCCTCGGCCTCCTCGTCGACCTCGGCGTCGACCCCGAGCAGATCGAAGCGCAGTTGCGCTGCCTTCCCGTCGATGGCTGGAGTCTCGCCTGGCAGCGCGAAAAGCGTCGGGGCATCGAAGGTTGTCGCGCCCTGGTTGCGGTTGACGAAGAGCACCAGCATCGCTCCTGGCGCGACATCGACACCATGCTCGCCGAAGCATCCCTGGTGGCGCCGGTGCGCGAACTGGCGCGGCGGATTTTGTCCCGACTCGCTGTTGCGGAGGGGAAGGTGCACGGCGTCCCGACGGAGGAGGTCCACTTTCACGAAGTCGGCGCCCTCGATTCGATCGTCGATATCGTCGGCGTCGCCGCCGGCCTGGTCGCCCTCAATGCGGAGCGGATCATCTGCGGCGCTCTCCCTTTCGCGACCGGGATGGTACTGAGCGCCCACGGTCGCTACCCCCTGCCGGCGCCGGCGACGCTGGAACTGCTGCGCGGTTGGCCGCAGCGTCCCGACGCCAGCGATAGTGAACTCCTCACCCCGACCGGCGCGGCGATTATCGCCGAGGTCGCCAGCTTCGGTTCCTTTCCGTCCATGACTTTGGAGCAGATCGGTTACGGCGTCGGCAGCCGTGACACCACCGACCGTCCCAACCTGCTGCGCGGCTGCCTGGGCCGTGTCGGCAGTACGGAGGGTCGCGACAAAGTGGCGGTGATCGAAACCCACCTCGACGATTCCACCCCGGAACTCCTCGGCTACCTGAGCGAGCGCCTTTTTGCCGCCGGCGCCCTCGATGTCGGCTATAGTCCACTGCAGATGAAGAAGAACCGTCCCGGCACCCGCCTCACCGTTGTTTCCCGGCCGGCGGAGCAGGAGCAGCTTGCCCGCCTGATCCTGCGCGAAAGCAGCGCTATCGGTGTGCGTTTTTCTGAAAGCGAACGGCTCAAGCTGCGCCGCGAAGCCGGGGTGGTGACGACGGAGTTCGGTGAGGCGGTGGTCAAGCTGATCTTTGAGGGGGAGGAACTGTTGCGGGTCACGCCCGAATACGAGAGCTGCCGCACTCTGGCGGTTGCGACGGAGCGGCCGCTGGCGGAGATTTACCGGCTGGTCGAGCAGGCGGCGGCGGAGAAGTATAAGAAAGGGCAGGGGGCGCGCCATTGATCGCGAAAGAGTTCATCGCCAAGTGGCAGGCTTCGACTCTCAAGGAGCGCTCGGCCAGCCAGTCGCACTTCAACGATCTCTGCACCCTGATCGGGCATCCTAATCCCGTTGAGGCTGATCCGACCGGCGAGCATTTTACTTTTGAGCGCGGCGCCGCCAAGACCGGTGGTGGTGACGTCTGGGCCGATGTCTGGAAGAAGGGGTGCTTTGCCTGGGAGTACAAAGGGAAGCACAAGGATCTGATCGCCGCCTTTAGCCAGCTGCAACGCTACGCCATCGCCCTGGAAAACCCGCCCCTTCTCGTTGTCTCCGACATGGAGACGATCAACATCCATACTAACTTCACCAACACCGTGCAGGAGATTCACACCTTCGCCCTCGAAGAGCTGGACCTCCCGGCGGTGCGGAAAAAGCTCCTCTGGCTCTTTACCGAGCCTGAGCTCTTTCGCCCCGGCGTCACCCGCCCCTTTCCCGCCAGGCCTCGAACCCGCCCTCACCCGGCCTGCGGCCACCCTCTCCCCCAGGGTGAGAGGGGCAGCGAAGCAAATCCCGCCGTCGCTACGGCTGCCTGCCGTCTGGTCGAGTTGCGCGACAACTGGCTCAATCCGCGGGATGCCTCCGAAGTCGAACTAAAGAAGCGTACCCTCACCAACCTTTACAACCAGCGCCCACAGTGGCTGGCCAATGCCCACGCCGCCCTCGATGCTGCCGTCGCCGCCGCCTACGGTTGGCCCGCCGATCTGGCGGACGATGAAGTTCTGGCCCGCTTGCTGGCGCTGAACCGGGAGCGGAGCGGAAAACCTGCCGTTCCTGAACACGATCTATACGAGCTCGGGAAGCCGTGTTGCACGGAGGTCAGACAATGAAAATGGAAGAATTTCGTTCCGGCGTCTTTAAGCAGCAATACCAGTACAAGAGTTTTTCCCCGGCCTTGGTCAATCAGGTCTGGACCTGGGAAGAACCGAAGGTGAACACTCTGCTGGAAAAAGCGACTCAGGCATTGAGCGGTCTGAATGCTTTTTCACTGATCGTGCCTAATGTTGATCTCTTCATTCAGATGCACATCATGAAAGAAGCCAACACCTCCAGTCGTATCGAAGGTACGCAGACCGAGATGGATGAGGCGTTGATGGATCTGGATCAGATCGATCCGGAAAAGCGTGATGACTGGCAGGAAGTGCAAAACTATGTGCAGGCCATGAATCAGGCCTTGAACTCACTGGAGAAGTTGCCGCTGTCTAACCGGCTGCTGAAGGAGACCCATGCCATTCTTCTGCAAGGGGTCAGAGGTGAACGTAAAACGCCCGGCGACTTTCGTATCAGCCAGAACTGGATCGGCGGAGCCAGCCTTCAGGATGCGGTCTTTATTCCACCGCATCAGAACGAAGTCGATGAATTGATGGCCGATTTGGAAAAATTTTGGCACAACGACGCAATCGATGTGCCTCATTTGATCCGCATTGCCATCAGTCACTACCAGTTTGAGACGATTCATCCCTTTCTAGATGGTAACGGCAGGATCGGCCGGCTGCTGATTACGCTCTACCTGGTCAGTCACGGGATGCTGAGCAAGCCGTCGCTGTACCTTTCGGATTATTTCGAAAAGCACAAAGGGGCTTATTACGATGCGCTCACGACGGTCAGGTCTTCCAACAATCTATTGCATTGGATTAAGTTTTTCCTGGTCGCGGTTACCGCTACGGCGGAAAAGGGGCAGGAAACTTTTAGAAATATTCTTGCCTTGAAGAACGAGGTGGACGGACAAATCGTCTCTCTCGGCAGGCGGGCCGAAAATGCCCGCAATCTTTTATTGCACCTCTACCAAAAGCCGCTGATTAACGCTAATTCTGTTGCCAAACTGCTTGACCTGACACCGCGTGCTGCCAATGCCCTGATCAAGGACCTTGAATCACTTGGAATTTTGAAGGAAATGACCGGGTTCAAACGCAATCGGCTCTTTATGTTTGAGAAATATTTACACCTCTTTTAGACGTTTTCGGTAAATATGAAATATTATATTTTACTTTAATTGATAAAAGTAAAATATAATTCTCTGGAGACGCGTTTTTTGCCGAAAAGTAAAATAAGGTTATGGGAAAACGGTCGCTATAACCGCAGCGATTTCCTTACGGTGATATGGAAGAATGATCGTGACCACAGAAGCCATCCACGACGAACTTGCCCGCATCGAGCGCGAGTACAATGTTCGCGTCCTCTACGCCGTCGAGTCGGGGAGCCGAGCCTGGGGCTTCGCCTCCCGCGACAGCGATTATGATGTGCGCTTTGTCTATCTGCATCCCCTCGAATGGTACCTCTCTATTAATGAAAAGCGGGATGTGATCGAAGAACCGATCTCCGGCCTCCTCGATGTCAGCGGCTGGGACCTGCGCAAAGCTCTGGGGCTCTTTCGCAAGTCGAATCCACCGCTATTAGAATGGCTCGGTTCACCGATCGTTTATGTTGAACGACACGGCCTGGCCGAGCGGATGCGGGATCTGCTGAAGAGGAGTTTTTCACCTCTCAGCTGCCTGCATCACTATATGCACATGGCGCAAGGGAATTATCGAGAGTACCTGCGTGGCGAGACGGTGCGGATCAAGAAGTACTTCTACGTACTGCGTCCAATCCTGGCCTGCTCCTGGATCGAAAAACACCGCACTATGCCGCCGACCGAATTCGCCGAACTGTATGCCGACGCGGAGTTGTCGCCGGAGCTGACGGCAACGATCGAGGAGTTGCTGCGTCGCAAGTTGGCCGGCGAAGAACTCGATACAGAGCCGCGCATTGCGGTTCTCAACGACTATCTTGACGAGCGCATCGGGCATTTCAGTGCCATCGCGACGGGAATGGAGCGCGGCGATCTTTCCGTGGAGGTTTTGGATCGACTCTTTGTCGATATGCTGCATGAGGTTTGGCAAAAGACTGCCAGAGAGTAAGCGGACCATATTGAGAACATCCTCACTATGGTCGAAACTTCCACATTATAGAATTCGTTATACGACCATTTTCCTGCCGTCAGGAAGATGGTTGATCTCGATTCGGAGGCTGATCGTTTTCTTGATGTCAGGAAAACGATCTCGCTGCCCAAGGGTGGGAAAAGAGATCGAGGACCTCAGCGTTGTCTCCCATCAGGTTTTGCTTGCGTCGCAGAGCGACAGATTGACGGTAGTCGGGCTATCATCGAACGCCCTTACAGGGCTCACATCGTGAGCTGGAGCTTGCTCCTTGCCACGAGATTTTAGTGTTGCTGCCGCCGCTGAAGACCCACAGGAAATCACCATGTTCGCCGGCCCATTCCCCCTTTTCCCGACAAGTCGCACAAGAAACTTTCTTGACAATCGATAGTCACTGTGTTAGCTATGCACCGCTTTAGGGCCCGGCTCGGGGAGTTCTTCTCCGGACTGGTGGTATAGACTGACAGATTCGAGGTGTATCGGTGATCAAAGTTGATTGGACATTAGGACTACAGATCTTCAACTTCCTGCTTCTGCTCTACATCCTCAATACGATCCTTTACCGCCCGTTGCGCGCGGTTTTGGCCAAGCGTAAAGAGACGATTGAGGGCGATCACGGGCACGCGCGCGGTCTGCAGCAGCAGATCGACGAGAAGATGACCAGCTACCAGGAACGGTTGCAGGCAGCGCGGCTCAAAGGGAATGAAGAGCGGGCGATTCTGCGCGCGGCGGCCAGCCAGGATGAGGCCGAGATTCTCGGCGCTGCTCGTCAGGTGGCCACGGAGAAGCTGCAGCAATTGAAGGCGCGTGTGGCGACCGAGGCTGAATCGGCCCGGACGGCGCTGCGCAGTGACGTTGATGTCATTGCCACCCAGGTTGCCTCGCGTATTCTCGGGAGGGCTCTCTAATGGCGATGCTGCAAAACAATAGAATCACCCGGATAGCCGCGGCGTTGGCTCTGGTCGCACTTTCGGCGGGCGTTGCCTGTGCTGCCGGCGACGGTCATGCGGATAGCGGCGTCGTGGCCAAGGATTTCGCCTGGCGTATTCTCGACTTTGCCTTGATGATCGGCATCCTGATCTATTTCCTCACCAAGCCGATTCGTAATGGTCTGGCCGGGCGCCGGGATGGAATCGAAAAGGCGCTGAGCGATGCCGTAGCGGCGCGCGAAGCGGCGGAAGCCAAGTTTGCCGATTACGACAGCAAATTGAGCAAGGCTTCGGCTGAGATCGAAGAGATGAGTGCGGCGATTCGTCGTGAAGGGGAATTGGAGCGGGACCGGATCCTGGCGAATGCCAAGGAGATGGCTCAGAAGATTACCGCCGAGGCAGAAAAGACCGCCGAGAGCGAAATCCTCCGCGCCCGCACCGAACTACGGCAGGAAGCGAGCCGTCTCGCCATTTCTCTCGCCGAAGAGTTACTGAAAAAACAGATGACAGCTGGCGACCAGGCACGTCTGGTCGATGAATATGTGTCTAAGGTAGGAGAACTCCATTGAGCATCAGCGCCCTCTCGCGTCGATATGCTCGCGCCCTGGTCGAAATCAGCGCCGAGCAGAAGCTGGTTGAGCAGTACGGAGATGAACTTGCCCAGGTCAGTACGACTGTGAGTGAGAACGATATGCTTCGTCTGCTTCTCGAAAGTCCGACTCTTCCGGTGGGAAAGAAGGCGGCGATCATGAGTGATCTCGCCGAAAAGATGCAGCTCTCTCTCGGCATGCGTCATTTTATCGGTCTGCTCGTCGCCAAGAACCGGATGAAATATATCGGTCTGATCGAAAGCAACTATCGGCAGTTTGCCGATGAACTCTCCGGTCTGCTGCGCGCCAAGGTCTCCTCGGCATCCGAGCTTTCCGCTCCTGAGCTGGGGTTGATCCGGCAAGGGCTGGAAGGCAAGACCGGCAAGCGCGTCGAGCTGGCAGTGCAGGTCGATCCCGCCCTCCTCGGCGGCTTGAAGACGGAGTTTGCCGGCAAGGTTTATGATGGCAGTATTCGCACTCAACTGAAACGTATTGAAGAAACTCTAAATAAGGGGTGATCAAGTCCATGGAAATCAGAGCCGAAGAAATTAGCGCAATTATCAAGCAGCAGATCGAGAACTTCGGGCGCGAAGTCGAGGTCAGCGAAACCGGTACGATCATCTCGGTCGGCGACGGTATCGCCCGTATTTACGGCCTCGACAAAGCGATGTCCGGCGAGCTCCTTGAATTCCCCGGCAACACCATGGGGATGGTCCTCAACCTCGAAGAAGACAACGTCGGTGCCGCCATCCTTGGCGAATCCCACCACATCAAAGAAGGCGACACCGTCAAGCGCACCGAGCGTATCGTCCAGGTTCCGGTCGGCGAAGCCCTCATCGGTCGTGTTGTTGACGGCATCGGTAACCCGATCGACGGCCTCGGCGAGATCAAGACCGACACCTATCGTCAGGTCGAAGTCAAAGCCCCCGGCATCGTTGCCCGTAAATCGGTCCACGAGCCGATGCAGACCGGTCTCAAGGCGATCGACGCCATGGTGCCGATCGGCCGTGGCCAGCGCGAACTGATCATCGGCGACCGTCAGACCGGCAAGACTGCCGTTGCCCTTGACACCATCATCAACCAGAAGGGGCAGAACGTCATCTGCGTTTATGTCGCTATCGGCCAGAAGCGCTCGACCGTTGCCCAGGTTGTTGACAAGCTCAAGCACTACGGCGCCATGGATTACACCATCGTCGTTGCCGCTACCGCCTCCGACCCGGCGCCGTTGCAGTTCATCTCCCCTTACACCGGCGTCACCATGGCCGAGTTCTTCCGCGACAGCGGCCGCCATGCCCTGATCATTTATGATGACCTGTCCAAGCAGGCGGTTGCGTATCGTCAGCTTTCGCTCCTTCTCCGTCGTCCGCCTGGACGTGAAGCTTACCCTGGCGACGTCTTCTATCTGCACAGCCGTCTCCTGGAGCGCGCCTGCAAACTCAACGACGAGCTCGGCAACGGCAGTATCACCGCCCTGCCAGTGATCGAGACCCAGGCCGGCGACGTCTCCGCTTACATCCCGACCAACGTTATCTCCATCACCGACGGTCAGATCTTCCTCGAAACCGACCTCTTCTACTCCGGCGTCCGTCCGGCGATCAACGTCGGTCTTTCGGTCTCCCGCGTCGGCGGTTCGGCGCAGGTCAAGGCAATGAAGCAGGTCGCCGGTACCCTCCGGCTCGCCCTTGCCCAGTATCGCGAGATGGCGGCTTTTGCCCAGTTCGGATCTGACCTTGACGCCGCCACCCAGCGTCAGCTCAATCGCGGTGCCCGTCTCGTCGAGATCCTCAAACAGCCGCAGTATCAGCCGCTGCCGATCGAGAAGCAGGTTCTGGTCATCTACGCAGCCAACAACGGTTATATCGATCAGTATCCGGTGACCGCGGTCGGCCGTTATGAGAAAGAGCTGGTCTCCTTCATGGATGCGCAGCATGCCGCCATTCTTGCTGATATCAACCAGAAGAAAGCGATTGATGAGGGTATCGAAGCGAGTCTGAAGGCCGCCCTGGAGGATTTCAAGGGGCAGTTTGTCGCCTAAGCCCAAATACCTTGAGGGAACGGAACGATGGCAAATCTTAAAACAATAAAAAAGCGGATCGCGTCGGTTAAAAATACCCGACAGATCACCAAGGCGATGAAGATGGTCTCGGCGGCAAAGTTGCGCCGAGCCCAGGACGCCGTGGTCGCCGCTCGTCCTTACGCAAATAAGCTGCAACAGGTGCTCGGCTCGCTGGCGCTGCGTGAAGAAGCGATGGCCCACCCCCTCCTGATGGAGAGGGGCAAAGGTCGGGCCCTGGTGGTGCTGCTGACTTCGGACCGCGGTCTCTGCGGCGGCTACAACGGCAACGTCTCCAAAGCGGCGGAGCGTTTCATCCGCGCCAACGAGCAGGGTTTCGAAAATTACGATCTGATGATCATCGGCAAGAAGGGGCGCGATTTCCTGCGCAGCCGTGCCGGCATGAATATCGTCAAGGTTTACGAGAATGTCACCGGCAAGATCACCTATGCGACTGCCCAGTTGATCGGTGAAGAGATCGTCAGCCAGTACACGACCGAGACTTACGATGCCGTCTTTCTGATCTTCAACGCCTTCCAGAGTGCCATGACCCAGATCGTCACCATCAACCAGCTTCTGCCGGTGGTGCCGATGACGGTGGAAGAAGATGTGCACGTCTCGGAGTACCTCTACGAGCCGGGGCGCGGTGCCGTTCTCGACGCAATTCTACCGAAGAACGTCGAGGTGCAGATTTTCCGCGGTCTTCTCGAATCGTCGGCCAGCGAACACGGCGCCCGGATGAGTGCCATGGACAGCGCCAGCAAAAACGCGTCCGAGATGATCGGCAAGCTGACCCTGATCTACAACCGTGCACGCCAGGCTGCGATAACCAAAGAGCTCATGGAGATCATCTCCGGCGCCGAATCGATTAAGTAAACAAACGTTGACTCACGCCCGTGCGCGGGTGGGACACAAGGAGGAACGCTTTATCATGAATAAAGGAAAAATTACCCAGGTTATCGGTCCGGTTATCGACGTTGAGTTCGAAGCTGGCAAGCTTCCGGAGATCTATTACGCTCTGAAAGTCACCAACCCTTCCCTCGGTTCGGAAGAATGGAACCTGATCGTCGAGGTTGCCCAGCACCTCGGTGAAAATACTGTGCGCTGCATCGCCATGGATTCGACCGACGGTCTGGTCCGCGGCCAGGACGTTCTCGACACCGGCAAGCAGATTTGCATGCCGGTCGGCCGCGGCACCCTTGGTCGCATCCTCAACGTCGTCGGCGAGCCGGTTGACGAGCGTGGACCGGTCAAGACCGAACTTTTCTGGGAGATCCATCGTCCCGCCCCCGAGTTCGTCGATCAGTCGACCAAGATCGAAGCCTTTGAGACCGGCATCAAGGTCGTTGACCTCCTTGCCCCTTACTCCCGCGGCGGTAAAATCGGCCTCTTCGGCGGCGCCGGCGTCGGCAAGACGGTTCTGATCATGGAACTGATCAACAACATCGCCAAGCAGCACGGCGGCTTCTCGGTCTTCGCCGGGGTTGGCGAGCGGACCCGTGAAGGGAACGACCTTTGGCACGAAATGATGGAGTCCGGCGTTCTCGATAAAACGGCGCTGATCTACGGCCAGATGAACGAGCCCCCCGGAGCCCGCGCCCGCGTCGCCCTTTCCGGCCTGACCGTCGCCGAGTACTTCCGTGATGCCGAAGGCCAGGACGTCCTCTTCTTCGTCGACAACATCTTCCGCTTCACCCAGGCCGGTTCGGAAGTTTCGGCTCTCCTCGGGCGTATCCCTTCGGCGGTCGGTTATCAGCCGACCCTTTCTACCGAGATGGGCGAGCTGCAGGAGCGCATCACCACCACCAACAAAGGTTCGATCACTTCCGTTCAAGCCATTTACGTTCCGGCTGACGACTTGACCGACCCGGCGCCGGCCACCGCCTTCGCCCACCTTGACGCCACCACGGTTCTTTCCCGCCAGATTGCCGAGCTCGGCATCTATCCGGCGGTTGACCCCCTCGACTCCACCAGCCGTATCCTCGATCCCCAGGTTATCGGCGAAGAGCACTACGCGGTCGCCCGTTCGGTGCAGTATATCCTCCAGAAGTACAAGGATCTCCAGGACATCATCGCCATCCTCGGTATGGATGAGCTTTCGGAAGAGGACCGTCTGGTCGTTTCCCGCGCCCGCAAAATCCAGAAGTTCCTGTCCCAGCCTTTCCATGTTGCTGAGGTCTTTACCGGTTCACCGGGGAAATATGTCGAGCTCAAGGACACTATCGTCGGTTTCAAGGAGATCGTTGCCGGTAAATACGATGAGATTCCTGAGCAGGCGTTCTACATGGTCGGCACCATCGAAGAGGCCCTCGAAAAGGCCCGTAAGCTGGCAGCCTAACTTATCATCAGCGCGGCTTTCATCCCCCGCTGCGATAAAGGATCACGTACATGGCAGAAACGTTGAGATTGGAAATGGTCACACCTTATAAACAGGTCCTGGCCATAGATGTAGATGAAGTGACAGCGCCGGCTACGCTCGGGGAGTTAGGAATTCTCCCTGGTCACACTCCGCTGCTCACCACCCTCAAGATCGGTGAACTCACCTATCGTCAGGGGACGGAAACCTTTCATGTTGCGGTCAACTGGGGTTATGTTGAAGTCGAGAACGATAAGGTGACAGTCTTGGTTGAGACGGCGGAGCCAGCCGATCAGATCGACCTGGCACGGGCGAAAGCTGCTCTGAGCCGCGCGGAGACAGCGATCAAAGCTCTCTCTCCGGAAGATGTCGAGTTTGCCCAGATGGAAGCCTCGCTTGAGCGCGCCCTGATCCGTATTCAGGTGGCAGAGCAGATGTCGCGGCGCGGCCACTGAAAAATACTAAAGAAACGATGACAACAGAAAAGGCGATCCTTGCGGGTCGCCTTTTTTGTGTACTGGCTTGTAAAAATTTATGTAACTATTCAGCCCAACAATGAATTCTGTGCATTTTGTCGTCATCCCCGAATGATTCTATCGGGGATCCAATGACTTTGAACCTGGATTCCCGATAAAATCCACGGGAATGACAATATTTGGATCAAGATGAATAGTTGCAAATTTATTTCCTGGCGGCGGGGAGGAGTTCGTCAAGCACCGTAAAGATCTCGGTCATGTCGTTCATGGTGTAATCGGCCATGTGGGCGATGCGGAAGGTGAGATTCTTGATCTTGCCATAGCCGTTATCGATGGCGTAGCCACGGCCGGCTGCCAGCTTCTTGAGTAACTCCAGATCGGTGCGATCGTCATTAGCGATACAGGTCAGGGTCACCGATTGCGCATCTGCCGCGGCAAAGAGGGCGAAACCGTGGTGCAGCGCCCAGGCGCGGGTCGCCGTCGCCATCGTTTGGTGGCGGGCGTAGCGGTTCTCCAACCCTTCGGCGAAGATCTTCTTGAGTTGATGATCAAGCGCAAAGATCAAGCTGATCGCCGGCGTACTCGGGGTGTTATCCTTGCGGTCGTTCTCCTCAAATTCGATAAAATCGAAGTAGTAGCCGCGATTCGGCGTGGTCTTGGCTTTGTCAAGGGCGCGTCGCGAAACGGCGCAGACCGCCAGTCCGGGAGGGAGACCAAAGGCCTTTTGCACCCCGGCGAGACAGACATCCATCCCCAGCGCCGTGAAGTCGATCGGCACGGCGCTCATCGACGACACCGTGTCGACGATAAAGGAGACCTCAGGGTACTTCTTCATCACCGCCGCAATCTCGGCCAGCGGTGACAGGACGCCGGTGGAGGTCTCGTTGTGCACCAACGTCATGGCGTCATACTTTCCGGTCGCCAGAGCGGAATCGACCATCGCCGCGGTGACCGGCTGCCCCCATTCGGCGGCAAAATGATCGGCTTCCAGGCCGCAGCGTTTGGTGACGTCGTGCCACTTGGCACTGAAGGCGCCGTTACTGAAGTTGGCGCAGCGCTTCTGCACGAGATTACGTACCGCCCCTTCCATGATCCCAAAAGCGCTGGAGGTTGAAAGAAAGACCGGTTCCGTGGTGTTAAGCAGGGCTTTGAGCTGATCGGTGACGCTTTTATGCACCACCGCATATTCCTTCATGCGATGACCGATCATCGGCGCGCACATCGCTTCATAAACGTCGGGAGCAATCTCCACCGGACCGGGGATGTAGAGTTTTTTATGCATGACGGGCTCCTGAAAAAGGACTAGTTTGTAGCCGTGCAAGTAGCATAAATAAGGCGTGAAAGTCAAGAAAGAGGCGGGGTAAGGTTGTGCTTTACGGGAGGTAATGTTGGCAGCGCCGCGACATTAGTGAAGAGCAGGAGTACAGAAAAAATCTAGCCCCATATGACGAATTGACGGTATAGTGTCCACCCGATTGTTAAGAGCAATTATCCTGCATTGTAAAAAAGTGAGCTCCATGGCCGTTGCAAGAAAACCGCAAGAAGTTCAATCCTGCTACATTACCCCGGAAGGGGTCGAGCGCCTGCGCGAAGAGTTGCGCTACCTCTGGAAAGTGGAGCGTCCCCGTGTGACCAAGGCGGTCACCGCCGCTGCCGCTGAAGGGGATCGCTCTGAAAATGCCGAATATATCTACGGTAAAAAACGGCTGCGTGAGATCGACAGCCGCGTCCGCTTTCTTGTCAAGCGTCTCGATTCGTTGACCGTCGTCGAGAACCGCGTCGGGACGTGCGATACCATTTATTTTGGTGCCTGGGTGCGGTTGGAGGATGAAGAAGGGGAAGAGGTCGTCTACCGGATTGTCGGCCCCGATGAATTCGATCCCAAGCTCGGCTGGGTCAGCATGGATGCACCGATGGGGCGCGCCCTCCTCGGCAAGAAAGAGGGGGAGGAAATCCTGGTGAAGCGACCGGTCGGCGATGCCCACTTCACAGTTTTAGAAGTGAGCTATCAGCCCCTTGCGGATTAACTCCGCCAATTGAATTAAACGGGAATATTCGCCTGGTGATACTGGCGGAAGCGGTTATGGTTGCTGAGCCAGCCACCGAGTATGGGCCTGATTAAAGGATTGCCGTGGGGAAAGAGAAGTAATAAAATCGAACACAATTATTGTTTGTAGATTAAGCGCCCGTATGCGGTTGCATGAAGACCTGCTATAACTGTCCGTAAGGTGAGAGATATGAATAAAGTTATTATCAATATAGCCGAAGAGTTTCCTGTTTTGAGGTCTGCGCCGATCGTGGAGGCCGTTATAGACATCCGTGCTTTTCCGGTAAAACCTTTTGAGGAGTCAGCTGTACGCTCGTCTCTGGAAGAAAAACTTGGTGGATATTCTTTTCTGGATTCCCACCATGAAATTCATCACGAAGTAAGATTTGATGGAGAGAAACCACCCGAACCCGTAATGATAAACATGGGCTGGAAAGGTGCTCGGTTCCAATCCTCCGACCAGAAAAATATAGCTCAGTTTAATCGCGATGGATTTGTTTTCAGTCGCCTTGCCCCTTATCAGGACTGGCAGTCGTTTTCTCAAGAAGGAAAATCCCTTTGGTCTGTTTTTAAGGAAATTGCCGACCCGGCTACTATAGGTAGAATTGGTCTCCGTTTTATTAATCGTATCGAATTGCCGCCCGGAGAACTGGACATTGAACAGTATCTGCGAAATGCCCCTGCACCCCCAGCAAACCTGGATCTGCCTTTTCTTGGGTTTATGCATCAGGAAACACTTGTTGCTCCGGGGCATCCTTATGCTATAAATCTCATCCGAACGATTCAACCACCGCAAAATCCATCGGTTACAGGAATCGCAGTTATTCTTGACATAGATGTCTTTACCATTGAATCGATTGCACAACCGGTTGAAAATGACGACAATAAACTCGCTCACTCGTTGCATGAAATGCGCTGGCTGAAGGACAAAGCCTTTTTCGGCAGTATTACCGAGAGCGGATTGGAGAGATTCAAATGATTGCTGAAGCCATAATAGCAACAGGTTTGTTTGTTACCGGAACACCCGCTTTCCTTTCGCGTGGGGTCAGTGGGACAGCGGGTTATGTCGCCATAGAATCTGAAAAAAGTCGGGATAATCTGATGAAATCGCTTGTATTTGGACAGCATTTTCAGAAGTCGGTCAACGAACTTCAATCAGTTTTCTCTGAATGTAGTAGTGCTAACTGGGATGGATATGATGCCTATCCGGTTCGTGCCGATACCTATGATCTTACTCGTCAGTTTCTCAAAGCATTGCCCACATATTCTGCACCTTCATCTATCAGTGCCGAGGCTGATGGGCACTTGGCTCTCGAATGGTATCACTCCTCACGTTGGTTATTGTCACTAAGCATCAGCCCTGAGGGAATGCTCTATTATGCCGCGTTATTCGGCACTAGCAGGCATTATGGCAGTGAGCCGTTTTTAGGTAACGTCCCACAATCGATTATGCAACTGATAAACACAGTCGCAACTGTATGATCACTGAGCTCGTTGCGCCAGAGGAATGGCTATCACGTTATATCCTGCAAAGTAATCATATCCGCAAGGCTGATAGCACTGTAAAGCCAGAGGCCTTTATTCCCCATCCCTGCGAAGATCTTTCAGTCACCCGCCATTTTGATCTTGATCAGGAATCAATCTGGTCCATCGGTGAAGATGTCGCCCTCCAAAGAAACAAACCCTTGTATGGACGAGCAGTAAATCAAGCGTTAACGTATTTTGAGCATAAGCTAAAAGTGCTTTCGGCACCTGTTTCCGGCAACTCTAACCATGCAAATATCTCAGAGTGGCCATCTGCTAAGGAAGCACAAAAAATCATCGCTATTGAAATAGCTGCAAACTCAAAATACGAACCCCGCCGATAATATATTGTTATCACCAGGCAATCGCGTTTCAGCGTAGCTAAATTTGCAACGGCAAACCAACCGCCGGCTTCGACTGTCCCCAACCTCTTCTTCGCCTGAGGTGCGTTATGATTAAAGTTCTTATCGGCAATCTCTTTGAAAGTAAGGCCCGCACCCTGGTCAATACGGTGAACTGTGTTGGCATCATGGGGAAAGGGGTGGCGCAGGAATTCAAGAAGCGTTATCCCGACCTGTTCGACGATTACGCTCGGCGCTGCGCGGCCAAACAGGTTAAACCCGGCGAACCGTATCTTTATGCCGACCTTTTTGGCACTTCGATCCTGAATTTCCCGACAAAGGATCACTGGCGTTCGCCGTCCAGGGTCGAAGACATCATTCGCGGACTCGATATCTTTGTTGAAAAATGCCGGGGATGGGGGATCGAATCGATCGCTTTTCCGCCGCTGGGCTGCGGCAACGGCGGCCTGGACTGGAGCGTGGTCGGTCCGATCATGTACCAGAAGCTCTCCCAACTTGATATCGACATCGAGATTTATGCGCCCTTCGGCATTCCGCGCCAGCAGTTGACGGCGGAGTTTTTGTCGCAGGCGGCTTCAATGGAAAAATCGCACGCCCAGCGCCGGGCGCAGCACAAACTGACGGTCGAATGGGTGGCCTTGCTGGAGGTTCTGCATCGGTTGGAGAAGCAACCGTATGCCAATCCGGTGGGGCGGACGATCTTCCAGAAAATCTGCTACACCATGACCGAGCAAGGGATCAAGACCGGTTTTCATTTCAAGCAAAGCAGTTATGGCCCCTTCGCGGACGAGGTTAAGGACGCTTTGAGCACCTTTGCTAATGCAAATCTTGTTTATGAAGAGCAACTCGGGCAGATGAAGGCGTTGAAGATCGGCCCGGAATATCTCCCGGTTCGAGAGAAATTCGCTGAAGAACTACGAGAACTTATGCCAAAGATCAGAAAGACCGTCGATCTCTTCAGTCGCATCAAGAACACGCAACAGGCGGAAGAGGTCACAACGGTCTTTTACGCGGTCCGCGAACTCAAGAAAGAACTTCCCGAGGGGAATGTTTCCGAGCAGGATGTGTACGATTACGTCATCAAATGGAAGAAAAATTGGGCTTCGGAAGAAAAACGGGAAGCCATCGCCTCCGCCATCCGTAATCTTGCCATGCTGAGCTGGGTCAAGGTGAAGTTCAGCGAGACCCTGCCGCTGGAAGATGTCGCAGTCTGATGAATTCCCTCATGCGTCGCTTTATCCTACTCCTCTCCAGTAACGCCGGCCTCGGCTATGCGCCAATCGCTTCCGGCACCTTTGGCACCCTGGCCGGCATCCCGGCTTACTGGCTTCTTGCCAAACTGCCGCCAACCCTCTGGCTGCTGACGGTGGTCGCCCTCTTCTTCCTGTCCTGCTGGGTGGCGGGAGAAGCCGGCAAGATCTACGGCGTTGTCGATGACGGACGTATCGTTATTGATGAATTGGTCGGCTATCTGGTGACGATCGCTCTCCTCCCCTTTACCTGGAAGGCGGCGATTCTTGGTTTCTTCCTTTTCCGCTTCTTCGATATCCTCAAGCCGCAGCCGGCCCGCTACTGTGATCGTCAGATCAAGAACGGTTACGGTGTTGTCCTCGACGATGTCGTTGCCGGGCTTTATGCGGCTCTGTTTCTGCGTCTGTTCCTTCACTTCTTTCCGTAACCATTGCTAACGAACGGTACAAAGATGCAAACATTCTCTCCGAAAATCGCCGTCCTGACCATCGGCGATGAACTCTTGAACGGCGAAATCTCCGACACCAACACCCGCCGCATCGCCCTGGCATTGGCGACACGCGGTCTCTTTATCCGTGAAGTCATGAGTGTCGGGGATGATGAGGATTATATCTCGGAAGCACTGCAGGAGCTGAGTGGCCGCCGTCAGGTGGTGATCGTCACCGGGGGGCTCGGCCCGACCCACGACGACATGACGACCCGGGCCGCCGCTAAAGCTTTTCGCCGCCCTCTGGTCCTCAATGACGAAGCGCTGCAGCAGATTCACGCCCACTTTCGTCGCACCGGGCGGGAGATGCATGGCGGCAACGAAAAACAGGCCCTCTTCCCCCAGAAGGCGACGTTAATCCCCAACCTCGTCGGCTCGGCTCCAGGTTTCCGGCTGCAGATCGATCATTGTATCCTTTACTTCCTCCCCGGCGTCCCGGCCGAGATGGAGCCGATGCTCGAAGCCTATGTCCTGCCGCAGCTGCAAGCCGCCCTGCCGCCGTCGATCTTTGTCGAACGGATCTTCACCCTGATCGGGGTCGCGGAGCCGCAAGTGGAGAATCTCCTCGCCGCGGCCGGATTGCCGAGGGGGGTGATGGTCGGTTTCGGCGTCACCTTCCCCCTGGTCTATCTCAAGCTGCGCGCCTGCGGCGCTGAGGCCGAAGATCTCCTCGACCGCAGTGAGCCGGTGGTGCTGCGTACCGTCGGTGATTATCTGGTGGCGCGCAGCAAGGAGACGCTGGCGAGTGTCGTTGCCAAGCTGCTGCTTCGCTCCGGCGAAACCCTGTCTTTGGCCGAATCGTGTACCGGTGGGATGATTGCGGCGCAGTTGACCGATATCCCCGGCGCTTCCGCCTTTTTGGAGCGCGGCGCGGTCACTTATGCCGACAAGGCCAAAGTCGGCTG
Organism: Desulfuromonadales bacterium; assembly: GCA_014859605.1. Taxonomy (GTDB): domain Bacteria; phylum Desulfobacterota; class Desulfuromonadia; order Desulfuromonadales; family UBA2197; genus UBA2197. The sequence continues at coordinate 26,749 of JACUTW010000013.1, forward strand.
GCTGAAGGTGCCGGCCTGGATGATCGAGCAGGAAGGGGCGGTGAGTGCGACGACCGCGAAGCTGATGGCGCGGGGAATCCGGCGCGTTGCGGCGACCGATTTTGGATTGGCGGTTACCGGCGTCGCCGGTCCCGGTGGGGGCACGACCGAGAAGCCGGTGGGGACGGTCTATATGGCCCTGGCGACGGCCGCAGGCGAGCGGGTTTTGTGCCACCATTTTGGCGGGAACCGCGATGAAATCCGCCGTTTGAGCGCGGCGCATGCCCTTGATCTCCTCCGCCGTCAGCTCCTTGGTCTCTTTGAAGACAATGACGGCGGCGAAAGTTCTTCCTTCGCGCCATAATTCCGGGGCAAGCAGGCCGCTGTCACCAAGATTCCCTTGAAATAAGCGGGATGATTATGCTATCCGTAAACGATTGTAAAGCCCTTGCGCTTTGCCCCTGTCGGGTAAGGGAGCACAGGGATTACCAACAACCGACCGGGGGTTTGATTGATGAGTGAAAATAATCGTAGTCGCGCTATTGAACTGGCCATGGGGCAGATTGAAAAGCAGTTTGGCAAAGGGAGTATCATGCGCCTCGGTGAGGATGCGGTGATCCCGGAGATTCAGTCGATCTCCACCGGCTCTTTGGCCCTGGACATTGCTCTCGGCGTTGGCGGCGTGCCGCGCGGCCGCGTTATCGAAATCTACGGGCCGGAATCGTCCGGCAAGACGACTCTGGCGCTGCACATTATTGCCGAAGCCCAGAAGAGCGGCGGCATTGCCGCCTTCATCGATGCCGAGCATGCCCTTGATATCAATTATGCCCACAACCTCGGGGTGAAGACCGACGATCTCCTCATCTCGCAGCCCGATACCGGCGAACAGGCCTTGGAGATCGTCGATGTCCTGGTGCGGAGCAATGCCCTCGACGTCCTGGTTATCGACTCGGTGGCGGCGCTGGTGCCGAAGGCTGAAATCGAAGGGGAGATGGGGGATTCCCATATGGGACTGCAGGCGCGCCTCATGTCCCAGGCTCTGCGCAAATTGACCGGAACGATCAGCAAGTCGAATTGCTGCGTCATCTTTATCAACCAGATTCGCATGAAGATCGGCGTGATGTTCGGCAATCCCGAAACGACAACCGGTGGTAACGCCCTGAAATTCTACGCCTCGGTGCGCATGGATATCCGCAAGATTGCCGCGATCAAAAACGGTCAGGATGTCGTCGGTAATCGGACGCGGGTCAAGGTCGTCAAAAACAAAGTGGCTCCCCCCTTTAAAGAGGCCGAATTCGACATCACCTACGGCCTGGGGATCTCCCGGGTCGGCGATATTGTCGATCTCGGCTCCGAGAGCAACGTTATCGACAAGAGCGGCGCCTGGTTCTCTTATAATGGCGAACGTGTCGGCCAGGGTCGGGAGAATGCCAAGCAGTATCTCCTGGATCACCCCGAGACCTGTGCCGCTATCGAAGCAAAGATCCTCGAACATTACGGTTTGACTCCCCGCACCCCCAAGAACGATTAGACTTCACGACCAGAAAGAAGATCCATGCAGCTTGACGATATCCTCAAATTTGCCCGCACCGCCGGTGCTTCGGACATCCATATCAAGGCCGGTCTCCCCCCCGTCTACCGCATCAATGGCGAGCTCAAACCCTTGAGCAAGGCGCCGCACCTGACGCAGGAGATGACGCACGAGATGGCGTTCAATATCATGAATGCCAAGCTGCGGCAGCGTTATGAAGAGATTCACGAAGTCGACATGGCTTACGGCGTGCCGGGGCTGGGACGCTTCCGCGCCAATGTCTTTTCGCAGCGCGGCGCGGTATCGATGGTCTTCCGTTTTATCCCTTTTGACATCAAAAACCTTGATGATCTGATCCTGCCGCCGGTGATCAAAAAGATTATTGCCGAAAAACGCGGACTGGTGCTGGTCACCGGTGCCACCGGCTCCGGGAAGTCGACGACCCTGGCGGCGATGATCGATTACATCAATAATAACAGTACGTCGCACATCGTCACTATCGAAGATCCCATCGAATTTCTCCATCGTGACCGCAAAAGTATCATCAATCAGCGCGAAGTCGGGACCGATACGGAAAATTACGCCAATGCCTTGAAAAGTGCCCTGCGTCAGGATCCCGACGTTATCCTCCTCGGCGAGATGCGTGACATCGAGACGATGGAGATCGCCATGCATGCCGCCGAGACCGGCCACCTGGTCTTTTCGACCCTGCACACCATCGATGCTGGGGAATCGATCAACCGTGTTGTCGGTTCCTTTCCGCCGCACCATCAGCGGCAGATTCGTGCTCAGCTTTCGGCGACCTTGAAGGCGGTCATTTCCCAGCGTCTCATCCCGAGAATTGACGGCAAGGGGCGGGTGCCGGCGGTGGAGGTGATGGTCTCGACGGCACGGGTCCGCGAGCTGATCAACGATGCTAACAAGACCAGTCTGTTGGCGGAGACGATCCAGCAGGGCTACGTCTCATACGGCATGCAGTCTTTCGATCAGTCACTGATGAGTCTGGTCAAACGCGATCTGGTCTCCTTTGAGGAAGCGGTGGCGCAGTCATCGAACCCGGATGATTTCAAACTGAAGTTCTCCGGGATCTCTTCCTCTTCGGATCTGTCGTGGGACAACTTCGACACCCCCGCGGACGAAAAAAATGGAGCCAAAGCCAGGTAAATTGAGTGCTTCCGAAGCGTACGCGGTCGCGCTGCGCCTCCTCACCCGGCGCGGTTATGCCGTGGCCGAGCTGAGCGGGCGCCTGCTCGACAAGGGTTACAGCGCTACTGACGTCGACGCGGCGCTGGCCCGCTGCCGTGAACTTGGCTACCTCGACGATGCGCACTTTGCGCAGCAGCGAGCCCTGGCGCTGTTGCGCAACGGACGGGCCGTGGGGCGGCGCGCCCGTCTCGATCTGCGCCACCGCGGGATCGCTGCCGAACTTGCCACTGCCGCCGTCGCTGCCGCCGAGAGCGAGCATCCGCCGGGCGAGTTACTGCAGGCGCAACTCGCCCGGCGTTATCCTCACTTCGAATATGCCACTGCCGACGCTGCCAGTCGGCGCCGGATTATCAACTTCTTTTTGCGCCGGGGATTTGATCTCTCGCTGGTACTGACTACTTTACAGACTGAAAAGGATAATCGCTCATGACCGGAAGAGAGATTCGCGCCCGTTTTCTCCACTATTTCGCCGAGCGCGGGCACACCGTCGTCCCCTCCTCGCCGTTGATTCCCCATAACGATCCGACCCTCCTCTTTACCAACGCCGGCATGAATCAGTTCAAGGATTGCTTCCTTGGTCTGGAAAAGCGGGATTACGTTCGTGCCGCTTCGTCGCAGAAGTGTGTTCGCGCCGGCGGCAAGCATAACGATCTCGAGAATGTCGGCCGCACCGCTCGCCACCACACCTTCTTCGAGATGCTCGGTAACTTCTCCTTCGGCGATTACTTCAAGAAAGAGGCGATCGCTTATGCCTGGGAATTTCTCACCGTCGATCTCAAACTCGACAAGGACCGCCTTTACGTCACCGTCTTCACCGATGACGATGAAGCTGCCGAGATCTGGCACACCCAGGAAGGGGTACCGCGCGAGCGCATCTTTCGTTTCGGCGAAAAGGATAATTTCTGGTCGATGGGTGACACCGGCCCCTGCGGCCCCTGTACTGAAATTTTCTGGGATAACGGCCCTGAGGTCGGTTGTGGCTCCCCGGACTGCGCGGTCGGCTGCGACTGCGACCGCTACATGGAGATCTGGAACAACGTCTTTATGCAGTTTGATCGCTCCGCCGACGGGACCTTGACACCCCTCCCCAAACCGGCGGTCGATACCGGCATGGGACTGGAGCGGATCACTACCGTCATGCAGGGGGAAAAATCGAACTACGACACCGACCTGCTGCAGGGGATCATCCGCTATATCGAAGAGTTAAGCGGCAAAGCGTATCGCGCCGATGCCAAAGAGGATGTCTCGATGCGGGTCATCGCCGATCATCTTCGCGCCATGACCTTCCTTATCTGTGACGGGGTGCTGCCGAGCAACGAAGGGCGCGGTTATGTCCTGCGCCGGATCATGCGCCGCGCCGCCCGTCATGCCCGTATGCTCGGCTTCGGCGAACCGGTCCTGTATAAGGCGGTCGATGCTGTCGTCAAGATGATGGGCGATGCCTTCCCCGAACTCCTCGAACGGGAAACTTATGTGAAGCGGGTGGTGCGCGCCGAGGAAGAGCGTTTCATGGCGACCCTCGACAATGGCCTGCGTATCCTCAACGAAGAGATCGCCACCCTGAAAGGGGCGGGGAAACGGGAAATCCCCGGTGATCTCCTTTTCAAACTTTACGATACCTTCGGTTTCCCCCTCGATCTCACTGCCGATATCGTCGGCAGTGAAGGCTTCGGCATCGATGAAGCCGGCTTTAATCTGTGTATGGAAGAGCAGCGCAAAAAGGCCCGGGAGCACTGGAAGGGCTCGGGGGAAGCAGCGGTCTCGACGATCTACCGCCGCCTGCGTGAAGAAGGGATCAGCAGCGAATTTACCGGCTACCACGCCCTGACCGATTACGGCACCGTCCTGGCGCTGCTGCGCGGCGATCAGCAGCTCAGTGAAGCCAAAGCCGGCGAGCAGGTCGAAGTCATCACCTCGGCCACCCCTTTTTACGGGGAATCGGGTGGTCAGGCCGGCGACCAGGGGGAGATCAGCTCCGGCGGTGCGCATCTGCGGGTGATCGAGACGCGGCGTCCCCTCCCCGAGATCATCGTCCACCACTGCGAAGTCCTGTCCGGGGTGCTGCGTCCGGGCGAAGCCGTCGATCTCACCGTCGCAGCTGCGGTGCGCCGTGCTTCCGCTCTCAACCATACCGCCACCCATATCCTGCAGGCGGTTCTGAGCAAGGTGCTGGGCGAGCACATCAAGCAGGCCGGCTCCCTCGTCACCCCCGAGCGCCTCCGTTTCGATTTCACCCACTTTTCGGCGTTGACGGATGCAGAGCTGACGGAGATCGAGACTCAGGTTAACAGCGCCATTCGTGACAATGGCCGGGTCGAGACCCGGATTATGAGCGCCGAGACCGCGGTCGCTGCCGGCGCCACCGCCCTCTTTGGCGAAAAGTACGGGGAGACAGTGCGGGTCGTTTCGGTCGGTGATTTCAGTATGGAACTCTGTGGCGGCACCCATACCGCGGCGGCCGGCGATATCGGCCTTTTCAAGATTCTTCAGGAAAGTGGCATTGCCGCCGGCGTGCGTCGCATCGAAGCAGTGACCGGTGCCCGCGCCCTGCAAGCGGTACAGGAAGAGGAAGAGACGCTGCGGCGCCTCGCCGCTATCGTCAAGAGCGATCGCGGTCAGCTTGAAGCCCGCTTGAAGAAGTTGATGGAGCAACAGCGCGAGCTGGAGCGCGAAGTCGAAACCCTGTCGGCCCGCCTCCATGCCGGCCGTTCGCAGGAACTGCTGGCGCAAGTGCGCGAGGTTGCCGGCGTCAAGTTTCTGGCCACTCAGCTCGACGGCCTGGACGGCAAAGGCTTGCGCGAATTTTCCGATCAGCTGCGCGATCGTCTCCCTTCCGGAGTCATCGTCCTCGGTTCGGCCCTGGACGGCAAAGCCAGCCTTCTGGTCGCCGTGAGCAAAGATCTCCTCGGTCGTCTCAGTGCCGGCGAACTGATCAAACCCCTCGCGGCCATGGTTGGCGGCAAAGGGGGCGGACGTCCCGAGCTTGCTCAGGCGGGCGGGACAGATCCCGCCGGTCTGACGGTGGCCCTTGCCAGTGTCGGTGGTCACCTCGAAAAGAGTTTAGTCTGAGAAAGATGTGCCAAAAGGAGACAATCCTTCCGGCAGTGTTATAGTTGACTCGCCATGCTATCGATGAGGAGCCGCCCGATTATGTCGATTGAGGGAACGCCTGCGCTGCCGGTCCTGCTCGTCGTCGATGACGCTGAAGTCATCCGCCAGCTTTGTGCCCACGCCCTCACCGACTTTCGCACCTTGCAGGCCGCCAACGGCCGCGAAGCCCTGGCGCTGCTGGAGCAGGAAGCGGTCGATCTCGTCCTCACCGACGTGATGATGCCGGACATCGATGGACTCGAACTCTTGCGTCGCATTAAAGAGAAGACCCCGAATCGGGTCGTGGTCGTCATGACTGGTTTTGCTGATCGCGATATTATTCTGCAGGCGCTTAAAGCGAATGCCGATGATTTTATTACCAAGCCGATTAATTTGTTGCAGCTGCGCAACGTCCTGCGTAAGGCCATGGAGCGGCAGCAGTTGCGCGAAGAGCTCATCGAACTCAAGGGGATGGATCGCCTCAAGGCCGAATTCCTCGGACTGGTGTCGCATAAACTCAAGACGCCGGTCACCTCGGTCTCGCTCTTTCTGCAAAATATCGCGGCCGGGAGCGTCGATCCTCGTGACCCCGCTTGTCAGGAGGTTGTGGCTCTGGCGCAAGGGGAGCTGGAGAACCTCCAGCAGCTGATCCGGGATCTCCTCTTTTACAGCGACCTGATCCTCCTTCCGCCCCCTTTGCGCCGTCGTCGGTGTCACCCCCTTGATCGGGTGACGCTTCTGCTCAAGGAACTCCTCCCCGAGTTGAGCAAGCACGGACTGGAGTTGGTCTTCACCCCGCCGCCGTCCCTGCCGGAAGTCCCCCTTGACCGCAGCCAGTTCGACTTTATTCTGCGGGCGCTCCTGCTCAACGCCATCAAGTTTACCCCGCGGGGTGGGAAAGTGGTTTTGGAGCTGGAAGCGACAACCGAACAATTTACGCTGCGAATCAGCGATAACGGCGTCGGTATTGTTGCTGATGAACTCCCCAAAGTCTTTGAAAAGTTCTATCAGGTCGATCCTCACCACAGTGGTCAGGTGCGGGGTTTCGGTCTCGGTCTTTATTATGTGCAAGAGTTTGTGCAGAGGCATGGCGGCACCATCCAACTGGTCAGCTCGCCCGGGGTCGGGACGACAGTGACCGTGACCCTGCCACTGGGTGAAACGGAATGATTTTGTTTGAAAAATAGCTGAAGTATTCAGCCGTGCCGGCGCTCTGGCCGGCATTTTTCTTTTTCAAAGACCGGGTTCATAGTATATAATTTCACTTTTTTAAAGTGGGAATCTTTTCGATCCGGAGTGCGCGATGCAGGAGTTGATCAATAAAGCCAAGGTGCTGATGGAAGCGCTGCCTTACATCAAGCGGTTCACCAATACGACGATCGTCATCAAGTACGGCGGTCACGCCATGGCGGACGAGCGGCTCAAGGAATCCTTTGCCCAGGATATCGTCCTGCTCAAGTATATCGGCCTCAATCCGGTCATCGTCCACGGCGGCGGACCGCAGATTAACGAGACCCTCAAGAAGTACGGGATCGTCTCCGAATTCGTCCGCGGCATGCGTGTCACCGACGCCCAGACCATGGCGGTTGTCGAGATGGTCCTGGTCGGCCAGGTCAATAAAGAGGTCGTCGGACTGATTAATCGTCACGGCGGCGGGGCGGTCGGTCTCTGTGGCAAGGACGGTGAGCTCCTGATTGCGAAAAAGCTGTTGCAGGAGATGCGCCGCGAAGACGGGACGATCGAGTCCCTTGATATCGGTTTTGTCGGCGATGTCGTGCAGGTCAATCGCGAGCTCATCGAGACCTTGGAGCGCTCCCGTTTTATCCCGGTGATCGCCCCGGTCGGGGTCGGCGTTGACGGCCAGAGTTACAACATCAATGCCGATGTTGTCGCCGGTCGTGTCGCCGCGGCTCTCGGTGCCGAGAAGCTGATCCTCCTCACCGATGTGCAGGGGGTGAAGAATAAGGACGGCCAGCTCCTCACCAGTATTCCGGTGGCACAGATGCAGGATTTGATCACGGACGGGACCATTGCCGGCGGCATGATCCCCAAGGTCGAATGCTGCGCCGAAGCTTTGGCCGGCGGCGTCAAAAAAGCCCATATCATCGACGGCCGCGTCGAGCATGCGGTGCTCCTGGAGATCTTCACCGATACCGGGATTGGGACGGAGATTGTGAAGTAGAGTTGTTTTAGGCACATGGATAGACGATAGGGATTTCGCATGCGATTTGAATGGCATGGTCACAAAGCTGCGGCGAACATTGAAAAGCATCGTGTATCCTTTGAGGAGGCGGCCACTGTATTTACGGACGAAATGTCTCTCACTGGCAGCGACCCGGATCACTCGGTCAGAGAGTCCCGATTTGTGATCTTCGGACAATCTGTGGCCGGGCGAATTCTGGTTGTGGCGTACACGGAGCGAGGCGAAAGGATTCGCATCATCAGTGCCCGGCTCGCGACTCGTTCAGAAAGGACGTTTTATGAAGAAGGGTGAAAGAGAAAATGACGAACTGCGCCCCGAATACCAGCGTGAAGATTTCGGCACAATGGTGCGCGGCAAGCACGCGGCGCGTTGCAAGGAGGCGTCGAATGTTGTTGTCATCGATCCTGAAGTGCAAAAGGCCTTTCCGAATGAACAGTCGGTCAACGATGCCCTGCGCGGCCTTCTGGAGTTGGCGAGGTCAACGGGTCTGAGCAAGAGAATGTCACGTCCTCCCCGCAAACGAGCAGTCGGTTGATACGCAAAATCGCTTCATAAAATTTGTTAAATGAATATAGAGACTGAGGTAGCGATGAACTCTGAAGAATGGATCGCCCGGGCCGACAAGGTCATCATGAAGACCTATGGCCGTTATCCGATCGTGCCGGTACGGGGCCTGGGGTGTGAACTCTGGGATGCGGACGGCAAGCGTTATCTCGATTTTTTGGCCGGGGTGGCGGTGAATAACCTCGGGCATTGCCATCCGGCGATCGTCAAGGCGCTGCAGGAGCAGGCCGAGACGCTGATCCATTGCTCCAACTATTACCATATCCCCAACCAGATCGAGCTCGCCGAAGAGCTGACACGGCGCTCCTTTGCCGATCAGGCCTTCTTCTGCAACTCCGGGGCCGAAGCGAACGAGGCGGCGATCAAGTTGGCGCGCAAATACAGTCGTGAAACCTTCGGGGCGGAGCGTTTCGAGATCGTCACCGCTGCTGACTCCTTCCACGGCCGCACCATGGCGACGGTCTCGGCGACGGGGCAGGAGAAGGTGCAGCGCTTCTTCGATCCGCTGTTGCATGGCTTCAAACATGTCCCCTTCAACGACCTTGCTGCTCTGGCGGCGGCGATCACCCCGCAGACCTGCGCGATCATGCTCGAACCGATTCAGGGGGAAGGGGGGGTGAATATTGCTCCGGCCACATACTTCAAAGGGGTACGCGAGCTCTGTGATCGCCATGATCTCCTCCTCATCTTCGACGAGGTACAGACCGGTCTCGGCCGTACCGGCAAGTTTTTTGCCCATGAACATTTCGGCATGACGCCGGATATCATGACTCTTGCCAAGGCGCTGGCCGGCGGGGCGCCGATCGGGACGATGCTGGCCACCAACAAAGTCGCTGCCTCTTTCACCCCCGGCACGCACGGCTCGACCTTCGGCGGCAATCCGCTGATGACCGCCACCGCCCTGGCGGCGGTGCGGATCCTCGGCGATGCAAACTTTCTGGCGCGAGCCTCAGCCATGGGCGAGTATCTGGTCGCCGCGCTGGAAAAACTCAAAAGCCGCTTCCCGGTCATCCTTGAGGTGCGTGGTATCGGGCTGATGATCGGAGTTAACCTTGCTATCCCCGGCGCTGAGATCGTTAAGAAGGGGCACGATAAAGGCCTTCTGCTTAATGTCACGCACGACACCGTCCTCCGGCTGGTGCCGCCGTTGGTCGTCAGTGAAGGGGAGATTGATGAAATGATCGCCATTCTCAGCGATATTCTCCAGGAGTTGTCCGTATGATTCGTCACTTTCTTGCCCTGCACGACTATAGTAAGCGCGAGCTCAATACCCTTCTGGCCTTTGCGGCCAAATTAAAGGAGCAGCAGCAGGCGCGTCATCCCCATCCCCTCTTGGCGGGGAAGACGCTGGCGATGATCTTTGAAAAGAGTTCGACGCGCACCCGGATCTCCTTTGAAGTCGGGATCTTTCAGCTCGGCGGCCACGGTCTCTTTCTCGCCCCTGGCACTTCTCAGATGGGGCGGGGCGAGCCGATTTGTGATACCGCCCGGGTGCTGTCGCGCTATTGCGACGGAGTGATGATCCGCACCTTCGGCCAGGAAATAGTCGAGGAATTCGCCCGTTTTTCGACGATTCCGGTGATCAACGGCCTGACCGATCTTTTCCACCCCTGTCAGATCCTCGCCGATCTCCAGACGATTATTGAGCGCAAAGGGCGCTACGACAATCTCGTTCACGCCTGGGTCGGCGATGGCAACAATATGGCCAATACCTGGATCGAAGCGGCGACCATTCTTGGCTTCGAATTGCGTCTCGCCTGCCCGCAAGGCTACGAGCCCGATGCCGGGGTGTTATCTTGGGCCAAGCAGCGGGGCGGGCGCATCCTCCTTACCACCGATCCAAAAGTGGCGGTGGCCGGTGCCGACGTTATCAATACCGATGTCTGGGCGAGTATGGGACAGGAGGTCGAGCAGAAAGCGCGGGAGATCGCTTTTGCCGGTTACTGTGTCGATAACGCGCTCCTTGCTCACGCTCACCCCGATTGCATCGTGCTGCACTGTCTGCCGGCGCATCGCGGCGAAGAGATCAGTCATGATGTCATCGAAGGGCCGCATTCGGTGGTTTGGGACGAAGCGGAGAACCGTCTCCATATTCAAAAAGCGATTATGGCGCGGCTCATGGTTATCTAGATATCGGAATGATTTGATGTTACTGACTTGTCCCCACTGCGGCTTCAGCCGTGAAATTTCCGAAGAGCAGACAACGGCAACGGCGCCGGTGAATGTTCGCTGCCCGGCTTGCCATGAGATCTTTGTCTTTGATCCGCTGCATAGTCCTGCGCCCAGAGGAGAAGAAGGGCCGGTAGCGGCGGATTTCGTCTTTACCCCGCAGGCGGTGGCCGAGGCCGACCTCCCTAAAGCGGGGTTCTGGATCCGTGCGGCCGCGGCCTTTGTCGATTCCCTGATCTCCGGTGCCCTGCAGGGGATTATCCTTTTCCTCTTCGCCGGACTTTTGAGCCTCCTTTTGCACGGCTATGACGGTGACTCGATGGTGATGGTCTGTCTTGCCTGGCTGCTGGGGAGTGCGGTCGGTGCCGTCTATTATGTCTACTTTACCGCTTTTGGTGGGCAGACGCCTGGGAAGATGGCGTTGCGCATCAAGGTGGTGCGCACTGACAGCACCTCCCTGACGTTGGGCCGGGCTTTTTATCGGGAAATTATCGGCAAGTTCGTCTCGGGGATCATTCTCGGCATCGGCTATCTGATGATCGCCTTTGATGACAAGAAACAGGGGCTGCACGACCGCATGGCTGATACTTATGTGGTGCGGCTGGACGGCAGGAAATAGTCGGCCGGGTGAGCCTGAAGGGGTCACCCGCCGCAAAATTGTCATCTTTGATCGTCGGGTTATGCTCCGCTAACCCGACCTGCCAATGCATTTCAAATCGAACAATCAAAGCAAAAGGAGTCCATCATGGCAAAAAAAACCGGCGTCAAGAAGGTCGTTCTCGCCTATTCCGGAGGGCTTGACACCTCCATCATCCTCAAATGGCTGACCGAAGAATACGACACCGAAGTCATCGCTTACTCCGCCGACCTTGGTCAGGGGGAAGAGCTCGATCATATCCCCGAGAAGGCCAAGGCGACCGGCGCCAGCAAGGGCTATGTTGTCGATCTCAAGGAAGAATTCGCCCGCGACTTTGTCTTCCCGATGTTCCGTGCCAACGCCATCTACGAAGGACGCTACTTCCTCGGCACTTCCATCGCCCGGCCGCTCATCGCCAAGGCGCAGATGGAGATCGCCAAGCAGGAAGGGGCGGACGCCGTTTCGCACGGTGCCACCGGCAAGGGGAACGACCAGGTCCGCTTCGAGATCGGTTACTACCACTTCGATCCGGCGATCAAGGTTATTGCTCCCTGGCGCGAGTGGTCGATGAAGAGCCGGACCGACCTCGAAAATTACGCCAAAAAGCACGGCATTCCCGTCCCGACCAGCAAAAAATTCCCGTGGAGCTCCGACCGTAACCTGCTCCATATCTCCTTCGAAGGGGATATCCTCGAAAATCCCTGGGCGGAAGCGCCGGAAGAGATGTACGTCCTCACCGTCCGTCCCGAGGATGCCCCGGATCAGCCCGAATATGTCGAAGTCACCTTTGAAAAGGGCGATGCGGTCGCCGTCAACGGCGAGCGCCTTTCCCCGGCCAACCTTCTCGCCAAGCTCAACACCTTTGGCGGCCGGCACGGTATCGGCCGCGTCGATCTCCTCGAAAACCGTTATGTCGGCATGAAGAGTCGCGGCGTTTATGAAACGCCGGGCGGAACGATCCTCGAAGAAGCGCATCGCGCCGTCGAATCGATCACCATGGACCGCGAAGTCATGCATCTGCGCGACTCGCTGGTCAGTCGCTACGCTGATATGGTCTACAACGGCTACTGGTTCGCCCCGGAGCGCCGTGTCCTCCAGGCCCTCATCGATGAAAGTCAGACCACGGTCAACGGCATCGCCCGGATCAAACTCTACAAAGGGCACTGCCGCGTGGTCGGCCGCGATTCGAGCAGTGATTCCCTCTTCAATGTCGATTTCGCCACCTTCGAAAAGGACGATGTCTATAACCAGGCTGACGCTGAGGGCTTTATCAAACTCAACGCCCTGCGCCTGCGCATCGCCGCCATCCAGCGCGCCAACAGCAAGTAAGCCCGATACCAAGGAGACCGGGGCGCAGCACCCTGCGCCCCGGTGGATTGATCCCGATTGCCGAAACGGATTAAAACTTCAGTCGTTGCCTGTATCATCGATCATGATGACCGCGTCCTCCTCACCCGCCGCGGTGTCCCCCCCTTTCATGGTCTGTGGATCATGCCCGGCGGCAAGATTGAGCATGGGGAAACGATTCTTGCCGCCCTGCACCGTGAGGTGCAGGAAGAAGTCGGCATTGAAATCATGGCCACCGGGTTGATCGATGTTTACGAGCATGTCGCCAACGCTGACAATCCCGATCACTTTGTGATTCTTTACTATCGCGCTTCACCGTTAAGTTTTGATCTGCGCCCGGACGGGATCGAGTGCAGCGAAGCAATCTGGTGCACGGCCGCGGCCCTGCCGGACTACGACCTGGCGCCGGGGACCGGCTATATTCTGCGCAAAATCTTTCCTCTGCTCCCTTGGCCAGAGCTTACTGCCGCGGCAGGAAGCTGCTCCATCGAAGAACCTCTGGCCTGTCTCCCTGATGAGGTGAAATAGTCAGCGTGCGGATCGTCGAGAAAGAGATCGCCTTTGAAATCCCGCGCGGTCACCATCAGCACGTGATGATCGCCCAACTGCCGACCCGGCTCGAAATCGGCGAGGTCGGCTTTCGGGTCAGCGCTCCCGAGCAGCAGTGGGAGCAGGTCCGCTCGGTCCTTGATCTGGTTGCCGCCGGCGAGGGGAACCTCAAGAAGCTGCACTTCCTCCTCTTCCCCGAAGCGATCCTGCCGGTGCAGTTTCTCGATGCCGCGCTGGCCCGCATTGCCGAAGGCTTTCGCGAAAATACCGTCACCGTCTTCGGCGTCGAACATCAGCGCCTGGCTGATTACCGGACATTGCTTCAACGCTGGCCCGAGGATAATGCTGAAGCCCTGGCCTCGGTCCTGGCCGATCTTGACGCCGGCAACGTCGGCGATATTCCGGTCAACTGGTGTGTGATTGCGATTAAAGAGTCGGACGGCCGCTTACGGGTCTTTCTCGAAGCCAAGAGTCACCCCTTCTTCGGCGAAGAGACGGTCGATCCCTTTCACGATCTGTATCGCGGCAAGATCTTCCCCCTCTTTCGTTGCCGGCCGACCTGCTTCAACTTCATGACTCTGATCTGTCTCGACTACATCTACCGCGATCTTTACGCTTCGAATATCAGCACGATCATCGAGCGCGCCAACGAGCTCTTTTTTGAGACCCGGCAGCGCCTCGACCTCCTTGCTGTCATCGAATGCAATCCCAAGCCCGAGCATGCCGCTTATCGTGATGTCATTAACGGCTTTTACGGCGAGTATCTTTCCTACACACCGGGGGTGCGCGATACTGTCACTCTCTTTGCCAATGCTTCGGCCGAGAGTGAGTGCCAGGGATTGCGCGGCGACGCGTCTTTCGGCCATTCGTCGGCGGTGATCCACAAGAGTCACAAGCTGGAAAAGATGGCGCAGGGGGAATTCAGCAGCGATGATTTTGGCGGACTGCCGATTTGTCGTCTGCGCTTTGGCGATCAGACCCGCCTTTACTACTTTAATCTGCCCCTTTTCCACGAACTCGACCCCCGCACCACCCGCGTACCGCTCAAGCTGCACAGTATCTTTCGCCAGGGTGACGATGGTTGCTGGCGACAACTTCTGGAAAAGGATGTGAGCTCCGGCCTGGCGCCGACAGTTTCGTAGGTCGCGTTTCGGTTCATCAACGCGACACGCAATGGATGCAGGTTGACAAATGTCGCGTTTCGCAAGCTCAACACGACCTACATCGTTCGATAGATAAGGAGAATATAATCACCATGAGTCAGGACAAACTCTGGGGCGGCCGTTTTAACCAGCCGACCAACAAATTTGTGGAAGAGTTCACCGCGTCGATCAACTTCGATCAGCGGATGTACCGGTATGATATTTCGGGCTCGATTGCCCACTGCCAGATGCTGGCGAAGCAAGGGATCATCAGCAGCGAAGAGTCAGCGATCATCATCGCCGGGCTCGAAGGAATCCTCGCGGATATCGACGCCGGCAACTTCGAATTCAAGGTCAGCCTCGAAGATATTCACATGAATATCGAGGCGCGACTCACCGAGCGCATCGGATTGGTCGGTGGCAAGCTCCACACCGCCCGTTCGCGCAACGATCAGGTCGCCCTCGATATCCGCCTTTATCTGCGCGACGAAGTGGCAGCGGTGTTGAACTATCTCGATCAGTTGCAGGAGTCCCTCCTCGGTCAGGCCGAGGCCAATCTTGACACGATCATGCCCGGCTTCACCCATCTGCAGACGGCGCAGCCGATCCTCTTCAGCCACCACATGCTCGCTTATTTTGAGATGTTCAAACGCGACGCCGGCCGCTTTGCCGACTGCGCCGCGCGCCTCAATTACCTCCCCCTCGGGGCCGGGGCCCTGGCGGGGACGACCTTCCCGATCGATCGCGAATATGTCGCCGAGCTCCTCGGTTTTAGCGGCGTCACCCGCAACTCTCTCGATTCGGTCTCGGATCGTGACTTTGCCATTGAGTTTTGTGCAGCGAGCTCGATTTTGATGATGCACCTGTCGCGTCTCTCCGAAGAGTTGATCCTGTGGTCGACGGCCGACTTCAACTTCATCGAACTCACCGATGCTTTCTGCACCGGTTCGTCGATCATGCCGCAGAAGAAGAATCCCGATGTCCCGGAGTTGGTGCGCGGCAAGACCGGGCGGGTTTACGGTAATCTCCTCAGCCTCCTCACCCTGATGAAGTCGCTGCCGCTGGCCTACAACAAGGATATGCAGGAAGACAAGGAGCCCCTCTTTGACACCATCGACACGGTGAAGGGGAGTCTGAAGATCTTTGCCGAGATGATCGCCCTGATGCAGGTGAAAGTGCCGCAGATGCGCCAGGCCGCCGGGCGCGGTTATTCGACCGCCACCGATGTTGCCGATTACTGCGTGCGCAAGGGCCTCCCTTTCCGCCAGGCGCACGAGGTCGTCGGCAAGACGGTGCGTTACTGCATCGAAAAAAACAAGGAGATCGACGAACTCACCCTCGATGAATTCCGCGCTTTCTCGCCGCTGATCGATAGCGATATTTACGCCCATGTTACCCTCGAAGCTTCGGTCAATGCCCGCTCTGCCACCGGCGGCACGGCGCGGGTGGCGGTGGAGCGGGAGATTGCCCGGGCCCGGGCCGAGCGGCAGAAATGAAGATGCGTCTTTTGAAGTGGGCACGACACGCCGTGCCCCTACAGATCCTCCTGGTACTGCTCTTGCTCGTCTTTGTTTCTGCCTGCGGCAAGAAGGGGCCGGTGCGCCCCCTGCTGAAAGCCGAGCCGGCTGCGCCGGGGCGGCCGGAAGCGCGGCAGATCGGCGCATCGATCCTCCTTTACGCCGATCTGCCCGAGCGCAATCTCGACGGTACGCCCCTGACTGACCTTAGTGAACTGCGCATCTTCCGGCGGGAAACCGCCGACGGAGTCTGTGCCGAATGCGACGAGCCGACACAGCTGTGGCGGAGCATCGATCCCTTGACGGTTCCCCGCGACGGGCAGCGGCTGATCATTCGTGATGACGACGTCCGGCCCGGCTACGGCTATCGCTATCGCCTCGTCCCGGTCACCAGTCGCGGCCAGACCGGCGCCGGGGCGTCACTGGCGCGGCAGATGCACCCCTTTCCGCCGGCGGTGCAGGACTTGACGGCAACCGGCTTCGATCGACTCGTGCGCCTGCAATGGACGCCGGGTCCGGAGCTGGCGCCGGGGTGGACCTTTCTCGGTTGCCAGGTCTATCGGAGCAGTGGAGAGGCCTCTTTCGGGCTGATTCCTTTGACCCCCCGCCCCGTTGCCGGAGGGAGGTATGACGATCTCGGTCCAGTGAATGGCACTCTTTATCGCTATCAACTGCGCTGTCTGGCGGAACAAAACGGCGTCATCGTCGACAGCCCTCCTTCGGCGGTTGTCACTGCCACACCGCAGGCGGAATAGGGCGAAAGCAAGGGAACACGCTTTGACTTTCGCTGGAAGGTGTGTTACCAATAATCCACTTTTTTGCCCCTATCCTGCCTGAAAATCAGTCTATTTCACTGATAAAACCGCTTTTCGGAGGTTTCTATGTTCAAAGGTTCCATGGTTGCCATTGTTACCCCTTTTGATGCTCAAGGGCGTTTCGCGGAAGACGTTTATCGCCAGCTCGTCGAATTCCAGATCGAGAACGGCACCGATGCGATCATCCCCTGCGGCACCACCGGCGAATCCGCCACCCTCGATTACGAGGAGCATGACCGCGTCATCCGCGTCTGTATCGAGCAGGTCAACAAGCGGATTCCGGTCATCGCCGGCACCGGCTCCAACTCGACCGCCGAAGCGATCGAGCTGTCGCAGCATGCCAAAGAGATGGGGGCGGACGGTGTCCTCCTCGTCTCCCCTTATTACAACAAGCCGACGCAGGAAGGGCTGTATCAGCACTACAAAAAGATTGCGGAAACGGTCGCTCTCCCTCAGGTCCTTTACAATGTCCCCGGCCGCACCGGCATGAATATGGAAGCGCAGACGACCATTCGTCTTGCCGAGTTTGCCAATATCGTCGCGATCAAAGAAGCTTCCGGGAATGTCACCCAGGCGAGTGAAATCATTGCCGCGGCTGCCGACAAGATCGACGTCCTCTCTGGCGACGACTTCCTCACCCTGCCGCTGATGGCGTGCGGCGCCACCGGCGTCATCTCCGTCACCGCCAATATCGCCCCGAAGCAGGTCAAGGCGATGGTTGCGGCGGTCAATGCCGGCAACTGGGCCGAGGCGAAGCGTCTCCATCTCGACCTGCTGGAACTGCATCAGGCGATGTTCCTTGAGAGTAATCCGGTGCCGGTCAAGACCTCGCTGGAGTTGATGGGGAAGATCGCCGCCCATGTGCGCCTCCCCCTCGTGCCGATGCAGGCCGCGACCCTAACGAAGCTGACCGCGGTCCTCAAGAAGCAGGGATTGATATGATCAAAGTGGCCGTGACCGGGGCCGCCGGTCGCATGGGCGGACGGATCATCACCGCGATCAAAGAGGCCGACGGCGTCGTCCTGGTGGGCGCCACCGAACGGGCCGGACACGACGGCATCGGCACCGACGCGGGGAGCGCTGCCGGCTGCGGCCCCCTCGGGGTCAAGATCACCGACTCTCTGGAGGAAGCTCTGGCTGGTGCCGATCTCCTCATCGACTTTACCTTCCCGGAAGTCACCCTCGAAAACATCAAGGTCTGCGCTGCTCTTGGCAAGGGGATTGTTATCGGTTCCACCGGCTTTACGCCGGAGCAACGCGACGTCGTCAAGGAGTACGCCAGTAAAATCCCGGTCGTCCTTGCTCCGAATATGAGCGTCGGCGTCAATCTCTGCTTCAAGCTCCTCAAGGATGTTGCTGCCACCCTCGGCGACGATTTTGATGTCGAGATTGTCGAACTCCATCACAACAAGAAGAAGGATTCTCCGAGCGGCACCGCGGTACGCATGGGCGAGGTCGTTGCCGAAGCTCTTGGCCGTGATTACAACCAGGTCGCCAACTTCCACCGTGAAGGGATGTGCGGCGAGCGCAGCAAAGAAGAGATCGGCATGCAGACGGTGCGCGGCGGCGATATTGTCGGCGAGCACACCGTTTACTTTATCGGTATGGGGGAGCGGATCGAGATCACCCATCGGGCGATGAGCCGCGACATGTTCGCGCGTGGCGCGGTGCGGGCGGCGGGTTGGATCGGCGGCAAACCGGCCGGTTTCTACGATATGCAGGATGTTCTCGGACTGAAATAGATTTTCTGTAGGGGCGCAGCATGCTGCGCCCTTTTTAAAATAAT
>JACUTW010000150.1 GCA_014859605.1 Desulfuromonadales bacterium
GGTCACCTCGGCGGTTCCGGAACCCCTCACCGGACTCGACACGACCATTGAAAGTGATTTTGAAATCATTGTGCGCTTCACTGATGATGCGATTGCCTTTACCCAGGAAGAACATGAGCGTTTACTCGAAACCTTGCTGCCTATCGTTAAAAACGGCAAAGCCCGCATTTACGTCGAAGTGCCGGCCGGTTTTTCTGAAGCGAAGCGAATGGGCTACTACCGAATGATGGCGGTCCGCAATTTGCTGCTTGAAATGAATCTGCCCAGCAAAAACATCGAAGTCGCGGTCCTTGAGAGAAATATCGATGCCGACGCCGCCATCGTCAGGGTCAGGTAGGATTGATGCTGTCCAGCCGACTGCCGATACTCAGCAAAGCAATCCGTTTCGTGCAGGAGTTATCGCCGCAGCGCGCCTTTGTGCTGCTGCTGCTGGCGAGCAGTACCAGTGTGCTGCTGTGGGCCGGACTCACCAAAGTCGACGTGATTGTGCGCACCGAAGGGCAGATCATCCCGGCCGGAAGATCACAAATTGTCCAACACCTTGAAGGGGGGATTATCCGCAAAATCCTCGTTCAGGAAGGCCAGGTCGTTGCCGCCGGCGAAGCGCTGATGGAGTTGTCCGATGTGCAGACCCGCTCCAGTCTCGGGCAGGAACAGTCAAGACTCGATGCCTTGCGGGGGCGTGAAGCCCGTCTCCTGGCCGAGTTAAATGGTTACAGCAGCATCGTCTTCCCGAAAACACTGCAAGACCCCAATGTCATCCTTGTCGAAACTGCCGCCTGGCAGGCGCGCCGCACCCAGCTTGCCGAAGAAGTTCAGGTGTTGCAGGCGCAAAGCTTGCAGAAGAAGAACGAACTGACGGAGACCATTTCCAAGCGGCAGAATCTTCTGGAAGAGTTAGATTTAGCCAAAAAGCAGCATCAAGTTATCGACGGTTTAAGGAAAAATAACGCCGCCTCTGAACTCGAAGTTCTCGATGCCCAGATCCGCATTCAACGGCTCAAGTCACAAATAGCCGAAGCAACCAATGCCGCACCGCGCCTGCAGGCCGCGCAATCTGAAGCGGAATCCCGCGAAAAAGAAGCGATCGCCCGTTTCCGCGCCGATGCTTCTTCAGCGTTGACTCAGGTACGGGAAGAACTGGAAAAATCCAGCCACGAAATCGGCACCAACGTCGATCGCCTCGACCGCAATGTTGTCAGAAGTCCGGTGGCAGGGCTCATCAATAAATTGAATATCACCACGATCGGTGCGGTCGTGCGTCCCAGTGAGATTCTGCTGGAAATCACCCCGAGTGACCAGCGCATTGTCATTCAGACCCGCTCAAATCCCAATGATCGGGCTCACTTGCGTCGCGGCTTACCGGCGCGGGTGCGGATCGGCGCTTATGACTATGCTACTTACGGCACCTTTGACGGTCATGTCACCGAGGTCAGCGCCGATACGTTGGTTGAGGAAAGGGGGGGCCGTTATTACCGAGTGAACGTTGAGGTTGATGTCGCAACGCTGATGTCCCGGGTTCGGCAATCCGACATCCTCGTCCCCGGCATGGCCGCGACGGCCGATATTGCCGTCGGCAAACGCACCATTTTGTCGTACATCCTTTCTCCCTTACTCAAGTTTCGAGACGGCGCCTTCCGGGCCGATTGAACAGAGACTTTTCAAGGGGATCAAGATTTTCTCCCTCCCCTTCAAGGG
>JACUTW010000092.1 GCA_014859605.1 Desulfuromonadales bacterium
GGATGGGGAGTTTTGGGTCACCAAGAAGACCCATCCCCCTCCTAACCTCCCCCTTAAAAGGGGAGGAATTGAACCTTGCGGAAGATTGAGATCAGGAAAACATTGGCCGGCATGGCCAGCTCGCGGCTCTTTCAGGCAAAATCGAGCACTGTCCCGGCAGCAGCATAAAAAGATCGCCCGGCGAATTCCTGATAAAGTTGTGCCCCACGGTTTAAGCCGGTGCAGTGCGATAAGCCGATCTTGCCGAGTCGATAACTTTTGAGTTTGCTCAGGGTCAACTGAAATTGCTCTTCCGGCGCCGGTCCGAGGTGTGTGCCGCCGATCAGGGCGCAAATCCGCTCTTCGCCGTTCTTCTCCCGAAAATGTTCGATAATATTGATCACGCCGGCATGGGCGCACCCCAGGAGAATCACCAACCCCTGGCCGGTGGTGATGGCCAGAGAGAGATCGTCACGCAGGGGATCCGGACCATAACCACCGTGACCATCCGCGATCACCAGATGCGGATCCCCTTTCTCGAACTCTGTTTGCCGCGGCACTTCGCCGCTGCAATACAGATTTTCCCGCAACTGCTGATAGTCGCAACCAAGAGCAAATCTGGCCCCCTTCCTTTCCAGTTCACTCCGTTTCGCCACCATCCCGATCGGCCGCAGCTCAAAGTTGCTCCGCCAGTAACGCTCGCTAAAGACATCCGGATGCGCGACAACCTGCAACGGCCTTTGCAGGTAATCGAGGAGCGCCGGCAGTCCACCGCTATGATCGGTGTGTCCGTGACTGAGGACAACGCTTGAGATGGCTTGCAAATTCCGCCCGATTTCCTGCGCATTATTGATCAGTCCGAAGCCCTGGCCGGTATCGAAAAGAATGGAATCTTGCGGTGTCTCGATCAGAGCCGCAAAACCGTGTTCAGCGATCAGGCCTCCCGGTCGGGCAACACTGTTTTCGCAAAGGATCGTAATCCGCGTGGTCATGAGCTCAGGTCTCCGACGATAAACATCTTGGCGCTGGCCTCGGCATAGACCTCTCCGGCGATGGTAATTTCTCCCTTGACTTCGATGATCTTGCGACGGCGGCCGACGACAGCCGCGAAAACGAAGAGTTCGGTCTCAAGGGGGACCGGTTTTTTATAAGATACGGTGATTTCCGCGGTGACCACCTGCGCCACCAGCCCCTTGGCGGCGTAGGCACAGGTTTCATCGAGAAGGGTCGCGAGGATGCCGCCATGGACGATCCCATGCCACCCCTGAAAGGCGCGCGGGATGGCAAGGCGCATACTGGCGCTTTGGTTGGGAGCGTCAATGCAGGGGCGGACCCGCAGTCCGCTCATATTTAACCCGCCGCAAACAAAACAGTGATTGTCGTCAATTATTTCCATTGATTTAGCCTCTCTTTAGGTCTAATCTTTTTCCCTTGACAACATCGGCAAGCAAAGCTAATTTTATGCGAATTTATTTATTTAAAGTAAAACCTACCACCTTTTACCCCATAATCCTTGGAGAAAATTGTCGGGACAACGAATCCAGTTTTTATTTTGGATAAACACAAAAGAGGAGCCATAACGTTATGTCCAAACGTCAAGATGCACTCGATTATCACAGCAGCGGCCGCAAAGGAAAGATCGAAGTTGTCGCGACCAAGCCGTGCGCCACCAGTCTCGACCTCGCACTGGCTTATAGCCCCGGCGTCGCTGAACCCTGCCTGGAGATCGAAAAGAACCCGACCGACGCTTACAAGTATACCGCCAAGGGGAATCTTGTCGCCGTCGTTTCGAACGGCACCGCCGTCCTCGGCCTCGGTGATATCGGTGCTCTCGCCGGTAAGCCGGTCATGGAAGGCAAAGGCATCCTCTTTAAGCGCTTTGCTGATATCGATGTCTTTGACCTCGAACTCGACACCAAAGATTCGGACGAAATCATCCGCACCGTCAAGATTCTGGAGCCGACCTTCGGCGGCATCAACCTTGAGGATATCAAGGGCCCCGAGTGCTTCTATATTGAAGAAGAACTGAAGAAGATCATGAATATTCCGGTCTTTCACGACGACCAGCACGGCACGGCGATTATTGCCAATGCCGGCCTGCTGAATGCTCTTGAGCTAACCGGCAAGAAGATAAGCGAGATCAAGATTGTCGTCAATGGCGCCGGCGCCGCCGGCATTGCCTGCGCCAATATGGCCCTGGTCCTCGGCGCCGATCCCAAAAAGATGATCGTTTGCGACACCAAAGGGGTCATCTTTACTGGTCGCGCCGAAGGGATGAACAAGTTTAAGGCACGTCTCGCCAATGATACGACTGCCCGCAGCCTCGCGGAAGCGATGGTGGGAACCGACGTCTTCTTCGGGGTTTCGGCCAAAGGCGCCCTGACGCCAGAGATGGTGGCGAGTATGGCCAGCGACCCGGTCATCTTTGCCATGGCCAATCCTGATCCGGAGATCACCCCGACCGACGCCAAAGCCGTGCGCGACGATGTCATCATCGGCACCGGTCGCAGCGACTACAACAATCAGGTCAACAACGTCCTTTGCTTCCCCTTCCTGTTCCGTGGCGCTCTCGATACCCATGCCAGCGCCATTAATGACGAAATGAAGATGGCGGCCTGCATGGCTCTCGCTAACCTTGCCAGACAGGACGTCCCGGACTCGGTGCGAAAAGCTTACGGAGACGTCGAAATCAAATTTGGCCGGGAATACCTCATCCCCAAACCCTTTGACCCCCGCGTGCTGCTGAATGTCGCCCCGGCGGTCGCCCAGGCGGCGATGGATAGCGGTGTGGCCCGCCGGCCGATTGCTGATATGAACCGTTACCTGGAGAGTCTGGAAGCCTTGCAGGGACGTTCGAAAGAGATCATGCGCCAACTCATCAACAAGGCCAAGATTACCCCGAAACGGGTCGTCTTCCCGGAAGGGGAAGAGGAGAAGGTTCTGCGCGCTGCCCAGATCCTCATCGAAGAAGGGATTGCCATCCCCATTCTGCTTGGTGATGAAAAAGAGATCAACGCGAAAATCAGCAGCTTGGGGCTGGATCTTGGCGATGTCCAGATTATCAATCCGAACAACAGCGAACTGACCCCTGTCTATATCGAAGGCCTCTTTAATCTGCGCAAACGTAAAGGGGTGACCGAGGCAGAGGCCCGGCGCATGCTGCGGCGCAATCGTAACTATTTCGGTTCAATGATGGTGCAGGACGGCGATGCCGATGCTCTCCTCTCCGGCCTCAATCATCACTATCCCGACACTATCCGGCCGGCATTGGAGATTATCGGCAAACAGGAAGGTCTCTCCAGAGTGCACGGCCTGTACATGATGGTCTTTAAAAAGGAGGTCGTCTTTTGTGCTGACACCACCGTCACCATCGAACCGACGGCGGAAGAGCTCGCCGAGACCGCCATCCTCGCCGCGAAGAAGGCACGCGATTTCGATGTGGAACCGCGGGTGGCCATGCTCTCCTTTTCCAACTTCGGCAGTGTCGAACATCCGCTGACCACCAAGGTTCGCCGCGCCACCGAGTTAGTCAAAGAAGCGGCGCCGGATTTGATCGTCGACGGAGAGATGCAAGCCAACGTCGCCCTCGACTCCGAAATCACCGAAAAACAGTTCCCCTTCTCAAGCCTGAAGGGGGATGCCAATGTTTTGATCTTCCCGGATCTGCAGTCGGGGAATATCTCCTACAAACTCCTTCACAAACTTGGCGGCGCCGAAGCTGTCGGCCCGATCCTCATGGGGATGAATAAGCCGGTGCATATCCTGCAGCGCGGCGACAGCGTTGCCGATATCGTCAATATGGCGGCGATTGCCGTCGTCGACGCCCAACAGGCCGATAAAGGCAAATAATCCTGCGACATGACTGACCGACAAGACAAAAGCGGCAAGAATCAGCCCGATTCTTGCCGCTTTGTCTTTGGTCATCCATTGATCTTGCTCTTTTCCCCCTGCTACGCTAAAACGATGCTTCAATTTTTAACACAGGACAAAACCATGAACCTCGATAAAAACCTCAGCGCCCTGCAGCGCCTGATTGACATCATGGATCGCCTCCGTTCCCCCGGCGGCTGTCCTTGGGATGCCGAGCAAACGCCGGAGAGCCTGGTTCCATATCTCCTCGAAGAAGCCCATGAAACGATCGAAGCGATCGAGAGCGGCAATCCGGCGCTGATCTGCGACGAACTTGGCGATCTTCTGCTGCAGGTGGTCTTTCATGCCCGGATCTTCTCTGAACGCGGCGCCTTTGATGTCGGTGATATTGCCAATGCCATCAGCGACAAACTCATCCGCCGCCACCCCCATGTCTTTGCCGATGTCACCTTGCAAAACCACGCCGATTTAATCGCCCAGTGGGAAAAGGTCAAGGCGGGCGAGAAGGCACAACGTGGCGAGAGCGAACGCACGTTGCTGGAGAGTATCCCGCGCAGTCTGCCGGCCCTGTCGCGCACGCAAAAGCTGATTGAAAAGAGTGCGCGGGCTGGCCGAGTCTGGCCAAATTCCAGTGAAAATCTCTCGAGTTGTGCAACAACAGTTCAAGCATTATATGCAGGTATAAGCGACGAAGCGCTGGGGGAAGCCCTCTTTGCGCTGGTGGCAGTAGCGCGGGATGGCGGGATCGATCCGGAGGGGGCGCTGCGGCGGGCGACACTGCGTCACTTTCATCATGGGGAAGAGAAGAGTTGAATCCCTGGCTCCTGCTGGATAAGTATTATCCTCCCGCTGATCCAGCGCGGGAGATCCTTTTTGCTCACAGCCGGGCGGTCGCTGCCAAAGCATTGGCGGTGGCACGTCGCCTGGCCCCCTGCGAATCCGTCGATCTCTCCTTTGTCGAAGAAGCGGCCCTCCTCCACGATATTGGTATCCGTTTTGTCCAGGCGCCGGCCATCGGCTGTCATGGCGACCTCCCTTATCTGGCGCACGGCTACAAAGGGCGCGAGCTCCTCGAAGCGGAAGGCTGGCCCCACCACGCTCTGGTCTGCGAGCGGCATATCGGTGTCGGCCTCAGCGCTGCGACCATTCGCGCGCAACACCTCCCTTTGCCGCTGCGTGATATGATTCCCGAGACCCGGGAAGAGACCATTATCGCTTACGCCGACCTCTTCTTCTCCAAGGGGGAGTCGGAATTGACCGTGGAGAAATCCCTCGCACGCGTTCGCCAGGGGGTCGCGCGTTTCGGTGCTGAAAATCTCGCAATTTTTGAGCGCTGGCATGCGCTCTTTGCCGCATAATCCGGGTTAGGGAAGCACTGCATGGAAGGCTGGCTGAATAACATCATCAACTGGATACCGATCGGCGGCTATTATTACAGCCTCATCGGTTTGCTGGTTTTTATCGATTCCCTGGCTTTTATCGGTATCTTTTATCCAGGCGGATTAATGATTGTCTTTACCGGTTTTCTCGCCGCCAACGGTAAAGGCGATTTTGTCACCCTGGCCATCGTCAGCGCCCTTGCCTGCATCGCCGGCGACCTGCTCAGTTATATTATCGGCGCCCGCGCCGGCGGCGCCATCATGCAGCGCCCCTGGTTCCGGCGCCGGGAAAACCTGCTGCAAAAGGCGCAACTTTACTTTGCCGGCCATGGCGGCAAGAGCGTCTTTGTCGGCCGCTTTGTCGGTTTTTTACGGCCCTTTATCCCCTTTATTGCCGGCAGCGCGCGGATGAATCCCATTGCCTTTACTTTGTATGCCTTGATCAGCGGCATTTTATGGGGGATTGCTACACCGGGACTCGGCTATATCTGTGGTGCAAGCTGGCAGATGGTCCAGGTCTGGAGCGGCCGTTTCAGCTTGCTGATTCTCCTTCTGGCTGCCCTCTTTATTCTCAACACCCTCTTTTGGGGCTATGGCCTCCCCCTCCTCGGCAAGGGCTCACGACTCGCCGGGGCAAGGATTGCCGTTCAGTGGCAGAAACTGCTGCGCACCGAGGCGGTACAGTCCTTTTGCAAGCGCCATCCCCGTCTTTGGTACTTCGTCGTGCATCGCTTTACTGCCGACCACGCCACCGGCGTCTGTCTGACGATCGGTTTAACTATCAGCATCCTCTTTGCCGCCCTCTTTGCCTGGTTTGGTCACAGTATTCAGATTTCGAGCGACTTGATCCAGCTTGACCAGCGCAGCTACGAGCTTCTGGCCATTTTGCACCATCCCTGGACCGATCTCTTCTTTGCCACCCTGACCTGGCTCGGCAGCCCGCCGGTGATGCTCATTCTCGGGGCTTTTGCGCTCTTTACCCTGATCATCAACAACCGGGACTTTTCGGCACTGGTCCTTATCTTCGGTATGGCCGGCGGCGAACTCTTTGCCGTCCTGGCTAAAAATGTCTTTGCCCGCCCCCGCCCGGTACCGCTCTTTCCCGACCTTGTCCTGTCCGGCGCCAGCTTCCCGAGTGTGCATGCTTTTTCCGCTTTGCTCTTTTACGGTCTGATCGTTTACTTTCTCATCGATACCACCCGCAATTGGCGGGGAGCGCGGATATTCCTGCTCCTTTTTGGCAGCTTTATTGTCCTCCTCATCGGTTTCAGCCGCATCTATCTCGGCCTCCACTGGCTCAGTGACGTTTTGGCGGGCTTTGCACTTGCCGCTCTGTGGCTGACTTTTTTGATTACTTTATGCGAAACCCGTTTTCGTTACGGCGGCTTTAACTTGAAACGCGGAGTGCGACCTTTCAAGTTCACGCCGCGCACCAAACTCTTCCTGTTGATTCCGGCGGGGCTGCTGACCGTGGGGATGATCCTGGTCCTGCTCGATCCGTATCTGCGCACAATCTCGCTGGGCCGGGCGGCGCGCTCCCATCAGCTTATGACGCCCGCTCATCTTGCGAACGAGCTGCCGCAGACAACGCAAAATTTGTGGGGGGATCCGTTACGGCCATTGAGCCTGATCGTCGTTAGCGACGAATTGACCCTGCAACAGCGCCTGACCGACGCTGGGTGGCGGCCGGCGAACCAGGTCGGTTTAGAAGGCTTTAAAACCCTCCTCTACGACCTTTTCCAGGGACGGGAGCAGCACGAAGCGACGATCGTCCCGCAACTCGTCGAGGGGCAACGCCAGCGCTTCAGCTTTGTTCCTGCCGAAGCCGGCGGGAGCACGTCATCCCTGCGTTTTCTTCTGGTTTGGGATCTTGGCCGCCGCACCGCTGACGGTCGCACTGTTTGGGGACTGCTTGTCAATCAGCAGATCGGCGTCAAACACCTGAATGTTTTGCCCCTCCCCCTGCCTTTGATTGCCGCGGTGGGGAGTGATGAAGAAGCAGAGCTCGTCAGCCTATTCGCTGCGCCGTCGGACGCAGCGGAGATTAACGTCCTCTTCCCTGTAAAGCCCACCTCTTTAAACAAGCTAAAGGAATAAAACTTATGTCAAGCCGTCGACTCCCGGCCGAATGGGAAGTGCAGGATGGCGTCCTCCTCAGCTGGCCGCACGCTGACAGCGACTGGAGTGACGACATTGAACTGGTCGAACCGGTCTTTGCTGCTATCGCCGCTGCCATCAGCCAGCATGAACGGGTGATCATCGTTGCCCCGCAAGCAGAGCAGATTATGGAGCTGATCATCGCGGCCGGCGGAGTTGAGCAGCAGGTGACCTTATACCAACTGCCGACCAACGATACCTGGAGTCGCGATTTCGGACCGATCACCGTCGCAGAGGGCGGGCGCCTGCTACTCCTCGATTTCGGCTTCAATGGCTGGGGGCTCAAATTCGCCGCCAACCACGACAATCAGATCACCCGCCGTCTCGCCGCGGCCGGCCTCTTCGGCGGGAATTCCCCGCAAATCGTCGGTCTCATCCTCGAAGGCGGCGCCATCGAGAGTGACGGCGCCGGCACCATCCTCACCACGACAGAATGCCTGCTCAATCCCAATCGTAATCCCCATCTGCAGCAAAGAGAGATCGAAACACAACTCGGACAGTTGCTCGGTGCTCACCGCTTCCTCTGGCTCGATCATGGCTATCTCGCTGGTGACGACACCGATTCGCACATCGACACCCTGGCGCGCCTTTGCCCGAACGACACCATCGCCTATGTCTTTTGCGACGATCCCGGCGACGAACACTATACCGCCCTGCAACGCATGGCAGTGCAGCTGCACAGCTTCCGCACCGCCGACGACCGTCCCTACCGCCTCCTCCCCCTCCCCTGGCCGCAAGCCTGCTACGGGCCGAGCGGCGAACGTCTGCCGGCGACCTACGCCAATTTCCTGATCATCAACGGCGCCGTTCTCGTCCCGACCTACGATTGCGCTCAAGACGAAATTGCGCTGGAGGTCATCGCCCAGGCCTTTCCCGACCGGAAAATTATCGGCATCGACTGCTCCCCCCTCATCCTCCAGCACGGTTCCCTGCACTGTGTGACCATGCATCTGCCGCGTGGCATCTTGTGCGGCGGTGAATAATTTCTTTCAAATCTAAAGAATTTGGCCGCTGAAAAAGCGGATAACTGCGGATAAAGGCGAATAAAACTGTTGTCGGATCCTTCTCCAGACACCTGAATTGATATATCAGATCTTATCCGCCCTGATCTGCGGCTGACTGCTTTTTTTAGGTTTAACTGAGCAAATTTCTCGTTGCACTCCGGGGGGCGGATCGGTATCATGCACAAAATTTATGCAGAAGACCCCCATGAAAATTCGTAACCTCCAACTGAAAAATCCGATTATTCTCGCACCGATGGCCGGAATTACCGACCTCCCCTACCGGCTGATCATGAAGCCGGCCGGCGCGGCGCTGGTCTTTACTGAAATGGTCAGCGCCGTCGGTCTGGTTCGGGCTAAGGGACGCAATCGCACCTTTGAACTCCTCGACTCCCGCCCGGAAGAACGCCCCTTGGGCGTGCAACTCTTTGGCAGCGATCCCGAATACCTGGCGCAAGGAGCGCGACTGGTGGCGAGTCACGCCGATTTGATCGATCTCAATCTCGGCTGTCCTGTTCCCAAAGTCACCAAGGGCGGCGGCGGCAGTGCCCTGTTGCGCGATCCCGAGCAGATTCGCCGCATCGTTGCCGCCATGCGGTCAGCCTGGGACGGGCCCTTGACGGTCAAGATCCGCTCCGGCTGGGATGCCGAACAGCTCAACTTTCTGGAGATCGGCCGCATCGCCCAGGACGAAGGCGTCGACGCCATCACTCTTCATCCCCGCACCCGCAGCCAGGGTTTTTCCGGCCTGTCGGACTGGACGCATCTGCGGCGCCTTAAAGAAGAACTGACGATCCCGGTGATCGGCAGCGGCGACATCTTTACTGCTGATGACGGCCTGCGCATGCTCGCCGAGACCGGTTGCGACGCGATCATGATCGGCCGCGGCGGCTACGGCAACCCCTGGCTTCTGTCCGAACTGGCGGCGCGCCTGCAGGGCGAAGACTGGCAGGCCCCGACCCCGGCAGAACGGGCGCAGGTCGCGCACCGCCATCTCGATTTGGCGTTAGAAATTCTTGGTGAACGCCGCAGTCTCGGTGAAATGCGGAAACATCTCTGCTGGTACGCCCGCGGCCTGTCCGGCGCCGCTACTTTTCGCCAGAGCATCAATCGTGCTGAAGAGATTGCCACCATGCGCGCGCTGGTCGATGTCTTCTTTTCGGATCAGGACCATCCCGCATGAGCAGTCACCATCCCCGGCAACGGGATCCCGAGCTTTATATCCAGGTTATGGAGAATATCGACCGGGCGGTCTTCGCCGTCGATCGGCAATCACGCATCACCCTCTTTAATGCCGCCGCCGAAAATCTCACCGCCATCTCGGAGCGTCAGGCTCTCGGACGAACCCTCGCCGAACTCTTTGCCGGGCATGAAGGGCT
>JACUTW010000093.1 GCA_014859605.1 Desulfuromonadales bacterium
GTTCGAGCATGCGCTGGTGAATCGCCCTCAGCAGCGCGGCGCTATCTTCCGGCTGCGGGAAGTAGGCGCGGACTTCCAGGTTTTCGCTGACTATTTCCTCCGGGTCGGGTGCAACAAAAGTGTCGAGTTCCCGGTTTTCCAGAGTCACCCCTTCGCTCCCCAATTCAGCCAAAACAAACCCGGCAGTTTCAGCAACCGTCGCCGGGACAATCAAGACAACTTCAATCCATTCATCCATAAAAAGCTTCCTTCACCTGAATTAAATATTTTTTCTCTGAAGCGGCCCTTGACATCAACTCTTTTTCCATTTTAATGTTAATGAAGAATTTAATGAGTAAATAACATAGGTGGTATTTTTCTACCAAAAGGCCCACATGGGAACACAAAAATATATCTTTCTGCTCTCGGACGCAACCGGGGAAACGATTGAACGGATGTGCACCGCCGCCCTGACCCAGTTTCAGGACAAGACGGTCACCACCCGGCGCATCGCCAATGTCCGCAGCAAGTCGCACCTGCTCGACATCCTCGACGAAGCGAGCCGACTTAATGCGCTGGTCGTTTATACCATGGTTAACAACGAGTTGGCGCAGGTCGCCCATGACGAATGTACCAGTCGCGCCATCCCCTCACTCGACTTGATGACCCCCCTGCTGCTGCGCATGTCCCGCTATCTCGGCCTGGCGCCGCAGCAGATGCCGGGGCTGCTGCACGGGGTTGACGATGCTTATTACAAACGGATCGAGGCAGTAGAGTTCACGGTCAAACATGACGACGGCCAGGAGACGCGTAACCTCCACAAGGCGGAGATCGTTCTCGTTGGCGTCTCCCGCACCAGCAAGACCCCGCTCTCCATCTACTTGGCCCACCGCGGCTGGAAAGTGGCGAATGTGCCGCTGGTCCCCGGCATCGATCCGCCGCCGGAACTCTTCAAGATCGATCAGGGGCGGGTGGCGGCCCTGATCATCGACGCGCATCGCCTGGTCGAACTGCGCGCCGCCCGTCTGCGCACCCTTGGCCAGGATCCGCGCACCGCTTATGCCGACCTCGAAGAGATCGATACGGAGTTGCGCCAGGTCCGGGCCTTTTATCGCCGCCAGCCCTGGGTCATGGTCGATGTGACCGGCAAGGCGGTCGAAGAGACCGCCAACGAAGTTCTGGTCAAGCTTGGACTTAAATAAGCAGG
Organism: Desulfuromonadales bacterium; assembly: GCA_014859605.1. GTDB lineage: Bacteria > Desulfobacterota > Desulfuromonadia > Desulfuromonadales > UBA2197 > UBA2197. The sequence goes on from JACUTW010000093.1 coordinate 1,187, forward strand.
GACAGCGGTTGTCCGTGCGTTGCTGATTTCCCCCCCGAACCTAACACAAAAGGAGACATTTCATGAAAATTCTGGTGGTCGAAGATGAAAAAAAAGTCGCAAGCTTTATCAAGCGCGGCCTCGAAGAAGAAGGCTTTAATGTCGATCTGGCCCATGATGGCGAAGAAGGGCTCTTCATGGCCGAAACCAACCCGTACAGCTTGATCCTCATGGATTTGATGCTGCCGAAAAAAGACGGCCTGACCGTGCTGCGCGAATTGCGCGACAAAGGGATCAGCACCCCGGTCCTCTGCCTGACCGCCAAAGACAGCGTCGACGATGTCGTCTCCGGTTTTAACTCCGGCAGCGACGACTATCTGACCAAACCCTTTGCCTTTGCCGAACTCATCGCCCGGGTGCGCGCCCTGTTGCGGCGCGGCACCATGGATCGCGGCGCCGAACTCCGCTTTGCCGACCTGCGCCTCGATCCGGTCGCCCATAAAGTCTGGCGTTGCAACGACGAGCTCGACCTGACCGCCAAAGAGTACGCCCTGATCGAATACTTTATGCGCAATCCCAACCAGGTCCTCACCCGCACCATGATCGCCGAACGGGTCTGGGACTATACCTTTGATTCCTTCACTAATATTATCGATGTCTATGTTAATTACCTGCGCAAGAAGATCGATCGCGACTACGACAAGAAGCTGATCCAGACAGTCCGGGGCATCGGCTACATGCTCAAGGAGGACTGATTGCTCCACCGCCCCTCCTTCCGTTCCTCGATCCGGTTCAAGTTGACCCTTTGGTTTGCCTTGACCCTGGCGATTTTAATGCTCTCCAGCGAAATCTTCTGGGATCGCCATCTCGCCACCATTCTCGAAGGAAATACCGACAGCCGTCTGGCGCGAACCGGTGACATCCTCGCCGACCTCGGTCACAAAGGGGCGTATGATGAACCCGGCGTGGAGGAAGCCCAGTGTGAGGAGATCAAAAATTTCTTGCGGCGGCACAACTGGGGGGTCGCGATCCAGCAACGCAACCCCCACGGCGAACCAACCTGCGTCAGTGAGGACATCGGTGACCTGCGCTTCCCCCTCAACCGCCGCGCCCTGCGGCAACTGAGTCAAGGGGGGACGTACTTTGAAACCTTTAGCAGCGAGACCGGAGAGCGTTACCGGGTGATGACCATGCCCCTGTATGACGACGACCGTCTCGTCGATGTGCTGCAGGTCGGAGAAAATCTCGAAGCGACCGACACCGCTCTGGCGTTGTTACTCTGGAAACGCATCATCTATACACCGCTGCTGATTCTTTTGTTGAGCGGGTGCGGCTGGTTTCTGGCCGGTCGCGCCCTTTTGCCGTTACAGCGGATCACCGATGACATCCGCAAAATTACCGCCGAGAACCTCAATCTTCGCCTCCCGGTCAGCCACAAGAAGAATGAACTGACAGAACTCAGTATCACTTTCAATGAAACGCTCGAACGCCTGGCCAACTCGTTCAGCCGGATCAAACAATTTACCGGCGACGCTTCCCATGAGCTGCGCACCCCGCTGGCCATCCTTAAAGGGGAGACCGAAGTCTCCCTGCGCTGGGCCAAAGGGGAAGAGGAACTGCGACAGACTTTAGCCTCCAACCTTGAAGAGATCGAACGGATGGAGAAGATCACCGAGGGACTCCTCCATCTGGCCAAGAGTGAATCCGGAGAATTCCACCTTAATCTCAGCGTCTTCTCCCTCAACGACCTGCTGCAGGATCTCTACATTCACAGCAAAACCCTCAGTGATCCGAAAAAGATCGAGACGATCCTGCAGATGCAGGTCGATCATGAAGTCTTTATTCGCGCCGACCAGATGCACCTGCACCGCGCCCTGCTCAATTTTATCACCAATGCGATCAAATACACCCCGGAAGGGGGGCAGGTGATCATCGCCCTGGCGCTGAACGATGAGCAGGAGGCGCGAATTCATGTCAGCGACACCGGCATGGGAATTCCCGCTGAACATCTTCCCCATATCTTTGAGCGCTTTTACCGGGTCGACGAAGCCCGCAACCGCAATATTGGCGGCACCGGACTCGGCCTCTCGATCGTTAAGGCGATCATCACCGCCCATCATGGTCGCATCCGCGTCCTCTCCACCCCCGGTCAGGGGAGTGAATTCATCGTTTACCTGCCCCTCGATCCGGCCCTGGACACTGCCACCCCGGCGGCGGTGTCGGCATGAGCAGCCGGCAGTACGGATCAAACCGGCAGGGGCGGCTGTGCTATCGCACAGTGTATTCCCTTTAATGCTGTGATATTTTTCAAAGATGCGCCTCCCCCTGAAGTTTAAGATTATCCTCGCCCCGGCAACGGTCCTGCTTCTGCTGACCCTGCTCCTCGCCTTTCTCCAGTACACCTACTGGGATATGTCGAAGAAGACGCAGACCTCGAATCACCTGCGCGCTGCCTTTATTGCCCTGGTCGAAGCCGACATGGCAACCAAGCGCCTTTATGCCCTCGGCAGTGCCGCCCATCCCGAACACTCGGAGAATGCCTTTGACGGCAAGCGCCATGAAGAGATGAGCCTCCTTTATGCGCGGTTGCTCAGCTCGCTGCAAACGATCAAGGTCATGCTCCCCGACGAAGAATCGTTGCTCGAAAATGGAGAGAAACTCAACCCGGAACGGAGCTTCTTCGGCGAAGATTATCGTAACGCCGTCATCGATCTGCGCAGCCGGCTCAATGCCCTCAGTGAAGAGATTCAACGCGAACGCGAAATCATTCAGAACAAAAACAATGAGGATATCAGCGCCATCGTTTACCGCACCACCACCATCGGCACGATCGTTTTGGTGGTGGCGATTCTTATCGGCGTCTTTATTGCTCTGACCTTTGCCCGCCAGATCCTGCACCGCATCCACCTCTTGACGGAAAGCGCCCGGCGCATCGCCGGCGGCGACCTCAGCCCCCTCCCTTTTCCCCGCAAAGCGCAGGACGAGCTTGACGATCTGGCGATTTCGATCAACCGCATGACTGAACGACTGATCCGCGTTGTCAGCACCGAAAAACTTCTGGAAGGGGCGGAAGAAGAGCGGCGCCGTATTGCCCGCGACCTGCACGACCAAACCCTCGCCGATTTGTCGGCGGTACAACGCGATCTCGAAGTGCTGCACTGCGGCAAATGTGCCGAAGAGACGCAGCGGGTCGGGGAAGATCTGCGCCGGGCGATGGCGAATCTGCGCGAAGTCATGGAAGATCTCCATCCCCAGTCCCTCGATATTCTCGGCCTCGGGGCGGCGCTGGAATCCTTTCTCGACCGCGCTATGTCGCGCGAAGGTTTGCCTGAATACCAGTTCTACATCTCGCCGGCCAGCGAAGAGCTCGTTTTGTCCCGCCATGTCCAGCTCGCCATCTACCGAATTGCCCTGGAAGCGATTCATAATGTCATCCGCCATGCCCACGCCAGCCGCTATGAAGTCGTCATCGAACGCCGCGGCGACGATTTCGTCCTCTCGGTCGAGGATAATGGCAACGGCTTCAATCTCGAGACCGCCCGGAGCGGCGGACGCGGCCTCAACAACATGCGCGAACGCGCCCGCATCATCAATGCCCGGATCGATTGGAGCCCCTCCCGCTTCAGCAGCGGTACCCGTTTTGAGCTTTCCTACAACACAGCCTCCTGAAGGAAGTGATTTATGGAACAGATAACCGACATCCTGATCGCGGAAGACAACCCCAAAGACTTTGAATTTCTCGAATCGATCTTCAAATCCTATCCCGAGCATCACTGCCGCCTGCAGCGCGCCCAGAACGGCCTGATCGCCCTGGAGATGGCGCTGGAGCGGGAAGTGCCGCTGGTGGTCAGCGATATCCAGATGCCGGAACTCAACGGCATCGACTTTGCCAAGGCGCTGTGGAGCCGCAACCCCAAGGCGCGCATCATCCTCTGGAGCCAGCACAAAGACGAGATGTATGTCCGCGCCTTGGCGCGCATCGTCCCGGCCGAGACCGTCTACGGCTACATCCTCAAATCGAACCCGCGCGAGCGGATCGCCGCCGCCATCGCCACTGTCCTCTTTGACGACCAGTGTTGGATCGATCCCGAAGTCCGCAAGGTGCAGGGGCGCACCGGCCACAGCCAGACCGCCCTCTCCGATATCGAATACGAAGCCCTGGTCGATATCTCTCTCGGCCTCACCGACAACCTCATCGCCCAGCGCCGCTATTTGTCTCGGCGCGGCGTACAGAGCCGCCTCAACTCCCTTTACGGCAAACTCGGTCTCGATCTCGATCAATTCCAGAGCGACAAGGTCGGCGATGCCTTCAACCTGCGCAACCGTGCGGTCTCGGTCTCGATCCGCCGCGGCCTGATCAACGCCTTTGAACTGGAGAGTGAAGAGGTCGAACTGCAGAACTGGATCAAGCGCTACAAAGGGAGCCTGAAACAGTAACGCCTCCCGGATTTCCCCCTTCCTGCCTTTGCTTTTTATGGGCCGTTTATGCTAAAAATGACGCTTTGGCGCCGCACCGGCGCGATCCATCCTGAGGAGTCTCCATGTCTCTGCGTCTTTATAATACCTTGAGTGGCGGCAAAGAAGAGTTTGTGCCGCTGCGGCCGGGACACGTCGGCATGTACGTCTGCGGTGTCACCGTTTACGATTATTGCCATATCGGACATGCCCGCGCCAATATCGTCTTTGACATCATCTACCGCTATCTGCAGTTTGCCGGTTATGACGTCACCTATGTCCGCAACTACACCGATGTCGACGACAAGATCATCAACCGCGCCAACGAACGCGGCATCGACAGCAACGCCCTGGCCGAAGAGTTTATCCGCGCCTTTGATGAAGACATGGATGCCCTCGGCCTGAAGAAGCCGACGATCGAGCCGAAAGCGACGCTGCATATAAAGCAGATTATCACCCTGGTGCAGCGCCTGATCGCCTGTGGCCGCGCCTATGCCAGCGGCGGCGATGTCTATTACGCCGTCGAAAACTTCCCCGACTACCTCAAACTCTCCAAACGCAATATGGATGAGATGCGCGCCGGCGCCCGCATTGCGCCGGGAGAGCTTAAACGCCATCCCATGGACTTTGCCCTGTGGAAAACCGCCAAAGCCGGCGAGCCGGCCTGGGAATCCCCCTGGGGCGCGGGACGGCCCGGTTGGCACATCGAATGTTCGGCGATGAGTATGCAGTACCTCGGCGAGACCTTCGACATTCACGGCGGCGGCAAGGATCTCGTCTTCCCGCACCATGAGAATGAAATCGCCCAGAGCGAAGGCGCGACCGGCAAGCCTTTCGTCAAATACTGGCTGCACAACGGCTTTGTCAACGTCAACCACGAGAAGATGAGTAAATCTCTCGGCAACTTCTTCACCATCCGCGATATCCTCAAGACTTATGATGCCGAGGTGCTGCGCTTCTTTATCCTCACCGCCCACTACCGCTCCCCCATCGACTTCTCCGACCAGAACCTCGACGAAGCGCGCCTCGGTTTGAGCCGTTTTTATCAAGCCTTGGCCGGAGCTGATGCCTTTCTCCAACAGGCGCAGGACAAGAGCGCCGGGCCGGAGCGGGAAGAGATTGCAGAGCTGCGCGAACGAGCATGCACCCTTGAATCCCGCTTCAAAGAAGCGATGGATGACGACTTCAACACCGCTCTGGTCATCGGCCACTTCTTCGACCTCGTCCGCGCCTTGAACCGGGTGACGGCCATCCCCGAATTCGCCAGTGACCGCGCCGCCCTGGCCGCCGTCACTGCTGCCCGCGCCGGGATGGTGCAGCTCGGCAACGTCCTTGGCCTCTTTGTCTCGGATCCGCAAACCTGGCTGGAGAAGCAGAAGCATGCCGGCCTCGGCGAAACCGGACTGAGTGCCGAAGCGATCGAAGAGCTGATCAGCGCCCGCCAAAGCGCTCGCGCCAACCGCGACTTTGCCCGCTCTGACCAGATTCGCGATGAGCTCGCCGCCAAGGGGATTCTCCTCCTCGACAGCGCTCAGGGGACGACCTGGAAACGCAAATAACTTGACGCCGATGCGCTACCTCTCTTCGCAGCGAGGGATCACCCTCTTCACCGTCCTCCTTGCCGTCGTGGTCATCGGCTTGATGCTCGGCCTGACCGGGCAGACCTGGTCACAGGTGATGCAGCGCGAACGGGAAGCCGAGCTCCTCTTTCGCGGCGATCAGTACCGCCGCGCCATCGAAAGTTACTACGCAACCGGCCACGGCGGGGTCGGGACCTACCCCCGCACCGTGGAGGATCTCCTCAAGGATCCCCGTTCTCTGCAGACCAAGCGCCATCTGCGCAAAGCCTACCTCGATCCCTTTACTAATACTGAGTTCGAACTGATCGGCGCCGGCGGTGACGTCGGCGGCGAGAGTGTCACCGTCCAGAGCCTCGGCCGGATCAAAGGTGTGCGCAGCACCAGTACCCTCACCCCCTTCCGCCAGGACGGTTTCCCGGAAGAATATGAAAATTTCAAAAGTGCTGCCAGCTACGACAAATGGGAGTTCACCTATACCCCGAAGCAAGCCCTCCCGCCGCAGACCGAGAAGCTTCAGCCCCTCCCCAACCCAGCAGTGAGCCAATGACCTCTTTTACAAAACTTTTCGTGACCCTTATCGCTCTTGGCTGCCTCAGCGCCTGTACGCTCCCCGCCCCAGCCCCGGAAGTTCCGTTGCCGCCACCTCCCGTAGAGGAGCCGACGCCGCCCGCACTGCCGATCCTCCCCCTCACTCCGGTCGAATGGGACACGGTCGAAGGTTGGTCCCTGGACGACCCCAGCGCCGCCCTCGACCCCTTTCTCAAGGGGTGCGTCAGCATCAAAAAACGGCCCGACTGGAGCGCGGTCTGCGCCGAGGCCGGGCAGGTCGCCGTCGACCGTGACGCCGTCCGGAGATTTTTCGAGGAGCGCTTCATCCCGCATCAGGTGCGCAACCCCGACGGCAGCGACACCGGCCTGGTCACCGGCTATTACATCCCCAACATCAACGGCAGCCGCCAGCGCAGCGACCGCTACCGCTACCCCCTTTACGCGCTCCCCGACGATTTGCTGATTGTCGATCTGCGCAGCGTCTACCCTGATCTCGCCAACTACCGGCTGCGCGGCCGCCTGGTCGGACGCAAAGTCGTCCCCTACTACAGTCGCGCTGAACTCGAGAGCGATCCGGCTCCCCTGGCCGGCAAAGAACTCTTCTGGATCGACGATCCGGTCGAACTCTTCTTCATGCATATTCAAGGCTCGGGGCGCGTTCTTCTCGACGACGGCAGCGCCGTCATGGTCCACTTTGCCGATCAGAACGGTTACCCCTTCCGCTCCATCGGCAAGCTCCTCATCGACCGGGGCGCGATGACCAAAAACCAGATGTCGATGCAGAATATCAAAGCCTGGGCACAGCAAAACCCGGACGAAACCGCGGCTCTGCTCAACGAAAACCCCAGCTACGTCTTCTTTGGAACCCTCCCCGGCAGCCCGGACACCTCCCCCGGCGCCCTCGGCATCCCCTTGGCGGCCGAGCGCAGCATCGCCGTTGATCCCCGCACCATCCCCCTGGGCGCGCCGGTCTTCCTGTCGACGACCCGCCCCAGCAGCAAAGAGCCGCTGCAGCGCCTCGTCCTCGCCCACGACACCGGCGGCGCCATCCGCGGCGCCGTGCGCGCCGATTTCTTCTGGGGGCAGGGGGAAAAAGCCGGAGCTTTGGCGGGACGGATGAAGCAACAGGGGAAGATGTGGGTGCTGCTGCCGCGACCGGAGCCGGTGACTGAGACAGGAGCGGAGAGTCCCGCTGCGGCATCGGAGTAAAAGCTTAGTGTTCTAACTTTTCAGCTCCCCGTTGGAAAAGGGGGGCTGGGGGGGATTTCTCTTTGCGACCATGCAAATCCACCTAAATCCCCCTTTTTCAAAGGGGGCCTTCAAAGCGTTCCACAAAAACCAGAAGTTCTTTCTTCGTTGAACGCATCGATTCGCCATGCTGAATAGCAACCAGAGTTTTTCACCGGTAACAAAATCGGCTTGCATTTCATCCCCGCCCATGCTAATAAAGCCGTCTGTTAAAGAGTAAGTCATGTCGGGATGTAGCGCAGCCTGGTAGCGCACCTGCTTCGGGAGCAGGGGGCCGGAGGTTCAAATCCTCTCATCCCGACCAGAATTTTATAGACACAACAAAGAGCCCCACCACCTGAAAAGGTCGTGGGGCTCTTTGTTGTGCTGTCCCTTGCTCGTCCCCGCCAGCCAGTTTCTCCTTCTCCCTGTACAAATGACAGGATCTGTCATTGCCCCGTGCTATTCCATTCGTCAATGAATCAATTCCATCAGGGAGGCATCACTTATGTCAAAGCACGCCGAGCTTTGCGAGCGGCAACACATGGTTGCAGCCCTCAAAACCCTGGCCGGAGTTCCGGCAGATATTGAGCTTGAACCGGCACAGCATGCCTACGCGGCTCTCAAAATCAGTGCGCCGCCCGGATGGATGGATATTTTTTCGACTCATCCCTCCCTGGAGCGACGGATTGCCGCCCTTGAAGGGGCCGAGTAGAGCATGCGGGAGGAATAAATCCCCTTGATTAACCCGTTTCAATCAGCTACTGTATCG
>JACUTW010000094.1 GCA_014859605.1 Desulfuromonadales bacterium
CCACCCCAACCCTCCCCTTGAAGGGGAGGGAGAAAATCCCGGTGCGGAAGATTAGTGCTCATCAGAATTTATAAAGTTACAAACAAGTGAGGTCCCATGAAAGTTGTCGTCCTTGTCAATGCCGTCCCCGATACCGCCGCCACCCCGGAAATAGCTCCGGACGGACGGAGTGTATTGACCGAACAGCTTGAATTCGTCCTCGACCCCTATGACGAATATGCCGTGGAGGAAGCGGTGCGGCTGAAGGAAAGCCTCGGTGCAGAGGTCATTGCCGTCAGCCTCGGCGGCGATGTGGCCCGCAAGGCGCTGCGTTGCGCCTTCGCGATGGGGGTCGAGTCCGGCGTCTTGGTGCGCCTGCCGGAGGGGATGGAACTGACCGGACGCGGACGCTCTCTTTGCCTGCTGCCGACGCTGCGCGAACTTGCTCCCGATCTGATTCTGGCCGGCAAACAGACGGTCGATAGTGACGATGCGCAGGTACCCGAACGGGTGGCGGAACTGCTCGACTTCGTCCATGCCTCCGCGGTTTCGCAGCTCACCATCGGCGATGGTGCGCGACTCCTGGTCAAGCGTGAAATCGAAGGGGGTCATCTGGTTCTTGACCTGCCCCTGCCGGCGGTCGTCACCACCGAGAAAGGGATCAATGTCCCGCGCTATCCAGCGCTGCCGCAGGTGCTCAAAGCGAAAAACAAACCATTGCACGAGGTTGCCCCGCCCCTGGATGTTGATCTGACAGCGGGTTGGCAAGTGGAGTGCGTCACCCTGCAACACACAGCAAGAAAACAACAGATTTTTTCCGGGGAGATCACTACCGGGGGACAACAACTCGCCGAACTGCTGCGGCAGGAAGCATAAACCGGCAAGGAGGCAGAGCATGCGTTGGCTGGTCTTACTCGAACCTCGCGGAGAAATGACAACCGCTAGCCTGGTCGCGGTGGCGACGACGGCGCGCAGCGCCCGATCGGCTGGGGCGGAGCTGCACGCCCTCTGGACGGACGGCGATGCCGAAGACGTTGGGAGCCATTTGCGCGGTCTCGGAATCGCCACCCTGCATGCGGTGCCGGCAGATCAAATCCCACCGTTCAGTCACGAAGCGTGGCTGCCACTGCTGACCGAGCTGGTCAAAAACCTTGAAATCGAACTGATCGTCGGACCGGCTTCAGCCTTGGGCCAGAGCTGGCTGGCGGCGCTGGCGGCACGTCTGGATGCTGAATTGGCTCAAAACTGCATTGCTTTGGGGGTGGCGGCTCAGGGCACACCGCTGGTTCGTAAGCCCTTTTATGCTGGCAAGCTGTTGGCCGATCTGCGTCTTGACCGGCGTCCGGCGCTGGTGACCCTGCGCCCGGCCAGCTTCCAGATCGAGCGAAACGGCGATGCCCTCCCCGCCATCGCTTACCACACCATGATAAACCCCAACGATTTACGCAGCAGCATCAAGGAGATGGTGAACGTTTCCGCCAGCATCTCCGAACTCGCCGACGCCAGAATCGTGGTTTCCGGCGGGAGGGGGATGGGGGGTGCTGATCACTGGGCCGTTCTCCGGGAACTCTGTCAGGTGCTCGGCGCCGGCCTCGGTGCAAGCCGCGCCGCTGTCGATGCCGGCTGGATTCATCACGCCCACCAGGTTGGTCAGACCGGCAAAGTGGTGACTCCAAACCTTTACATCGCCTGCGGCATCTCGGGCGCTGTCCAGCATCTGGCCGGGATGCGCTCGGCGCACAAGGTCGTGGCGATCAACAAAGATCCCACGGCGGAAATTTTCCAGCATTGTGATTACGGAATTGTCGGGGATCTCTTCGAAGTCGTACCGATGTTGATTCAGGAATTGAAAGCGCAGCGGCCGCACGCCGCCTGAGGGTGTTGGCATGGAAATCACCCGAGCCTTGGGAACTTACAGCCAGATGTACTGGCTCCTTTACCTGCTGGCGAGCATCGCCGTGGTGGTCTGCGCTATCGGGGTAAAGCGGCAGGTACGGCGCTGGCGCCTGGGGCAGGGCAAACTCAGGGATCGGCTTGATCACCCACTGCAGCGTATCCTGGCGGTCGTGGTCGACATCCTGACGCAGCGCCGCTTCCGCAGAGCGCAGCATCCCTGGCATTTTCACGCCTTTCTCGTCTGGGGCTTCGCGCTCTTCTTTCTCGCCACCCTCTGCGTCATGTTACAGGAGCATTTCGGACTGCCGACCTTCAGCGGCGTCTGGTATCTGGGACTGAAACTTGCTCTCGACCTCTTCGCCCTTTTGGTCCTGGCGGGAGTCAGCATCGCCGCCTGGCGTCGCTGGCGGACGCAACCGGTGGAACTGAGCCGGCCGGCCGGCAGCGCCCTGCCGCTGGTGCTGATCGCTTTGTTGCCGCTGAGCGGTCTGCTCCTGGAGGGAGTCCGGCTTGCCCGCGAGGATGACCTTTGGGCCTTATCGTCGCCGGTCGGCTTCGGGCTGGCATCATTCTTTTCCGGTCTCGAACCCCAGAGCTATTCAACCCTGCACCAAGGTTTGTGGTGGGGGCATCTGAGTATTGCTCTCGTTTTTATTGCCATCATCCCCTTTACCCGCCTTTTCCATCTTGCCAGCGGCAGCGCCGCCCTCTTCCTTGTTGACCGCCAGGGGGCAGCCGCTCTTGTCCCCCTTGATTTCAGCGATGAAGATGCGACCTCCTACGGCGTCGGCACGATCAAAGACTTCCACTGGAAACGACTCCTTGATACCGATGCCTGTACCGGCTGCGGCCGCTGCCAGACGCAATGCCCGGCCTGGCTGACAAAGAAACCGCTGTCGCCCAAAGAGCTCGGCGAAGCGCTCAGCACGCAACTCTCCAATGAATCGCCGGAGCCTATTGCCGGCACTGTGGTTAAAGACGAAACGCTCTGGGCCTGCACCACCTGCCGGGCGTGCGAAGTCCAGTGCCCGATAGCGATAGAACATGTGCCGCGGCTGGTCGATTTACGTCGCCACCTCGTCCTCACCGAGTCACGCTTCCCGACCGAGCTTCAGACCGCCTTTCGCGGTGTCGAGAGCAGCGGCAATCCCTGGAGCCTCCCCCGCCAGGGGCGCGGCGATTGGGCGCAGGGACTCGATATCCCCTTGCTGGCCGACGCACCTGACTCCGAAGTCCTCTTCTGGCCCGGTTGTGCCGCGGCTTACGACCACCGGGCGCGGCGCACGGCGCAAGCGCAGGCCCTCCTTTTCCACCAGGCCGGTATCAACTTTGCCATCCTCGGGGCGCAGGAGAGCTGTTGCGGCGATGCCGCGCGCCGCACCGGCAATGAATATCTCTTCCAATCGCTGGCGACAAAGAACATCGCCACCCTCGCCCCCTACCCGGTGAAGACCATCGTCACCGGCTGCCCGCACTGTTTCAACACCCTGCAGAACGAATACCCGGCTTTTGGCGGGCAATGGGAAGTGGTTCATCACACGACCTTTTTGCAACGACTGGTGCAGGAAGGGCGGCTGCCGGTCATCGCCCCCCTCTCTCCCGCGGTCATTGTTTATCACGACTCCTGCTATCTGGCCCGCTACCACAGCATGACCAGCGAACCGAGATTCCTGCTGACACAAGCCCTCGGACAATCCCCGGTCGAAGTACCGCGTTGCGGCGATGAGACCTTCTGTTGCGGTGGCGGCGGCGGCCGTTTCTGGCTGGAAGAACGGACTGGCGACACTATGCGCGGTGAGCGCTTCCGTGAGTTCAAGGCTTGTGGTGCCCAGGTCATTGCAACCGCCTGTCCCATCTGCCTGACGATGCTGGCGGATGGTCTCAAAGAGGACGGAGGAGAAGGGAATATACGCATTCACGACGTCGCAGAATTACTTGCCGATGCCTGCCTGCCAGGCGGATTCATCGATATTGAACGGAGGCCATCATGAGCAAAGATTCCATTCGTCACTTCATCGCCACGGAGTTGGCTGCTGACGGCGCCAAGACAGAAATTGCCGACAATGATCAGCTTCTTGAGCAGGGTATCATCGATTCCTTCGGGATTATGACGCTGCTGGGATTTCTCGAAGAGAAGTTTTCTGTCCACATCGAAGGGGACGATCTGACGCCGGAGAACTTTTCCAGCATCGGCACCATCTCTGCTTTGATCGATCGCAAGGCCGGATTGTCGGCGGGAGCCTGATGATGAATTTCGCCCTGAATGAGGAACAGCTGGAGATCCGGGACTCGATCATTCGCTTCGCCCGCCAGGAACTAGCCGAGTGTGGCGAGGGGAATGAATTCCCGCGCGCAGCGTGGCAGAAATGCGCTGAAATGCAGCTGATGGCCCTCCCCTTCCCCGAGGCCTACGGCGGCTGCGGTGCTGATTTCCTGACCACGGTCGTGGCGACGCAGGCCTTCGGCTACGCTTGCAAGGATGCGGGATTGGTTCATGCCGTCTGCACCCAACTCCTCTGCGGCATGCAGATCAACTCCTTCGGCAGCGAAGAACTGAAGCGCCGCTATTTACCCCCCCTCATGCGCGGTGAAAAGATCTTTGCCCAGGCGATCACTGAAGCCGGATCCGGTTCCGACGCCCTCAGCATGCGCAGCCGGGCTGAACATGCCGCAGACGGATTCCTGCTCAACGGTACGAAGATCTTCATCTCCAACGGTCCGATCGCCGATATCGTCCTCGTCTTCGCCGTCACTAATCCGGAAGTCAGCCGTATCAGTGGCCTCTCCTGCCTGATCGTCGAAAAGGGGATGACCGGGTTTAGTCAGTGTCCACCGATGGCAAAGATGGGGCTCGATACCCTGCAAAACGGTGAACTCGTCTTCGCCGACTGTGCAGTGCCAACCGAAAATCTCGTGGGGAGCGAAGGCCAGGGGGCGATCCTCTTTAACGAATCGATGGAGTGGGAGCGCTGCCTCCTCCCGGCCGCACATCTCGGGACCCTGGAGCGGGTTATGGAAACCTGCGTTGCCTATGCCAAGGGACGCCCCGCCTTTGGCCAGCCGATCAGCAAGTTTCAGGCGGTCTCCAGCAAGATCGTCGAGATGAAGATCGCTCTCGAACTCGGGCGGCTGATCCTTTACAAAGTGGCGACGAGCAAGGATCAGCACAAACGCGCCGCCCTTGAAGCGTCCATTGCCAAACTCTACATCAGCGAAGCGCTAAAACAGACCTGTCTCGATGCCGTACAGATTCACGGCGGCTACGGCTATATGCAGGAATACGACGTCGAACGTGACCTGCGGGACAGCATTGCCGCCACCATCTATTCCGGAACCAGCGAGATGCAGCAGAACATCATCTCCCGCTTCATGGGACTTTGACATCATGACCCGACTCTCTGTGCAGCATGAAATGGACCTCTGGGCGATCCGGACACCGGAAAAAGCAGCCGTGCATGACGGCAAAGAGGTGTTGACCTATGCTGACCTGGCTACAAGCAGCAACCGTGTCGGTCAGGCCCTGCACAGTCTCGGAGTGAGCGCGCAGGAGCGGGTGGTCTTTTGCTTGTCGCGGTCGGTGCATTGTCTCACCGCCTTGCTCGGCATCCTCCGGGCCGGCGCCGTTTATGTGCCGATCGATCCAAAATCCCCCCCTGACCGGGCGAAAGGTATCCTGCACGACTGCGCGCCGCGGGCTTTCATCTGTGATGCGACAACGCGACCTCTGGCGAGGCGCCTTGCCGGGGGCGATATCCCGATCGTCTGCCTCGGCGAAGCGACGGAAAACACCGGAGAGTTTGAGTTCGATCAGGCCTGGGTCGATCGTTATCCGGCAGTAAGCCCGGCGCAGGAGGTGGCTGATGACGACCTCGCCTATATCCTTTACACCTCGGGTTCGACCGGTCAACCCAAGGGCGTGATGATCCATCACCGCAATATCCGCAGCTATATCGACTGGGCAGTGCACAGTTTTGACATCGCGGCATCAGACCGCATCCTCTGCACCGCGCCCTTTCATTTCGACATGTCGACCTTTGATATCTTCACGACGCTACGCAGCGGCGCCACCCTCTTTATCGCTGCAGAAGCGTTGACACTCTTTCCGGAAAAACTCGTCACCTTCATGGAGCAACAGCAAATCACCCTGTGGAAAGGCATCTCCTCCCTGCTCATGTATCTGGCCCGCGCCGGCGTCCTGCGCCCCGGCCGCCTGCCCGCACTTCGGCGGGTCCTTTATGGCGGCGAGGCGTTGTCGACCCGCTGGCTGATGCAGTGGATGGAGAACTTCCCGGAGAAAGCTTTCTTCAACGTCTACGGACCGACGGAAGCCACCGGCATTTCCCTGTTCCATCGGATCGAGCAGATGCCCAAAAGCCCGCAGGAACTGATCCCCATCGGTCATCCCTGCACTGACACCTATGTCTACCTCCTCAACGACGACCTTGCCCCCGTTCCCGACGGGGAGATCGGCGAACTCTTCATCGGCGGCGCCGGTCTGGCCCGCGGCTACCTGAATTCTCCGAAAAAGACCGCCCAGGCCTTTTTGTCCGATCCATTCCGCCCCGGTGGGCGCATCTATCGCAGCGGCGATCTGGCGCGCCAAAGAACGGACGGCACTTATGAATTTGTCGGCCGCGCTGATCATCAGGTGAAAATCATGGGGTATCGCATCGAGTTAGGTGAGATCGAGCATGCCCTCTCTGCCCTGCCGGGGGTGCACGACGTCGCCGTCGCTGTTGTGTCTACCGGCGATCTGGATCTCCGGGAACTGGTCGCCTTTATCGAAGGGGAGCTGAACGACGATACGACCGCCGCCTTTGAACAGCTCAAGCAGCAGCTTCCCGTTTACATGATCCCGCGGCGCCTGTGCAACATCGCCAGACTGCCGCGCTGTGAGCGGGGAAAGATCGACCGCAAAGCTCTGCAGGCGATGGAATTCAAATAAGGAAGGCATCAGAATCGAAAACTTTTAACAGGGATGAAAGTGATTAAAGGGATAAATCCTTTAAAAATTGGGCATTAGTTCTTTGTTTGAATCAAAAACTCTTGATTATGCCCTTATCCTCTGCATCCTCT
Organism: Desulfuromonadales bacterium; assembly: GCA_014859605.1. Classification (GTDB taxonomy): domain Bacteria; phylum Desulfobacterota; class Desulfuromonadia; order Desulfuromonadales; family UBA2197; genus UBA2197. The sequence goes on from JACUTW010000094.1 coordinate 6,952, forward strand.
TCATCCCTGTAAATTTGATTGGTTTCTTAAGGACGATGGTTATGGATCTCGACAAAGCTGAAGTGGAACGCTATCTGACAATCCTTCAGGCGATCGGGCGCGAACACCGGCTGACGGATCTGCATATGCATCCCTTCGAAGTCGTCTTCGGGGCAGGCCGCTACAACGAAAATCAGCAGACGGCCGGGCTCTGGAGTACCGTCGACCTCTGCTATCTCCCCCCCGGGACCGGCGAGATGGATCTGGCTCCGCAGAGCGATGCAACGCACGATCTGCCGGCAGCGATGCAGGAACGCCTGGCAATGCTGGGCCTGCGCCGACTTTACGTCCATACCGGCCCGCGCTGTTTTGCTGATCACATGCTGCTCGGCGGGATTTCACGGGGGCTGCTCTTGCCGGTCACCCGCCCCGGCACCGATGCCGACAAAGACATGACCCTGCTGGCGAAAATATTCGGGAACGATCCGCGCTTTCTCCTCGGCTATTCGGTGCCGGTGGAGACCGCCGAGGCTGCGATCGAAGCGACAGTGCAACGGGCCATTCGACTCTGGGAGGTGCGCGCGCTCAAGGTGCATCCCTGCCTGTCCGGCATCAACCTTTGCACTGCCGCCGGGCGCTCCCGTCTTGAGGCGATCCTGGCTGCTGCCAGCAAGGCAAACCTGCCGGTGATTATTCACGGCGGCTCTTATCCAGATATCAACGAATCGTGTGGGCCCTGCTTCGGGCTGCTAGAGAATATTGATGGTATCGATTTCAATCTGACCCGGCATCCGGTGGTCATTGCCCACGCCGGTGCGTTCGGTTTGGATCAGCCACAGGTTGAATCCACAGTCCTGCCACGCCTGAAAAAACTGCTGCAGTGCTACGATCACCTCTTTGTCGATGTCTCGGCCTTATCTGCCACAGTCATCGGCCTGCTGCTGTCGCGCATAAGCTTTGAACGCATCGTCTTTGGCTCGGACGCTCTCTATGAATTGCCGTGTAAGTCGCTGATCCGATTGTTTGTCGCTCTGGAAAGGACGAGCGGAAACCGGGCAGAAGAGCTTCTGGTGCGGATTGCTGCGACTAATTCTGACCACATACTCAGAAAGGAGAGCCGGGAGAATGATCTCGTTACTGCGCATCAAATATTTTCAGTTCATTGAGCAATGTCAGCAAGAAGGCTTCATGACCGCTTGCTTGTCCAATCTGTATCATTGTGAAGAAACGGTGCCGGTTGTCAGGGCTCTCAGCACTCTTCGCCCGGTGAAAGAACCGAACGGAGATCTCCCGATGATTTATGACCTGGGACCTGAAAATTTTCGATCCTATGATTTGCGCTACTCTCTGCGCAGCCGGCGTGAACAAGTTGAACATCGTTTTCGCCTTGGGTACCGTTCCTTCGCCATGGTGCGTGACGGGATGACGATCGGTGATCTCTGGTATGTCACTCGCGCCACGTCCCATGCTCCACAGCACCATCCCCATCTGCAGTGGTTCGAAATCGATTTGGGTCCGGATGACGTTTATATGTTCGACATGCATGTCGATCCAAACGAGCGAGGAAATTCTCTAACCACCTGGTTTCTCAGCAGTGTCCTCTTCACTCTTCACCAGAACGGCTACGACAAGGCCTATGGATATTTCGACGCCAAAAATGTGCCGGCACTCTGGGTCCACCGACTGATTGGTTACAAAGAAAAGCCCCATATCATGATTCGGAGATACGGGCTTTATAAAACAGCCCATGCCAAAGAGTGAAAACTGTTTTGAAACTAAGAATTTTCAACCGTTAGCGAAAGTCGCTTTTTCATGAAAACAAGAGGACCCATGACATATTGCATCACGGTGCTGAGTTGGAAAGTTTTGTGGGCCTTCGGTCTGGCCGCTCTTATCGGCCTGACCCTGCACTGGTGGAGCGGCGACCATCTTTTTCCGGGGAGATATACCGGTTATCTGATGCCGTGGTTTCTAGTCATTCTCCTTCCCGGAGTTGTCTATGCACTGCTGCTGCGCCAGTGGTCGTTATCAGTCGTCCTCAGCGTCTCTCTGGGTATTATTCTTTATACTTACGCACCGCTGCTCCTGCCGCGTCCCAATGTTGCTGATGCTTCGCCTGCCGTCTTGAAGGTGATGAGTTTTAACGTCTGGTCGAGAAACTCAAGCCCGGAGCGAATCGCCGCGGCGCTTGTAGAGCACGGGCCGGATATCCTCCTTCTTCAGGAGATCATACCGCCACATTTTTCAGACCTTTCCCGGGCATTGGATGAACTTTCCCGTTTAAACGGTGATACCTGGAGCAAGGTTTATAACCCGGATTTACTGCAAGCGACGGTCAGCCGTTATCCACTGGCGCATCAATGGTCGAAACGGGATAAGGGCAAAGTCCAGGTTGTCAGGGCAGAAACGCCCTGGGGTCCGGTTATGGTCTTTAACATTCACCCGACCTGGGGCAACTGGACACGTCGGGATCGACAACTCTCGAATCTATTACGGGAGGATATTCTCCCCTGTGAATTCCCTGTCATCCTTGGCGGTGATTTCAACTCCCCTGAACAGTCAGAGATCTTTAAACTCCTTGCTGGTCATCTGCATAACGCCCATACAGAGGCGGGCCAGGGCTTCGGCTTCACCTTTCCACGGGCCCTCCAGATTCAAAACCGGCTTATCCCCTTTTTCCCACTTGTTCGTATCGATCATATTTTTTTCAGTTCTCACTTTACAGCTCTGCATGCAGGCACGGCAGAGAAAGCCTACGGTTCCGATCATTTA
>JACUTW010000095.1 GCA_014859605.1 Desulfuromonadales bacterium
TCCCCCTTCATCACCTCGCACAGCACGCTGGTCGCATAACTCCCCTTCGGCAGGCTGAAAGAAAGGAGTAACCCCTCGGCATCGGCGCTGACGAAGAACTCACCGAGGGGCACACGCAGGGGGCGGCGCTCCCCTTCCATGTCGAGGCCGTTGCCGAAGCGGAACATTTCGAGGGTGAGCTTCTCTTTGTCGAGGAGCGCCTCTTCGAGCATCCCCGCCATGCCGGTGGCGAGGGGGACCTTGCAACCGAAGAGGGGAGCGGTGGGGCTGATCTCGAAGGCGTCGGCGCGGGGCTGCTCGATAGCCGGATCTTCGACCTTGAAGACGGCGCCGTTGATGTGCTTGCAGGCGAGATCGCCGATCCAGAGGGTACCGAGAGAGGCCAAGCGCATGGTGACGATGCGGTCAAAGAGAGAGGACTGGTAGGCGGAAAGGAAGAGACGCAACATCGGGCGAGGCAGGCCGAGGATCGCCTGCTGCGGCGTTGCCCCCTGCGCCAGCGAGCGCAGCACTTGGCGCTCGTTGCGGCAGCGTTGCGGCATCAGTTCGAAAGCCGCGACGGCGCCGTTTTCCGCGTAGGCGCTGGCGGCGGCCTGCCAGGCGGGATCAAGAATCGCCGCCGGGTCGCCGATCAGTTCGCGGCAGCCCTCGCTATAGTCGCCGATCAGGATCGCCCGACCGATGCGGTGCGAGTTGCCGAGACTGCCGTAACGTTGCGCACCGAAAGAATTCGGCACCCCGAGATCCTGCAACACATGAAGAATATCGAGAGCCTGCTCGGCAGCGCCGGGGAGAACATCGCGCAGCCGGATGACAAAGCGGTTGCCGGCAAGATGTCCGAGGCGCAGCTTGTTGCGATGCGGGATGGCGCTGAGGACGCGGACGCCAGGGAGCTGCAGGGCCAGAGCTGCCTCGGCCTTGATCCCGGTGAGGGAGAGGGTCTGCACGGTAACGGCGCGGGCATCCTTGAGGCCGGCATAACCGATCTCGCGGGGAGGGAGCTTGAGGGCCGAGCTGAGCTTCTGCACAAGATCACCCGTCGTTATCCCGGTCTTCTCGATCGTCACGTAAAGGTGCTCGCCGCTCCCGGCCGGGAGGTAAAGGGGAACCTCTTCGACGCGGAAGTCGCCGGGGGTCTCTTTCAGGGTGCCGCCGGTGCCAGGGAGGAGGGCGGTCAGATAGTTGCTCATTTGCCGATCGTTTCCCGGCGCACGCGGAAACCGGCGCGCACCGCACTGGGCCGCGTTTGCGGCAATTCGACTTCATTATCCTGCCGGCGCAGCCGCACAAAGTGGATAAGCTGGCCAAGTTCGAGAAAACGCCGCATATACTTGGAGATCGGGTAATCGGGCTGGAGCTCGGTGCAGTACGGCTCCGGGGTCAAGCGGGTAAAACCACACTCCGCCACAATCAGGGCCGAGACCTCTTCGGCATAGTCAGCGACATCGGAAGCAAAGAAGAGCTCCCCCCCCGGTTTGAGGGCAAAGCGGACGACTTCGAGAAAATCGGCATTGACCAGGCGGCGTTCGCGATGGCGCTTCTTCGGCCAGGGATCAGGACAATTAATATAGATGGCGGACAAAGACCAGGGGTCGAGATAGCGGGCGATGAGGTGGCGCGCTTCGATACGCATGACCCGGACATTATCGAGGCCGGCCGCGTCGATCTTGCGGCAGGTCTTCAGGCAGCCCTGATTGTAGATGTCGATGGCAAGAAAGTTGACCTCGGGACGACTGGTCGCCAGAGGGAGGATAAAATCGCCGATGCCGCAGCCGATTTCCAGAACCAACGGCTGTTCGGGGCGGGGAAAGACCGTTTGCGGCCGGAAGCTCAGGTCCTGCTCCGGATCAGGGATAAAGCTCGGGGAGGTATTGGGAACAACGCGCTGGGTCATGGACGGGAAGAGACTCCTTATGAGGAAAAAATGGGAGCGGCCGAAGGACCGCTCCCATAAAAAATTCGGGCAGAAGCAACGCTACTGGGCCGGAGTTTCTGCCGCCTTCATCTTTTCGCAGCAGGGTTTATTACAGCCGGCTTTGACGCAATTTTCCTGTTGCTGACAAGGCTTTTGCCCCGCGTTCATCCCGCAGGGCGTGTTGCAACGGCGTGAGCCATGATGAAAGAGGCCGCAGCCGGCAATGGTCATGGTAGCAAGCAAGAGCAGGGCGAGAAGGGTAATGCTTTTGGCTTTCATCTTTATTCTCCTTATGTTCCGAGTGAAATTTTTCACACAGATTAGCGGAATGGAGCAGTGATGTCAAACCAGCGCGAGACGATTTGACCTGGCTCAAGGCACCTGATTCCAGAGTATGCGAAAGTGACAAAAAACCAGCCGGGAGCCTTTATGACAACGAGCGAAACGATTGTAATCGGACTGATCTGGGCACTGTTGCTCCCTGGACTCTTCTTTATGCTGCGGCGGGCGCGGCGACAACGGCGGGCTCGGCGGCAGAACAAGGAAAAGGATTGAATTTTCCAGTCACTCTGTTTAATCTGTCCCCCTTGCCAAACCAAACGATTCGTGCGCGGATCGAAGGAACAGGAAGAGAGACGCCCCCTTTATGCTGATCGTTATGCACCACAGCGCTACCGACGCGCAAATCGACGCCGTGCATCGCGCCGTCGAAGCGATGAAGTTACAACCGGTCTCCATCCCCGGCAGCCAGCGAACCGCCATCGGCGTCCTCGGCAATCAGGGCTATGTCGATGATTCGGCCATTCTCGAACTCCCCGGCGTGCGCGAAGTCATCCACGTCAGCAAGCCCTATAAACTCGTGTCCCGCGACTTCCACCCCGCCAGCACCATCGTTGATGTCAAGGGCGTCCGCTTCGGCGACGGCTGTCCACCGGTGGTGATTGCCGGCCCCTGCTCGATCGAGAGCGAAGCGCAGATGCTCGCTTCCGCGCAGCTCGTCAAAGCGCACGGCGCTGGCATGCTGCGCGGCGGCGCCTTTAAGCCGCGCACCGGTCCCCACTCCTTTCAAGGGCTGGGCCGCGATGGCCTCAAACTGTTGCGCCAGGCAGGGGATGCCGTCAATCTGCCGGTGATTACCGAAGTCATGCGCATCGACCAGCTCGACGATGTCTGCCGTTATGCCGATGTCCTGCAGATCGGCGCCCGCAACATGCAGAACTTTGATCTCCTCAAGGAAGCCGGCCGCCGCTCCCATCCCGTCCTCCTCAAGCGCGGCATGTCGGCGACGATTGAAGAGTTCCTCTCGGCCGCCGAATATCTCCTCTCCGAAGGGAATTCGCAGGTTATCCTTTGCGAACGCGGCATCCGCACCTTTGAAAAAGCGACCCGCAACACCCTCGATGTCTCGATCGTGCCGCTGATTCGCAATATCAGCCATTTGCCGATCATCGTCGACCCCAGCCATGCCACCGGTAAACGCTCGCTGGTGGCGCCGATGGCCAAGGCGGCGCTGGTGGTCGGCGCGCACGGCGTCATGGTCGAAGTGCACCCTGATCCGGACAAGGCCCTCTGCGACGGCGCCCAGAGCCTTGACGGCCCGGCCTTCGAGCGACTGATGGCTGAGATTAAAGGATTAATCACCTATCTCGGCTATTGATTTTTTACCAATAACTGATCGTTGCGGGGCACGGTACGCCGTGCCCCTTATTTGTTTGAAAGAAATATGACCGAACCGACCGTCCTCATCGCGACCGTTGCCGTCGCGGCCCCCCTCCCTCACCCGCTCAGCTACCTGGTGCCGCCCCACCTGCAGGAGCGGGTGCGCGCCGGCAGCCGGGTCATCGTCCCCTTGGGGCGGCGGCAAGCGGCGGGATGCGTTGTGTCGGTAGCAACGGGGGACGGCAGCGGACTGAAAGAGCTGATTGACGCTCCGGATGATGACGGCCTCTTCCCGGCAGCGATGCTCCCCTTTCTATTGCGGGCCGCCGATTATTACCGCTACCCCCCCGGCGAAGCGATCCGCTCCGTCCTCCCCGCCGGCCTCGGCACGCAGACGGTGCGGGTGACGCCGCGCACTGAACGGGTCTTCACCGCCATCACCCGAGATGATCTGCCGCGCGGTGCGCAACAGTTGGCGGTTATCACCCTCCTGCGCCAAAAGGGTCCCTTGTCTGCCACCGAGCTGCGTAAAGAGATGACCGTCGGCAGCGACCTGCTGCGCCGCCTCCTTGATCACGGCTGGATTGCGGAAGAGCGCCAGGTGCGGCGCCGCGATCCCTTTCTTGACATCCCCGCGCCGGCTGATCGCGCCCCGATCCTGAATCCTGAACAGGAACAGGCCCGGATCGCCCTGCATGCTGCCCTGCACAGCGGCACCTTTGCCCCCTTTTTGCTGCACGGCGTCACCGGCAGCGGCAAGACCGAAGTCTATCTCCATGCCATCGCCGACGCCCTGGCCTTGGGGAAGCAGGCACTGATCCTGGTCCCGGAGATCGCCCTGACGCCGCAGCTCACCGCCCGCTTTCGCGCCCGCTTCGGAGCCCAGGCCGCCATCGCCGTCCTCCATTCCGGCCTCTCCGACGGCGAACGCTTCGATGCCTGGCGGATGATCAGTCGCGGCGAAGCGCAGATCGTCATCGGCGCCCGCTCGGCGATCTTTGCGCCCCTCACCTGTCCCGGCGTCATCGTCGTCGATGAAGAACACGATTCGAGTTACAAACAGGGGGAGGGCTTTCGCTATAACGCCCGCGATCTTGCCCTGTTGCGCGGCCAGATGGACCAGGCGACAGTGATCCTCGGCAGCGCCACCCCGGCGGTGACGACCTTTCATCGCGCCCAGAGCGGCCTCTGCGGCTACCTCCCCCTCACCGGCCGCGCCATCGGTCAGCCGATGCCGAGCGTCGAGATCGTCGATCTCCGCCTGCAACCGAAAGGGACGACGATCATTGCGCCGCCGCTGCAGGACGCGATTGCTGCCGAACTGGCAACGGGGGGGCAGATCCTCCTCCTTCTCAATCGTCGCGGCTTTGCGCCAGCGATCCTGTGCCGCGATTGCGGCAGCGGCTTCCATTGCCCGAACTGTGACATCGCCCTCACCTTCCATTCCCGGCGGCGGCGTCTCCTTTGCCACTATTGCGACTACAGCTTGACGATCCCCTCCCTTTGCCCGACCTGTAACAGTCTCAATCTCGAAGCGGTCGGCGCCGGCACCGAACGCCTCGAAGAGGAACTCCGTGCCGCCTTCCCGGACGCCCGCATCGGCCGGATGGATCGTGACACCACCGGCGGCAAAGGGGCGCATCGCCAGATCGTCGACGCCATGCTGGCGCGACAGACCGATATCCTCGTCGGCACCCAGATGATCGCCAAGGGGCACGACTTCCCCGGCGTCACCCTGGTCGGCGTCATCAACGCCGATCTCGCCCTCAACCTTCCCGATTTCCGCGCCGCCGAGCGCGCCTTCACCCTCCTGTCGCAAGTGGCCGGGCGGGCCGGACGCGGCGATCAACCCGGCCGGGTGCTGATTCAAACCTACGCACCGGAACATTATGCGGTCACCTGTGCTCTGCAGCATGACTACCAGACCTTCTACACGCAGGAGATCACCTTCCGCCAGGAACTCGGCTACCCCCCCTTCGGGCACTTAATCAATCTGGTGATGAGCGGCAACGACGGCGTTCTCGTTACCGCCGGTGCGGAGAAGCTCGCTGCCGCCCTGCGAGAAAGTGCGGGCAACGTCGAGATTCTCGGTCCTGCCCCCTGCCCCCTTTCCCGCCTGCGCGGTAAGCATCGTTTTCAGCTTTTGCTCAAGAGCCAGGAACGCGCCCCCCTGCGCCGCCTTCTCGGGCAGATCGATCTCCTCCGCCGCAAAGTCGCTGTTGGGCTCACCCTGAGCGTTGACATCGATCCTCTGGATATGCTCTAAACCACTCAGAATAGAACTCTTCTGAGCTTTTTTTTACTCAATCACTCCCCTCCCATCTTCTTCTTTTCCACTTTATTGCCGACAAAATAATCGTGGCAGACTTTTTTGACTAAATAATCGCCACAGAATCAGCCAGTTAAAATAAGTCGTGCACTAAATTTGACTTCGGGCATGCATATTGTATTTTATTTAGGCTCATCTTGACCCTCTGCCTATTTAAAAGGCGCAAGGGCTTAACTCTCCGCTCAAAAGAAGGAGCCCCGCATGCAGCTCGACAGCAGACTCGAAACTATTTATCAAGAAGTCATTAACCGTAACCCCGGTGAAAGTGAATTTCATCAGGCCGTTCGCGAAGTCCTTGACTCCCTCGGGCCGGTCGTGGTCAAACATCCGGAATATTTGGAAAGCAACCTCATCAATCGCCTTTGTGAACCAGAGCGCCAGATCATCTTCCGGGTTCCCTGGACAGATGACAAAGGGAATGTCCAGATCAATCGCGGTTTCCGCGTCGAGTTCAACAGCGCCCTCGGTCCCTACAAGGGAGGTTTGCGCTTTCACCCCTCGGTCTATCTCGGCATTATCAAATTTCTCGGTTTCGAGCAGATCTTCAAGAACTCCCTGACCGGCCTGCCGATCGGCGGCGGCAAGGGCGGCTCTGACTTCGACCCGAAGGGCAAGTCGGACGCTGAAGTCATGCGCTTCTGCCAAAGCTTCATGACCGAATTATATCGTCACATCGGCGAGCACACCGACGTCCCGGCTGGCGATATCGGCGTTGGCGGTCGCGAGATCGGTTACATGTTTGGTCAGTACAAGCGTATCACTAACCGCTGGGAAGCCGGCGTCCTTACCGGCAAAGGCCTCAAGTGGGGCGGCTCCCTGGCCCGTACCGAAGCAACCGGTTACGGTGCCGCTTTCTTTATCAGTGAAGCCCTCAAGGTGCGCAAGGATTCCTTTGGCGGCAAGTCTTGTCTGGTCTCCGGTTCTGGCAACGTCGCCATCTACACCATCGAGAAGATCCATCAGCTCGGCGGCAAATGTATCGCCTGCTCCGACTCCAACGGTGTCATCATTCATGACAAAGGCCTCGACGTCAACCTGATCAAGCAGCTCAAAGAAGTCGAGCGTCGCCGCATCGAGGACTACGCGAGCTACCACAAGGACGCCAAGTACATTAAAAACGGCAATATCTGGGAGATCCCCTGCCAGGTCGCCATGCCTTCAGCGACTCAGAACGAAATTAACGGCAAGGATGCTCTCACCTTGATCAAGAATGGCTGCATTGCCGTCGGCGAAGGGGCGAACATGCCGACGACGCCAGAAGGAATCAAAGTCTTCCTTGAAGCCAAGATCGCTTACGGTCCCGGCAAAGCGGCCAACGCCGGCGGCGTCGCCACCTCGGCCCTCGAAATGCAGCAGAATGCCCAGCGCGATTCCTGGACCTTCGAAGAGACCGAAGAGAAGTTGGAAAAGATCATGATCAAGATCCACAAACGTTGTTACCGCACTTCCGAGGAATACGGCGCCCCTGGCGACTATGTTCTCGGCGCCAACATCGCCGGCTTCATCAAGGTTGCCGACGCCATGGTTGCACACGGCGTGATCTAAACGTTCGCTTGACCAATTTCCAGCAAAAAGCCCCCGGCCATTGGTCGGGGGCTTTTTGCGTGGAGAGCGGAGCTTCCCATGCGCTTACAGTTAAAGACTGCCTGGCAGGGTGTGATCCCGCCAGACAGCTTTTCTCCACAGTTACTTCTCTGCGATCTTCAACAAGGCTTAGTGCCTGGAATGTTCCGACTCTTTTTTATGCTCACCATCTCCACCATGGGCGCTCTTGCCGGTGGTATCCTGATGCAGTCGCTCGACATAATGGGTGTATTCCACATAGGCTTCCACAAATTCGCGTCCCTGGGCGACACTTTCGTCCTTATGTTTGTAAGTTTCGACAGCATGTTCAAAACGCGCCTTGATCCCGGCGGCGACATCGTCGGTGATCAGCTTGATCAGGTCGTCAGCGGAACCACTCGCCAGCGTCTGATCGGCGGCGGCAACGGCCGGTTCAACAGTTCCGGCGGCTTTCAGCCCGGTAAAGGGAGCGCCTTCACCGATACGATGGATTTTGACGAGGCTTTCAAAGAATTTATGCTCCGCCGCCTCAGGATTTTTGGCCCGGTCGGTCAGCACCTTCTTGAAGGCAGCGCGGACCGACTTTTCTTCCTGCGGTTTAACCCATTTGAGGACCGGGGTCACATCCTGAGACGCGATCGCCTTGCGAGCATCCTGAATCACCGGTCCATCCAGGGTGTCACAATGCGCCGCAGCATAATCCGGGATGGCAAAAAACACTGCAACAAGGGCTAAAGCTCCGGACAAACTTTTTTTAAAGAGGCTGGTTGCGATCATGGTCTGATTCTCCTGTTTTATTTCGTTTTGGTTGTTAACATGAAGGCCACGACAAAAACCCATAGGAATTTTTAATATAATATCACACAGGATAAAGATGGCAACTTTGACGCAGATCAATATCTTCATTTTTGTCGAGCTTCGCATCCCTCCGGTTGCCTCAATTCCACGTCACATGCTATCTTCCCGGCCATGAATCGACCGTCACCGCAACAATCCAGCCTCCTCGCCAAAATCGCCCGAGGTGAAGACAGTGCGCACCAGTTCAAGGCCGATGTCCGTAATGCCGAATCGCTGGCGTCGGAGATGGCGGCCTTTGCCAATTGCAGTGGTGGCACAATCTTCATCGGTGTGGCCGATGACGGTGCGACGCCAGGACTGTCGGCCCAGGATGTCGCTCGAATCAACCAGCTCATCAGTAATGCCGCCAGCCAACTGGTGCGCAGTCCGTTGGCGGTGCAGACAGAGAATATCGCCTTAGAGAACGGCCGCATCGTCATCGAGTTGATTGTGCCCAAGGGGATCGACAAACCGTACTTCGACAAGAATGGCGTCATCTGGCTTAAAACTGGGGCAGACAAGCGGCGGGTTAACTCTAAGGAGGAACTGCGTCGCCTGTTTCAGATCTCCGATCAATTTCACGCCGACGAACTGCCGACCAAGGCGGGTATCGACAAGCTGGACAAGCTGCGCTTCCGCGACTTTCTACGCGATGTCTACAAGCAGGGATATCCTGATTCCCCCGCTGAGCTGACCCGACTGCTGCAGAACATGAATCTGGCCACCGACGCCGGCAAGTTAAATCTGGCCGGGGTGCTGATCTTTGCCGAACAGCCGGAGTGGATTGTGCCGCAGTTTTTGCTCAAGGCGATCCGCTACCCCGGCGACAAGATCCACGCCACCGATTATGTCGACACCGAAGATTTCTCCGGTCCGCTCCCCAGGATCTTTGCCGATGCCCTCTCTTTTATCATGCGCAATCTCCACAAAGTGCAGGCCGGACGCGGGGTGAATGCACCAGGGACTCCGGAGATCCCGGAAGCGGTCTTCGAGGAACTGCTGGTCAATGCCCTGGTTCATCGGGATTATCTGGTCAGCGCCCCGATCCGCCTCTTTATCTTCGACAACCGCATCGAGATTATTAGCCCCGGCCACCTGCCCAACAACCTGACGGTGGAGAAGATCCGGGCCGGCAACTCCAACATCCGCAACCCGATTCTGGTTTCCTATGTCGCCAAAGGCCTGCTCCCTTATCACGGTCTCGGTTCCGGTATCAAACGGGCGCTGGAGAAGTGGCCGAGCATCGACTTTACCGACGACCATGATGGCTGCCTCTTTACTGCCACGGTTCACCGGGAGGCGGTCGAGGAGCTGGAACTTGTCAGCGTCGAAAGCAAAACGCCGG
>JACUTW010000096.1 GCA_014859605.1 Desulfuromonadales bacterium
TTGAAATTTATGGTGCCCAGAGCCGGAATCGAACCAGCGACACGTGGATTTTCAGTCCACTGCTCTACCGACTGAGCTATCTGGGCGTTAGAGCAGTGATTTATAGTGGATACGGTCGTGACTGTCAAGAATTTTTTGGGGTTTTGTAAAAATTATCGGCGACTCTGCGCCGGGAGGGTGACGCGGAAGATCGCGCCGCCTGCCGGTGAATTAAATGCTTTAATCTTCCCCTGATGCTGTTCGACAATCCGCGCACAGATCGCCAGACCCAGTCCCGTCCCCTCGGCGCGGGTGGTGAAGAAGGGCTTGAAGATGCTCTCGATCACCTCTTTCGGTATGCCGGTGCCGCTATCTTCAATCTCGACCTGTACGGCCCGGTCGCCGTGCAGCCGCACCGACTTGAGGCGAAGGATCAGCTCCCCGCCCTGCGGCATCGCTTGCGCCGCGTTCTGGATAAGGTTGGTAAAGAGCTGGGAAAGGCGGACCGCATCGCCAAAGACCACCGGCAGACCGGTTTCAGCCTTGATCTCGACGCGGATATTGGCTTGCGCCATCGACTGTTCCTCTTTGGCTAGCAGGGCAGTGATAAACTCCGGCAGATGGCAGGAGTCATAACAGATCATCTGTTTACGCGAAAAGGAGAGGATGCCGCCGACGATCTCTTCGAGGCGACGGGCTTCGCGCTTGATCGTCTCCACATAAAAACGGGCTTCATCGCTATCGATCAAACGCTCCAGGCGGTGGGCAAAACCGCCGATGGCGATCATCGGATTTTTCAGATCATGGGCAATCGACGCCACCAGTTCGCCGAGGAGGGCCATCTTCTCGTCCTGCTGCGACCGCGCCTCAATTCCGCGCAATTCTTCGTTGGTACTTTCCAGTCGACGCAATAGCATAACATTATCGATAGCGACTTCGGCGTGACGCGCATAAGCTTCAGCTGCTGCAAGCCTTGAAGCCGGTAGGGGCGCGTCGCGGCCGGCAAGGATCAGGGCACCGATCAACCCTTCCCGGCCGGAGAGCGGAATGCAGGCGTATTCACGGATGGCGAAGAAGTGATTAAAGAGGCCTGTAATCTCGTCGTCCTCTTCTGCCCCTGGCAGGGTGCAGCTCACACCCTCTTTGCAAGCCAGCGAGATTGGCGTTGTCCCTGCCAGTTGAAAACGCAGACGAATAGCGGCGCGATTAAAATCGTCATCACGCTGCCGGCGCTGACTCTCGGTCGTGACCCGGGGATGACTCCAGGATTGGAGGGGGGCTTCAGGGGGGAGGATAAATGAGGCGGTCTCTGGCGTGATGCCGAGCATCCCTTGCAGTACATGGGAACGCTTATTATACAGAAAGAGGATTGCGGCCGCAAAGTTGCCGCCCTTCGGGGCGGTTAATGCCGAGAGGAAAAAGTGGATGAGATCATTGAGCCGTTGTGTGCGCTGAATGCCGAGGCCATAGGCGTTGAATGTGTTGGGGTGCTTTACTACCATCAGCTGCAGCCTTCCGCAAGAGGAGCAACCATAACGCAGCGGTCGGGCGCTGGTCGCGGGATTTAACATCTCCTCAATCGATGGCTGCATGGGCCTCAGGGAGGGAGGGATCAGCCGATCTTTTCCTGGCGCTCCTGCTCGGTTTTGCAATCGATACAAAGGGTCGTCACCGGCCGGGCCTTTAAACGGGCCTGGCTGATATCCTCTCCGCAGCTTTCGCAGACACCAAATTCCCCGGTCTCAATGCGCTCTAATGCTTCACGAATTTTAAGGATAAGTTTGCGCTCGCGGTCACGAATCCGCAGCTCAAAATTGCGATCGGACTCGAGGGAGGCGCGGTCGGTGGGATCAGGAAAATTAGTCTTTTCATCCGTCATCTCGGTGACGGTTCTGCCGGCATCGCGCAGCAAGGTGTCAAGCTGCTCGTGAAGGGTTTTCTTGATTTCTTCCAACTGGGTATGGTCCATTGCTAGCCCCTTGTCAGCTTAGGTTAGCTGGCGATTATAAAGAAGAAACCATTTACGGTCAATCAGATAAAAATGCATGTCGAAGCGAAAGTCTTAGTGCGGAAATTGGGCATAAATTAGATAAGCCATCATCAGTGCCAGTCCCCAAAGGATAACAATATCAGAATGTTTCGTCGGGGGCGCTTGAGCAAGAAGCCGTGTCTCTTCGCTGATTGTCGTGGCCGACACTTGCGCCAGAACGGTGCCCAGCAAATGATCAAAACCGGCATACATGTTGGCAATAATCAAAAAATCGTCGCCGGCATTAATCGTCAGAAAGGCCCTCTGCCGCACCCGCACCGTCTCCACCGCCGTAATCTCGCTCCAGGTAAAGGCCCGCACCCGACCAAGACGAATCAATCGCAAGCCGTCGCTATCGACTTCGATGCGACGCACCACGCATTCAAAGAGGAGATAGCCGAGGGGGAGGAGGGCACAACCGACCACCAGCAGTTTGGCGGAAGGTTGCTCCTGAATGATGACGATCGCCGCGAGGATCAGACAAAGGAGGACGACGAGGCCGAGGGGGAGGACGAAAGAATTTCGAATTCGATAGGTCTGCATCATCTTAACTTCCCGAGCGGAGGAAGGTGCCACTCTTCCCCCCTTCCTTTTTTTCAAGTTGGATAGCGCCGACCACCATCTCTTTATCGATGGCTTTGCACATATCGTAGATCGTCAGCCCGGCGACGGCAACCGCCGTCAGAGCTTCCATCTCCACCCCGGTGGTGCCGGTCAACTTCACCGTCGCCGCGATCTCCACCCTTCCCTCCTCGGGATGGGGACGAAAATCGACGGAGATCGAGGTGAGGAGGAGGGGGTGGCAAAGGGGGATGAGATCGGGCGTCTTCTTCGCCGCCATGATGCCGGCGAGGCGCGCGACGGCAAAGACGTCGCCTTTTTCAATGGTCGCATCGAGGATGCGCTGCAACGTTGTCGGCCGCATCCGCACTTCGCCGCTCGCCATTGCCACCCGCCGCGTCGGCGTCTTTTCACCGACCTCGACCATGATTGCCTGGCCGTCGTTATCGAAATGGGTTAATCCCTGCTTCATCTTCTCCTCCTTCATTCAAACAACCCTTCCAGCGCCTCGGCGGCGCTGCGTACGCCGATCAACTCCATCCCCGGCGGGGCGTCGAGATTCTTCAGGTTCCCCTGGGGGAGCAGGCAGCGGGTAAAGCCGAGACGGGCGGCTTCCTTGACCCGCAGTTCGGGGCGGGAGACGGCGCGGACTTCGCCGGCAAGGCCGACTTCGCCAAAGAGGATGGCGCGGGGCGGGATCGGCCGGTTCATGTGGCTGGAAGCGAGGGCCGCCATCACCGCCAGGTCAGCGGCGGGCTCGTCGAGTTTGACGCCGCCGGCGACGTTGACAAAGATATCCTGGGAAAGGAGGGAGAGGCCGACCTTCTTTTCCAGGACGGCGACAAGGAGGGAGACGCGGTTGTGGTCGATCCCCATGGTGGTGCGCCGCGGCGTGCCAAGGGAGGAGCCGGAGACCAGGGCCTGCACCTCGACGAGGATCGGCCGGCTCCCCTCCAAAGCGGCGACGACACTGCTGCCGGTCGCGCCTTCGGCGCGTTCGGCGAGAAAGAGTTCGGAAGGATTTGCCACCTCACTGAGGCCCGACTCCTTCATCTCGAAGACGCCGATCTCGTTGGTCGAGCCGAAGCGGTTCTTGACCGCCCGAAGGATGCGGTAGGGGTGGCCGGGGTTCCCTTCGAAGTAAAGGACGGTATCGACGAGATGTTCGAGGACGCGCGGCCCGGCGATGGCGCCATCCTTGGTGACGTGGCCAACCAGGAAGGTGGGGATGCCGTCGACCTTGGCGGTCTGCATCAGCCGGCCGGCACATTCCCGCACCTGGCTGACCGAACCGGGGGCCGATTCGAGGGCCGCGGTGAAGATCGTCTGGATCGAGTCGATGACGAGAAAGGCCGGTTTGAGTTCGCGCACCCGGTCGAGGATCGCTTCGAGGGCGGTCTCGGCAAGGAGATAGAGCTGCCCCTCGCCGACGCCGAGGCGGTCGGCGCGCATCTTGATCTGTTTGGTCGATTCTTCGGCGCTGACATACAGGGCGATGCCGCTGGCGGCGAGGCTGCCGACCGCCTGCAACAGCAGGGTCGACTTGCCGATGCCGGGATCGCCGCCGATGAGGATGAGGGAGCCGGGGACGACGCCGCCGCCGAGGACGCGGTCGAATTCACTGATGCCGCACTGCAAGCGATCCTCTTCGCTGGCATCGACTTCATGCAGGCGTTGCGGCCGCCCCAGGGAGGCGGTCATGCGCGGCGTGCTCCCCTTGGCAGTGATCGTCACCGTCTCTTCGGCGAGGGAGTTCCAGGCGCCGCAGTCGGGGCAGCGCCCCAGCCATTTTGGCGACTGAAAGCCGCATTGCTGGCAGTTGTAGAGGGATTTCTGTTTCATGGCTGCGCAGTGTACGGTCTTGTTTCGACAGTGTCAACGCATCAGCGGTGCAGCCCTTGACAAGCGAGCTCTCCTCGGCTATTAAATCGAAATCATTTCTATTTAGAAAGTGGCGCATGAATTTCGATTTTCCGCAGCTTCTCAAATCGTTGCAACTCAAGGTGACGCCACAACGTCTGGCGATCCTTGAAATCATGCGCATTGCCGACACCTATCTCAGCCCCGAGGAGGTGCAGGAGCAGGTGCAGCAGCGCGCGAATGGCAAGGTCGGGCTGCCGACGATCTACCGTAACCTCGAAGAACTCTCTGCCCAAGGGGTGATCAGCAAGATCCTCCACCCCAACCGTCAGCTTTACTATTACTTCTGTGCCAATCGCGACCATCATCACCACTTTGTCTGCCTCGCCTGCCGTACGGTGCAGGATCTCCACGATTGCGGCTGTGCCGAAATGGCGAGCCAGATCGATGGCCAGGTCGAGTTCCAGATCATGCAGGCCCTCGGCACCTGTCGCCGTTGCTGCACCCAGAACGCATGAAGGGACAATTGACCATGCCCAGGATTTTCCTCCTCACCCTGCTCCTCATCGGCAGCCTCATGCTGCCGGCGTGCAGCAAACCCGAGAGCGCCGCACCGACCGCCAGCAAGCTGCAGGTCGTCACCTCCCTCTTCCCCCTTTACGATTTTGTCCGGCAGATCGGCGGCGACCAGGTCGAGGTCACCCTGTTGCTGCCGCCGGGAGTGGAGGCGCACAGTTTCGATCCGAAACCGGACGATATCCTCCGCGTCAACCGCGCCGGCCTCTTCATCTTCACCCACAAGGCGATGGAGGTCTGGGCGGCGACAATTGCACAGAGCGTCGATCCCGCCCGAGTGACGATCGTCGATGCCAGCGTCGGAACGCAATTGCGCCAAAGCAGCGGCCATGCCGATGAGCACGGTGCCCATGGCCACACTGCTAACGCTGCGGCGATCGATCCCCACCTCTGGCTCGACTTTGCCAATGCGCAGGTGATGGTCGAAAATATCGCTCAAGCAATGGCCCGCAAAGATCCGGCCCAGCGCGATCTTTATCTTCGTAATGCCGCCGCTTATCTTGCCCGTCTCGATGCACTCGATGCCGCTTACCGCACCGCCCTCGCCCTTTGCAAACAACGGACGCTGTTGCAGGGCGGCCACTTTGCCCTCGGCTACCTCACCGCCCGCTACGACCTGAAGTATCATGCCGCGGCCGCGGTTAATCCCGAAGCCGAGCCGACGGCGGCGACGATGGCGGCTTTGGTGCAGCAGATGCGCCGCAACAATCTCCATTACCTCTTCAGCGAAGAACTGGTCTCCCCCAAGCTGGCCGAGACGATTGCCAAAGAAGCGGGGGGATCCGTTCTCCTGCTCAGTGCCGCCCACAATGTCAGCAAAACCGACTTTGAGCGGGGGATCACTTTTGTCGAGATCATGGAGCGCAACCTGAAAAACTTGCAGATCGGACTCGAATGCCGATGATCCTCCTGCAAGCCGAAGAGTTGCATATTGCCTACGGCAGTACCGATATCCTCCGCGACATCTCTTTTCAGGTGCGAACCGGCGACTATCTCGGCATTGTCGGCCCCAACGGTTCGGGGAAGAGCACCTTGATCCGGGCGATGCTCGGCCTCGTCCCCGCCACCTCCGGTGCCGTCCGCCTCCTCGGACAACCCTTGGCACAGTTCAGTGACTGGCAGAAGATCGGCTATCTCCCGCAGCGCCTCAGCTTTGCCAACCCGCACTTTCCCGCCACCGTCGAAGAGATTGTCCGCCTCGGCTTTATCGACAAGCATGGCCCGAAGCGCCGCATCGATGCCAGCGAAGCCAGGCATCTCGAAGAGATCCTCACCCGCATGGGGATCATCGACCTGCGCCAGCAGCTGATCGGTCACCTTTCCGGCGGACAGCAGCAGCGCGCCCTCCTCGCCCGGGCCCTGGTGGGGCGGCCGGCCCTCCTCCTCCTTGATGAACCGACCACTGCCCTCGATCCGGAGACGCGGGAGGATTTCTACGCTATTGTCAAGGAGCTCAACCGCGAGCTGGGGACGGCGATCGTCCTCATCACCCACGACACCTGGAATATCGGCCAGTATGCCAAACGCTTTGTCTACCTCGACAAAACCGTGATCTTCGACGGCACCTTTGCCGAGTTCTGCGCGTCGGCGGAGATGACCAGCTTCTTCGGCGAGCACTCGAACAAGACCATCTATCATCACCACGGAGAGCACTGCTGATGCCATTCTTCGAGATTCTCGGCTACGGCTTTATCCAGCGCGCCCTGATCGCCGGGACGCTGATCGGCCTCCTCTGCGCTCTTCTCGGTATCTTCCTGGTGCTGCGCCGTTTTTCCCTGATCGGCGACGGCCTTGCCCACTTCACCTTCGGCAGTGTCGCTCTCGTCCTCCTCTGCGGTGTCAGCGCCACCTGGGTGACTTATGCCGCCATCCCCCTGGTCCTGATCGGCGCCCTCGGCATCCTCAAGCTGACTTCCAGTGCCCGCATTCACGGCGATACCGCCATCGGCATCGTCTCCGCCCTCGGCATCGCCCTCGGTGTCATCCTTGCCAGCCTCTCCGGTGGCTATAATGTCGATCTCTTCAGCTATCTCTTCGGCAATATCCTCATCATTTCCCGCAACGATGTCCTCCTCACCGCCGCGCTCGCAATCGTCGTTGTCGCGGTTGTGGCCCTGCGCGGCCGCGCCTTCTTTGCCGTCGCTTTTGATGAAGATCTCGCCCGCACCTCGGGGATCAATACCGGCCGCGCCAATATCATCCTGGTGCTCCTCACCGCCCTGACCGTCGTCCTCGCGATGAAGCTGGTCGGGATCATGCTCGTCTCCGCCCTCCTCATCCTGCCGCCGGTGGCGGCGCTGCAACTCGGCCGCGGCTTTCTGCCGACCCTCCTTTTGGCCGCCGCCTGCGGCATCCTCTCCGTCCTCAGCGGCATCCTTGCCTCCTTTGCCCTCAATCTGCCGACCGGCGGGACGATCATCGTCGCTTCGTTTTTGCTCTTTGTGGTGGCGGCGCTGGTCGGACGCTGGCGGCGGGGCTAACCCCCCTCAATCCCCCCTTATCAGGGGGGAAGTTTTTAAGCCTCCCCTGTTAAGGGGAGGTTTGGAGGGGTTAGCTTTTTCATCCAATTATGCAATATCACAAATAACCACCAAGGAAACCCATGATTCAGCTCATCAACATCAGCCGCCAGCACGGCAGTCAGATCCTTTTTCAGAACGCTTCCGCCCAGATCCTCCCCGGCAGCCGCAGCGGCCTGGTCGGCCCCAACGGCGCCGGCAAGACCACGGTCTTTCGCCTCATCACCGGCGAAGAACACCCTGACAGCGGCGACATCGTTATCCCCAAGGGGGCGGTGGTCGGCTACTTCTCGCAGGATGTCGGCGACATGGCCGGCCGCTCCGCCCTGGCCGAGGTCATGGCTGCCTCGGGGAATACCGTCCAGCTCGGCGAGGAACTGACGCAGATGGAAGCGCAGATGTGCGATCCGTTGGAAGATGACGTTATGGCGGCGCTGTTGGAGCGCTACGGCGAGGCCCAGGCCGAGTTCGAGAATCGCGGCGGCTACGACCTCGAATCCCGTGCCCAGGCGGTCCTCACCGGCCTCGGTATCGGTCCCGACGCCTACGGTCGCCCGGTCGAATCGTTCAGCGGCGGCTGGAAGATGCGCATCGCTCTCGCCAAGATCCTCACCCTCAATCCCGACTATCTCCTGTTGGACGAGCCGACCAACCATCTCGACGTCGAATCGATCATCTGGCTCGAAGAATGGCTTGCCACCGACTTCAAAGGGGCGTTGCTGATGACCAGCCATGACCGCGAATTCATGAACCGCTCGGTCAAGCGCATCATCGAAGTTTCCGGCGGCACCATCACCACCTACAGCGGCGATTATGACTACTACGAACGGGAGCGGGACATCCGCCTCGAACAGCTCCTCGCCAGCCACCGCCGCCAGCAGGAGATGCTCGCCAAGGAGGAGGAGTTCATCGCCCGCTTTGCCGCCCGCGCCTCCCACGCTGCTCAGGTGCAGTCGCGGGTGAAGAAGATCGAGAAGATTGAACGGATCGAAATTCCGGCGGCGCAGCGCAAGGTCAAGTTCGAATTCCCGCCGGTGCCGCGCAGCGGCGATGATGTCGTTAAGATCGAAGGGCTGGCTAAGGGCTGGGAGCTTCCGGACGGGAGCGTCAAGTCGGTCTTCGGCGGCGTCAACGGCCTCATTCGCCGCGGCGAAAAGATTGCCGTCGTCGGCGTCAACGGCGCCGGCAAATCGACCTTCCTCAAGGTCCTCGCCGGCGAAACCGAACCGAGCGCCGGCAGCGCCATCATCGGCGCCAGCGTACAGGCCGGCTACTTCAGCCAGCACGCCATGGAGATCCTCGACCCCAAGCTGACGGTCTTTGAGACGGTGCAGAATGCCCTCCCCAACGCCACCATCGGCGCGGTACACAACCTTTGCGGCGCCTTCCTCTTCAGCGGCGAGATGGTCGAGAAGCGCATCGACCGCCTCTCCGGCGGCGAAAAGAGCCGGGTGGTCCTTGCCACTTTGTTGGCGCGCCCCTTGAATTTTCTCATCCTCGACGAGCCGACCAACCATCTCGACATCGATTCACGGGAACTCCTCCTTCAGGCGCTGCAGGACTTCGGCGGCACCGTCATCCTCGTCAGCCATGACCGGCACTTCCTCCGCGCCCTGGTCAACCGCGTCTTTGTCGTCGACCACGGCGAGATGATTATCTACGAAGGGGATTACGATTACTATCTGCACAAAAGCGGCCGCGAAGCGCACGGCGGGTAGTTAGCTCCCCTCCGTGGTTAAGGAGGACCCAAAGCGGGCCTAAAGGGCTGGAGGTGGTTCGTCGTAACGACCATCATCTAAAAAAAACCTTCACACGGATGACACGGATGTAACGGATAAAAGCAGATAAACCAAAGGGATAAAGGTTTCAGCGATCTTAAATCCGTGAAAATCCGTCTAATCAGATTTTATCCGTGTGCAAAATGCTTTATATTTTAGGTAGTTGCCAGAGCTGTACCGGCTAACTCCTCCCCCCTGCAAAATCCTGACTTTTTTCGTCGACTATTGATCCGCGTCAAATCCTTCCTGCCGGTTTTGCTCTAGGCTGTACTCAACAACAGCACGAAAGGAGCGAAATTATGAACCTGCCCCAGC
>JACUTW010000097.1 GCA_014859605.1 Desulfuromonadales bacterium
GAAGCGGAGTAGCCGTACATCCTTGTCTTTTTTGTTGAAATCATGATAAAAGCATGTCTTCCCCGACGAACTAAAGCGGCCTTGGCCGCTCTTGTTGTTTTCAGGAGCACTTCATGTCGATACCCTTCCTTCTCATCTTTCTTCTTGTCGCCTATCTGATCGGCGCCATCCCCTGTGGCGTCCTCCTCACCCGCTTCTTTGGCGGCGGCGATATCCGCTCTGCCGGCAGCGGCAATATCGGCGCCACCAATGTCTACCGTGTCGCCGGCAAGAAGCTCGGCATCCTCACCCTGCTGGGCGATGCCCTCAAAGGCGCCCTCCCCGTCGCCGTGGCCAAATTCGCCCTCCTCCTCCCGGAATGGGGGATCGCAGCCGTGGCTGTGGCGGCCTTTCTCGGGCATTGTTATCCCATCTATCTCGGCTTCAAGGGGGGAAAAGGGGTGGCAACCGCCCTCGGCATCTATTTGATCCTTTCGCCGTGGGCGGTGCTGATCGCCTTTGTGCTCTTTGCCGGCATTCTCTACACAACCCGTTACGTCTCCCTCGGCTCGATTGCCGCGGCGACGCTCCTCCCCTTCCTGGTCCTGTTGATCAATCGCTCGAACGAACTGCTCGCGGCCTCGCTGCTGATCAGTATCCTTGTTATTCTCCGCCACAGCGCCAATATCCGCCGCCTTCTCGATAAAACCGAGAGCCGGTTCAACGCCTGAAATGCTGTCCAGGGGGGGGCTTCTTGACTCTGGTGATGCCCTTCTCTAAGATGAACTCTTATTGTCATCCCTCTTAATGGATCTTCATCGCCAATGACTCGACGTACTGCTATTACCCTGGCGTTCCTTTGTCTGCTCATCCCGCCGGCCTTCCTCGTCGGCCAGTTCTGGTTCTTTACGATCCGACCCCTTGCCCCGCCGGCGACGGTCCGCCTGTCGATTGCACCCGGTATGTCGGTGACCCAGACGGCGACTCTCCTGGAAAAGCACGACATTATCGCCAGTGCCGGCAACTTTCGCTTTCTGACCCGACTCAATAAGGGGAAAGGAGCGATCAAAGGCGGCATCTACGAATTTTCCAAGGCGGCGACACCGGAGGAGGTTTTGCGCCGCCTCTTAGCCGGCGATATTGTCCTGCGCCGCATCACCATCCCCGAAGGCTTTGCCCTCAAAGAGATCGCCGCCCGCCTGGAGAATCTCGGCTATGGTCCGGCAGCTGAATTCCTCAAACTCAGTCGCGATCCCGACTTCCTCAAAAGTCTTGATCTCCCCGGGCCTTCTTTGGAAGGCTACCTCTTTCCTGAAACCTACTTTGCCGCCCTCGACGCTTCGCCCCGCCAACTGTTGCAGATGATGGTTCGCGAGTTTCGCAAACGGCTTTCCGATGATCTCGTGACTGCGGCCAGGGATTTGGGGCTGACCGTCCCGCAACTGGTCACCCTCGCGTCCATTGTTCAAAAGGAGGCAGGAAATGTCGGAGAGATGCCGACCATCGCCTCGGTCTTTCACAACCGTCTGCGCCTGCGTATGCCGCTTCAGGCCGATCCGACCGTGATTTACGGGATCGAAAACTTTAACGGCAATATCACCAAGGCCGATCTGTTGCGTTATACCCCTTACAATACCTACAAAATTCCGACACTGCCGCCGGGACCGATCGCTTCGCCCGGGGCCGATGCTTTACGCGCGACCGCCTTTCCTGCCGACACCAAGTATCTGTACTTTGTCGCCAAAGGGGACGGCACTCACGCCTTCTCAACTGATCTGACCCGTCACAACGAAGCCGTGCGCCGCTACCAGTTGCGCCGCCCCCCGGCCCGGTAACGATGAAGACGTCTGGCGCCACTTTGCAGCGCATCCTGATCATCGAAGATCAAGCTACCCTGGCGGCGATGCTGCAGAAACGTTTGCAGGAGCAGGGTTATCATAGCGAATCTGCGGGCGACGGTATCGCCGCGCTGAAACTGATCCTCTCCGCCCCTTTTGACCTCCTCCTCCTTGACCTGCAGATTCCCGGCCTGCACGGCGTTGAACTGTTGCGCAAGCTCCGCGCTTCCAGCAAGACCGCGACGCTGCCGGTGGTAGTGATGAGCGGCGTCTACAAAGGCGAACGCTACCGTAGTGCGATGCAGGAACTGGGCGTCAACGCTTTTCTTGAAAAGCCCTTTACCCCGCAGCAACTGCAAACCGCCATCAGTCAAGCCTTGCCAAAGTCGCCGGAAAAAGTGGCCGCACCGGCCATGGGAGCGCCCGCAGCGACCACTCCCCCCGGCAGCAGCTTCGACCGCCACCTCACCCAGGCCTTTCTCCGTTCCCTCTCCGGCGAATTGATCCTCAACGACGGCCAGATCAACCGCCACCTGGTCTTCGTCAACGGGACGCCGGTCTCACTCCGCCCCGGTTTCGTGCATAGCGATTTTGGGGATTTTCTGCGGCGCCAGGGAAAGATCGATGACGCGGAATATCAATACTACGCGCAGTCCGGCGAGTTTCGCCATAACCTCCTCGTCCAGATGGGATGCCTGCATTACCATGAGCTCCTCGAACAGAAATTCTCTTACCTGACCCAGGAACTTTTAGCCGGCTTCTCCTTTCCGGTAATGACCGCCAGCTTTCAACCCCTCACCCTCCCCCCCGGCTTGCAGGTGATCACTGTCAACCTCGCCGAAATCATCCTTCAGGGGCTCCGCTCCACCTGGACGGCAGCGCACAGCACGGCTTATTTCACCAAGATCAAAAACCACTATCCAACCACAACCCCGGACTATTACCGTCACATCAACTCCCTGCGCCTGAGCGAAGCCGAGTGCGCACTTTTGCCCCTGCTGACCGGCTCGCAGCGAACCGCCAGCTGCACCGCCGGGGAGGCAGAACTCTTGCCGCTTTTGTACCTTTTCCAATCCTTCGGCATGATCCGCTGCAGCGCTACTCCGACGACAGCCGCAGCTGCGCCCCTCTGGCCGCTACGCTGCCTCTTTAATGCGCCCGCCGAGGTGCTGGAGGACAATCCGGAGTGGGGGAGACTCGAAAGTTTCAACGATCTCCGCGACAAATCGCCACAAGACGCGGTGCCGGTCATGGTTGCCCCGACAACGCCACCGGCCGCAGCGCCGCCGGAAGAGGGGAGTACCGTCGCCGCCACCTTTGCCGCCTTGCAAGGGAAGAACTACTACGAAGTCCTCGGCTTGACCCAGGAGAAGTTCTCCTTCAACCGACTCAAAGAGAACTATTTTGCCCGCAGCAAGGAGTTCGGACCCGATCTGCTGATGCGCCTCGGCGGCGCCGAAGCCAATCAGGCCGAAGAGATCATGGCAATGTTCGCCAATGCGTATGAAACCCTGTCCGATGTCGTCAAGAAGGAGAAATACGATCAGCTCCTCGGCTCTGAGACGATTGGCCTCGGCCATAAAGGGGATGAACGCTTCCGCGCCGAGATCCAGGCCCAGTCCGGCAAGGTCTTTATCGACATGGAGGAGTGGGATAATGCCGAGAAGGCCCTGAAAGATGCCTGCGCCATCGACCCGGATAACGGTGACACCCTGGCGCATCTCGCCTGGGCGATCTATCGTAATCCCCAGTATGCCGCCAGCCGCCCAACCCTCGACCGCGCCAAGCAGATGCTCAACCGCGCTATTACCATGGAGCGCACCGCCCCGGCCTTTGCCTTCAAGGGGTGGATTTTGATCGATAGTGGTCAGGAAGCGCTGGCCGAGACCGAGTTCAACAAAGCGCTGAAAATCGATGCCCGCAACACGCTGGCGCGTAAAGGGCTGCGGCGGATTCAGGAGAAGCGGGAGCAGGAGAAGAAGGGGATCTTCGGGCGGATGTTCGGGGGGTAAGTTCTTGAAACTGGATGTAAAGAGAGGCCCCGAATCCGGGGCCTCTTTTGCGTTCACGCGACTACTTCCTGCCCAGCGCCAGCCGCATCGCTTCCCCCATCTTGGTCGGGCTGGTCGCCACCGTCACCCCACATTCACTGAGGATGCGGATCTTGTCAGCAGCGCGCCCCTTGCCGCCGGTGATGATAGCGCCGGCGTGCCCCATGCGTTTTCCCGGCGGCGCGGTGGCGCCGGCAATAAAGGCGGCAACCGGTTTCTTCATGTTTTCTTTGATCCAGCGCGCCGCCGCTTCTTCAGCGCCGCCGCCGATCTCGCCGATCATGAAGACCCCTTCAGTTTGCGGATCGTCATTGAAGAGCTTGAGACAATCGATGAAACTCAGGCCGATGATCGGATCGCCGCCGATGCCGACGCAGGTCGACTGGCCGAGGCTGGCATCGGTGAGCTGCTTGACCGCTTCGTAGGTGAGGGTACCGCTGCGCGAAACGACGCCGATCGTCCCCGGTTTATGGATATAGCCGGGCATGATCCCGACCTTGCATTGTCCCGGAGTGATGACGCCGGGACAGTTGGGGCCGATCAACTGCATCTGCATCCCGGCGAGGAGCGCCTTGACCGGGACCATATCCGCCACCGGAATCCCTTCGGTGATGCAGACCGCCAGCTCGAGGCCGGCGTTCGCGGCTTCGAGGATAGCATCGGCGGCGGACGGCGGCGGCACAAAGATCATCGAAACCGTGGCGCCGGTGACACGCACCGCTTCTTCGACGGTATTGAAGACCGGAATCCCCTCAACATGGATACCCCCGCGCCCCGGTGTCACTCCGGCGACAATCTGGGTGCCGTACTCCCGGCAGGCCTGGGCATGGAAGAGGCCGCTGCGGCCGGTCATCCCCTGCACCAGCACTTTTGAGTCTTTATTGAGTAGAATGGACATGGCTCTTTCTCCCTAACCCAGCATCTGCACGATGCGCTGCGCGCCGTCGCCGAGGGTGTCGCTGCACTGCACATTCAGCCCCGACTCGGTAAGGAGGCGCTTCCCCTCCTCGACCTGCGAACCGTCCATACGGACGACGATCGGCAAGGTGCAGCGCACCTCGCTGGCCGCTTCGATAATCCCCTGGGCAATAACGTCGCAGCGCATGATGCCGCCGAAGATGTTAACGAAGATCCCCTGAACGTCACTGTCCTGGAGAATGATCTTAAAGGCTTCCGCCACCTTTTCGCGGGTGGCACCGCCGCCGACATCAAGGAAGTTGGCAGGGCGGCCGCCGCATTCGTGCAGGACATCGAGGGTGGCCATGGCGAGACCGGCGCCGTTGACCAG
Source organism: Desulfuromonadales bacterium (assembly GCA_014859605.1). GTDB lineage: Bacteria > Desulfobacterota > Desulfuromonadia > Desulfuromonadales > UBA2197 > UBA2197. Next base: position 5,157 of record JACUTW010000097.1, read on the forward strand.
GCAGCCGATGGAGCCGTCGAGCTTGATGTAGGCGAGATCGTACTTGCCGGCGGTGATTTCGAGGGGATCGAGCTGGGAATAGTCGACCATGTCGGGATATTCGCGATGGCGAAAGACGGCGTTGTCGTCAAAAGTGATCTTGGCGTCCATCGCCATCAGCCAGCCGGCCTTGGTGACGACCAGGGGATTGATCTCGATCAGGGCGCAATCCTTGGCGAGGCAGACCTTGTAAAGGTTGAGGAGGAGGGAAACGCAGTCTTCGCAGACGCTGCCGCTGAGACCGAGAGCGAGGGCGATCTTGCGCGCCTGAAAGGAGCGCAAACCGGCAAAAGGGTCGATGGTGAGGACGTGGATCGATTCCGGCGACTTTTGCGCCACCGCCTCGATATCGATCCCCCCCTGCGCCGAGGCAATGATGCAGTAGCGGGAACTTTCCCGGTCAAGGGTAATGGAGAGATAAAATTCCTTGGCGATCTCGACCGCTTCTTCAACAAGGATGCGGCGAACCCTCAGCCCCTCTGGGCCGGTCTGTTTCGTCACCAGCTTGCGGCCAAAGAGCTCCTTGGCGAAGTCCTGTGCCTGCTCGGGGTGATGCACCAGTTTGACGCCACCGGCCTTGCCACGCCCACCGGCGTAGACCTGCGCCTTGACCATGCAGCGCCCCCCCATCATCTTTGCGGCACGCTCGACCTGATCGGCGGTGAGACAGACCCGACCGCGCGGCACCGGGATCTCGTAACTGCCGAGCAGCTCCTTGGCCTGGTATTCGTGAATATTCATGCGCTTCCTCCTTCGCTCCTAACTGCTAACCGGTGCCGTCTCATTTTAACAGAAAATAAAAAACCCGCCGCCAGGGCCCTCATTTTCTTGAGAATCCAGACGGCGGGTGAAAGATCGAGAAAAGCGCCCTCAGCCTTTTTTACTCTTCTGCCAATCAGCCAGGAACTTCTCAATACCGATATCGGTCAGAGGGTGTTTCGCCAACTGGGTCATGACGCTGAAGGGGATGGTGCAGATGTCGGCACCGATCAAAGCGGCATTATGCACATGCATGGGGCTGCGCACCGAGGCGACGATAATTTCGGTGTCATAGCCGTAATTGCTGAAGATCGTCTTGATCTGGTCGACGCCGTCCATGCCGTCGTGGCCGACGTCATCAAGACGGCCGACAAAGGGGGAGACGTACGTAGCGCCGGCCTTGGCGGCAAGGAGGGCCTGCAGCGGCGAGAAGATCAGGGTGACATTGGTCTTGATCCCTTCTTTGCTGAAGACCTGCGTCGCCTTGAGCCCTTCACTGGTCATCGGCACCTTGATGACGATATTTTTCGCAATCTTAACCAATTCGCGCCCTTCGGCAATCATCCCCGGCGCATCAAGGGCAATCACTTCGGCGGAGATCGGGCCGTCAACGAGGGCAGCAATCTCGGCAAGAACTTCGGTAAAGATCCGCCCGCTCTTGGCGATCAGCGAGGGGTTGGTGGTGACGCCATCAACCAGTCCGAGTTCGCAGGCGGCACGGATTTCGGCAATTTCAGCAGTGTCGATAAAGAACTTCATTTTTTCGGCCTTTCAGTGCAGAGAAGGAAGAGAACAGCTTATTCCCGTGGAGGGTTGAGTTTAGCCAAATAGGCATCGCGACATTCCCGCGAGCAGAAGTACAAGGTGCCCCGTTCATGGTAGACGGTGAGAGCATCGCCCAAAGGGAGATGGAGACCACATTCCGGGTCGTGAACCAGCGCCTGCGGCGAACTCTCGGAACGCGGCGGCAAGCCCCCTTCCTTGCGAACCGCGCCGGCAAGGGAGTCCCACAAGCGCTTGAGGAGGAGAAAGAGGATAACGATCAGAATGAGCCGGATCAAAAACCACATCATTCGTTACCACCTTTGCTGAGAGCGCCAGGTTCCGGAAAGATCGATTGCCGTACATAACTGCAAAATGGTTCGACCATACAGCGGATGGAGCAGCGTCGGTGCAATCTCGGCGCAGGGGAGGAGTACAAAAGCCCGCTCATGCAACCGGGGATGGGGAAGCGTCAAGCTCCCGTTTTGCAGGATCAGATCATCGTAAAAGAGCAAATCAAGATCGATGGTCCGCTCTGCCCAGCGTTCGTTGCGGACGCGTCCCAAATCATGCTCAATCGTCTGCAAGAGCTGCAACAGGGCGTAAGGAGCAAGCGCCGTGGCAATCTCAAGGACCGCATTCAGATAAAGCCCTTGTCCGTCCGGACCGCCGCATGGCTGGCTTTCGTACAGAGACGAAACGGCCATACAGTTAATCCCCGCACTGGTGCAGAGACGCTCCTGCGCCGCCAGCAAGTTGGCATGGCGGTCGCCGAGATTGGAACCGAAGGCAATAAATGCACGGATAGGGGGGCAAGGGACGGCGGACACGGGGGGAATTAAAACACGGCAACACCTTCCAGTCAACGCCTCAAGTGCTGGCGCTGGCTAAAAAATGATGGTTCACAGGGACTTCCTGTAAACATTCCCGAAGTGGCAGCTACGCCAGGAGAGGATCTTCGCTACTCCGTCCGGATGATCTCCCGCTAAGCATCTTTCTGGACGGCAGAGCTTTTCATCCACTTCCCCAAAACAACCGATTCGACCGCCGCGGCCATGCCGAAAGAGAAGACACTGAAAACCAGGGGTAAACCGTGGGCACCGAGCAGGTCATAGAGAAAGACTTTGGTCCCGCCGATGACGGTGATAAAGATGGCGACATTACGCAATTCTTTATTCTGCCGATTGTAGGCGAGGAGGATGAGACCAATCGCCGCAAGATTGATGATGATCGACTGTCCGCAGTGGAAGGCATCCCGCGGTAGCAATCCGGCAGTGGAGACGAGGTACTGAAAGAGGATGATTCGAATCATAAAGAAACCGCAGACGAGGCCGGTCATCAGCAAAAGTCCGGCACTATGATCTTTCTTGTCGAAGCGGGCAAAGAAGCCGGAGGGGGTTGCCGGCGGCCACTTCCTGCACCACTGATGCTGAGAAAGAATGGCCACGGCAAGAATTCCGGCAGGAATAATATTAATGCCTTTGGTCGCCGCCGGACTATCTCCAAAGAGGGCAAAGACCAGACCAATGCCGCAATAGAGATGAAAGAGATATGCTGTCCCCCGAATGGCGCCGCTTCCCCAGGTCCGGGACTTCATCGCCAAGAAGAGAGCAACAGCAGAAACAACCGGCAGAGAGAAGACGAAGCTGCCGATGGCCGCCGGGAGGATCAGCGCCAGGAGCGCGACGCCAGCAAAGACAAAGGCATTGGCACCGGGAGCCCCCTCCAGGCCACGCCGCGCCAGCCAGAAGGCGACGGCAAGAAGACCGACTGCCGTAACCACCCCGACAAAGCCGAGAAGATGGGTATTGCCACCCTGAGCGCTCACCACATAAAGAACAGCAGAGAAGGCCCAGAGCACCGTCAGGGTCGGAAGAGCCAAATCAAAACGGGAGAGCTTCTCGGTGCCGCTCCGGATAATCCCGGCCAGGGACAGGATCAGGTAGGTGGCCGCAAAGATCGTCATAATCGGCAGAAACCAGGAGACAGCGAGTTCCGGCGCTGGAATTTCGCCCTGACGCAGCCCCGAACCGAGCCGGTATCCCCAGAGTTGCAGCATGACCATCGTCACAAAAAGAACCGACCAGCGCAGCCATGAGCAACGCTTTAACTGGACAGCAAAATAGCCAAGGAGATTGGAAGTAAAGAGGACCAGAGAAAGGTAGGGGAAGTAGGGATGAGGATAGTCGATGGCCGCACCGGCAAAGCACATACTGAGGATACCGACCGAGATCGGAATAAACGTATTGAACTGGCGACTGATCAAGGCCATGCCGATGCCGGTCGCCATCAAGGTCAGATAAGCCGGCACCAGGGAGAGTGATTGAAAGTGTGTATGCGTTTCGACAACGATGGCCCCCATCAAGATAGCGCCACAAGCAGTGAAAATCGGCGCCAGCGGGCTCCCTTTGCCGTATTTGTGCCAGCCGTAAATCATCAGGGCGGCAGAATAGCTCATGCCCAGAGCTGAGCCGATAAAATTACTGACAAGGTCGCTGTCGGTGAGGGTGCGGAGGATTAAGGCGATGACAAGGAGAAAACAGAGGGTGGCGAGGCGCGGCAGGAGGGAGGATTGTCCGACCCAGCTGACCATCTCTTCCGAGACGTCTTCTTCACTGAGCACTGGCTCGTCCTCCAGTGCTGTTTTCACCACTCGATGAGGAGTGATAAGCCGGGAGCTTTCTGCTTGCTGTGCAATCTGCTCCAACTGGAACTCAAGTCGTTGCACTCGAGCGGCCAGTTCCTCTACCTGTTCTTCAAGGGTGTGCTTTGTAATTTCCATTTACGCAGCTCCTGATATGAAAGGCCGGCTATTGACAGGCTATGCTCCGTCGTTATTCCCTTCACCAAAGACCGGCAAGAGGTTCGCCAGTCCGACAAAGAGGATGTAGG
>JACUTW010000151.1 GCA_014859605.1 Desulfuromonadales bacterium
CCCCGAATGATTCTATCGGGGATCCAATGACTTTGAACCTGGATTCCCGATAAAACCCTCGGGAATGACAATATTTGGATCAAGCTGAATAAATACCGCCGCGGCGGGCAGCGGCCTTGACTTGAAGATTATTTATTTATAATCTTGATCGGCGCGGCATTCCCCCTCAAGGAGAAAAGACCATGGCCAAAAAATCGATTTTTGTTCCCCTGCTCGCGGCAACACTCCTATCGGTCGGCGTCAACACAACGGCATCTGCTTCCCCCTTCAAGGTTGACCTTGAACTCTTCAAGTTCAATCCGTCCCTCATCGTCTACGAAAAATCAGCCGCGGAATTTACCGATCCCCAAACCTGCGGCGAATGTCACGAAGACAAATACCAGGAGTGGAACGGCTCGCTGCACAATATGGCCTTCATCGATCCGGTTTATCAGGGGGAGTTAAACAAGGCGAACAAGGCGGTGGGACATAGTATCTCCCGGCAATGCGAAGGCTGCCACTCCCCGGCCGGCGTCGTCACCGGCGAAATCAAGGGGCCGGGGGTCAGCGGCCTCTCGGCCGTCGCCAGAGCCGGCGTTTCCTGTGATATCTGCCATTCGATCAGTGGCCTCAACCACGACAAGACCCCGACCAAAGAACCGGAGAACGGCTCCTTCGTGATCAAGCCGGGGGAGGATCGCCCGGACGGACCGGTGCTGATCAAACATGGCCCGCGCCCTCCCGCGGAGGGCTGCGGCGATGGTTTCCATGAATGCCAGCAGACCGAGTTCCATGCCAAGGCCGATATTTGCGCCTCCTGTCACCAGGTCTATCACTACGAAAAACACTTCCCGATCGAAGCAACCTACAACGAGTGGAAGCACAGTCCCTACGCGCAGCAGGACATCCACTGTCAGGATTGCCATATGGTCGACACCGCAACCTTTTTAAAGGTTGCGGATAATCTGGTCAAACCGGAACGTAAAGATTACCGGCACTACTTTAACGGCGCCAACTATCTCCTCTATTACCTCGGAGCTCAGGCCGCCGAAAAAGTCGGCGACAAGGAACAGGCGGGGCGGCTGATGCATCAATATGATATGGCGGTCAAACGCCTGCAAAACTCGGCCGAACTGGAGATTGAACCGATTTATCGCAAGGGGGCGCTGGCCGAAGTGCGGGTGCGGGTCAAGAATGTACGCGCCGGCCATAATTTGCCAACCTCGTTAACCAATATCCGCCAGATGTGGCTGGAGGTCATCGTCAAAGATGAGAAGGGGAAGGTCATCCTTGCCACTGGTGCCGTCGCAGCGGACGGTTCTCTCTCCGAAGATGCCCGGCTCTTTAATTCGGACGGGATGGGACCGGACATGCATTTTGCCGTCGATCCCTGGATCATTACCGCCTTTTCCCGCCACGAAACCATCCCCCCCAAGGGCTATCGCGACGTCCATTACGGGGTGACGGCGCCCAAAGGGAGCAAGAAGCTGATGGTCGAAGCAAAACTGCGCTATCGTCAAGCCGACCAGAAGATTGCCGAAGCGCTGCTCGGTGCGGTGCCGAAGGATATCGATCTCGCCCGGGATTACGGCCTGAGTAAAGTTCCGACTTTGCCGGTCGTCGACATGGTTGCGCTGCA
>JACUTW010000014.1 GCA_014859605.1 Desulfuromonadales bacterium
AAAGCGTCGGGAAAGCGTCGGGAAAGCGTCGGGAAAGCGTCGGGAAAGATTCTCGAAGCCTGCCGAGAAAGAAGCGCCATTACCATTCCGGAATTGGCTGCTTTGATCGGCATCACGGAACGCTCCGTTGAGCGAAACATCCAGAAACTCCAGGCCACTCGGTTGCTGCGGCGCGTTGGCGGAAGAAAAGAAGGTTATTGGGAGGTTAGCGAGTGAATATCCCGCCCATGAATCGACCGACCTCGCAACGTCCCGAACTCCTCGCCCCGACCGGCAGCCTGGAGGCCTTCTTTGCTGCCATGGAGAATGGTGCTGATGCCGTTTACCTCGGCCTCAAGGAGTTCTCTGCCCGCGCCAAGGCCAAAAATATCACCCTTGCTGAGCTCGAACGGATGCTGAGCTGGGCGCACGCCCATGACCGCCGTATCTACGTTGCCCTCAACACTCTGGTCAAGGAGGACGAGCTGCCGCGCCTGGTCGAGACCTTGGCGAACCTCGATGCCCTGCGCGTCGACGGCATTATCATTCAGGATCTGGCAATCTGGCGGCTCGCAAAAGAGCACTTCCCCAATCTCGAACTCCATGCCTCGACGCAGCTGACCGTGCACAATATCGCCGGGGTGAAGATGCTGGAGCAGCTCGGCTTTACCCGTGCTGTTCTGGCGCGCGAACTGTCGCTGGCCGAGATCACCACCATCCGCCGCGCCACGACGATCGAATTGGAACACTTCATCCACGGCGCCCTCTGCTTCTGCTTCTCCGGGCAGTGCTACTTCTCGTCCTGGCTCGGCGGCAAGAGCGGTAACCGCGGCCGCTGCGCCCAGCCCTGCCGGCGGCGCTACCGTTACGGCCAGAAGGAGGACGGTTACTACTTCTCCCCCAACGACCTCTCCGCCATCGACCTCCTCCCCGAACTGGCGCAAGCGGGAATTTGCAGCCTGAAGATCGAAGGGCGGATGAAGAGCGCCGAATATGTCGCGAACGTGGTCGGTGCTTATCGCGCCGTCCTCGATGCCAAGGAGAAAGAGCGGCCGCAGATCATTGCCACCGCCAAGGAGAAGCTCAAACTTTCCTTTGGCCGGCCGCCGACCAAAGGTTTCCTCCCCGGCGGCACGCCGAGCGACATCGTTTCGCCGCACACCGCCGGCGCCACCGGCCGTTTTCTCGGGGAGGTCACGACTTTTCGCGACGGCGCCATTACCTTCAAGAGCCGCGACCGCATCCATCTCGGCGACCGCCTGCGCATCCAGCCGAAGAGCGACAAGGCCGGACTCGCCTTTACGATCAAGGAGTTGCGCGAAGGGAAGAACAGTGTCAAGCTCGTCAGCGCCGGCAAGGTCGTCACCGTCCCCACCCCCTTTCCCGGCCCTTTTCGGCCTGGCGACAGCGTTTACAAAGTCTCTTCCGAACAGGCCTTCACCCTCAGTGAGCAGGCCTGTAAGCGGCGTCTGGAAGGGCACGGCGCCCGCCCGGCAATCGTCAACCTCACCGTCAACATGGATGACGCGCAGCTGCACCTTTCCGCCGAAGCGGACGGGGCGACACTACAACGCAGCTACGACATCACCAGCTATCCTGCCGAGAGTCAGGGACTCGATGCCGCCATCTTGCGCAAGGTCTTTGCCGGCAGCGAAGGGGCACTGAATCTTGGCACCCTCAGCGCCGAAGCGTTACCGGCTGTCGTTGTCCCGCCGAGTCGTCTCAAGGAGATTCGCCGCGACTTTTACGCCGAGCTGGGGCGGACTCTGGCCGAGTTCCGCCGTAACGAACGCCGCGAGCGGCTTGCTGCCGCCACCGCCGCCCTCCTCCCGGCCGGTCCGCTGCCCGCTCCGCGCAAACGCACCTTTGATCTCATCCTCGGCGACGGCCGCGATCAGCATGTCCTCAGCGATCCGTCGATCGCGCGGATCATCGTCCCCCTCACCGGCAGCAATGTCCAGGGAATCACCGGCGGCAAGCGCAGTGGCGGGCGCGAGGATAAAATCATCTGGGATCTCCCCTTTATCCTCCTCGACCCGGCCTGGGCGGAGATGCGCACCCGGGTTCGTATCCTCGTCGACCGCGGCTACAAGCACTTTCGCCTCAACAATCTCGGCCACTTCCCCATCTTCAAGGGGATCGAGGGACTGGCGTTGAGCACCGGCACCCGCCTCTTCTCTCTCAACAGCCAGGCCCGCCTCGCTTGGAAAGAGTTAGGGGTCATGGAGACGACCCTTTACATCGAGGATGACCGCGAGAATCTGGCGGCACTGCAACGCCGCGACGTCGGCATCGCCGCCAGCCTGATCGTTTATGCCAATATCCCTCTTCTCACCTCCCGCATCAGCCTGAGGGGCCTCAAGGCCGATACACCGGTGACCTCGGATCGCGACGAAGGCTACCGTGTGCAGCATCGTGACGGGCTGATGACCTTGCGGCCGGAGAGCGATTTCTCCCTCCTCGGGCGCCTGCCCGAAATCGACCGTCTCGGCCTCGACCATCTCGTTGTCGATCTTGCCCACCTCGGCCCCTTCTCCCCCCGTGGCAAGATGGTCATGGAGGCGCTGAAGCGCGGCGCTGAGTTGGCAGGGACCCTTCCCTTCAACTTTGAGCATGGCATGGAGTAACAAGAAAATTCCCCCGATATTCTCCCTCCCCTTCAAGGGGAGGGCCGGGGTGGGGATGGGATAGATTGTGTGCGATTTCATTAAGTTGCCAAGCGAACCCCCATCCCCATCCTAACCTTCCCCTTGAAGGGGAAGGGACAAAAAAATGTGCGGGAGCTTTCAGATGACACCAACAACCTTTGATCTCATCGTCGTCGGCGGTGGCATTGTCGGCACGGCAACGGCGCTGGCCCTGACCCAAGCCTACCCCGGCCTCAAACTCGCCATCCTCGAGAAGGAAGACCACCTCGCCGCCCACCAGACCGGCCACAACAGCGGCGTCATCCATTCCGGCCTTTACTACCGCCCCGGCTCCCTGAAGGCGCAGAACTGTGCCGCCGGCCGCGAAGCTCTTTATGCCTTTTGTGCCGAACGCAAGATTGCGGTGGAGCGCTGCGGCAAAATCGTCGTCGCCACCCGCGAGTCGGAACTCCCCGCCCTCGACGAACTCGAACGCCGCGGCATCGCCAACGGCCTGACCGGACTGGAGCGTCTCGACGCCGCCGGCGTCAAGGCACACGAGCCGCACGTTGCCGGGATTGCCGGCCTTTATGTCCCGCAGACCGGCATCGTCGATTATGTCGAGGTGACCAATGCCTATGCGCAGGTGGTGCGCGAAGGCGGCGGCGTGGTGCGTACGAATTGCCGGGTCACCGACGTTCAGCGGCAGGGGCAGGACTTTCGTCTCAGCACCAGCCAGGGAGACTTCGCCTGCCGCACCCTGATCAACTGCGCCGGGTTGCAAAGTGACCGCTTCGCCCGCGCCTGCGGCGTCGATCCCGGCGTGCAGATCATCCCCTTTCGCGGCGAATATTATCTCGTCGCCCCGCAGCGCCAGACTCTGGTGCGCAATCTCATCTATCCCGTCCCTGATCCTGCTTTCCCCTTTCTCGGCGTCCACTTTACCCGGATGATTGACGGCGGCGTTGAAGCCGGCCCGAATGCGGTCCTCGCCCTACGCCGCGAAGGGTATGATCGCTTCTCCTTCTCCCTGCCGGATCTCTTTGCCACCCTCACCTACCCCGGCTTCCGCCATCTGGCCAAACGTTTCTGGAAGGTCGGCGCCATGGAATACCACCGTTCCTTCAGCAAACACCGCTTTCTCCGTGATCTGCAGCGCCTGATCCCCGAACTGCAAAAATGTGATATTAAACGCGGCGGCGCTGGCGTCCGCGCCCAGGCAGTCGATGCCCAAGGGAAACTCCTCGACGATTTCCACATCATCAATAGCGAGGGGATGATTCACGTCCTCAACGCCCCCTCGCCGGCCGCCACCGCCTCCCTGAGCATCGGCAGCACGATTGCCGGACATGCCGGTAAAGCCGTACAGCGTTAAAGCCGCCGGGTTGGCAATGTGCTGATGGGTGGCGTTTTTTGTTTGGTCGGATGCAGAAAGTCGGTATTATGCTCACAGAATTCTCAAGAGCTTAAGAGCGGAGGATAAGAATGACCGAGAGCGAAATGAAAACGATTGCCGGAATGGTGACCCGTGAAATCGGGGTGCTGATGGAGGATGTTCAGCACAAATTCGACATTGTGGTCGAGGGGCACCAACTTCTGGCTGACAAAATTGAGCGTGTAGACGAAAAGGTGGAACGAGTCGCCGTCAAGGTGGAGAAGATCGACCTCAACTTAACCGCCCACCGTAACGATACTGAGTCGCATCGTGGGGTCTATCGGGTCGGGGAACCGGGTTGAATCCACTGGTGACCGTGATTGCCTTCAGTAAGCTGGGACTCTGGGGAGCCCCTAGTTTCCAAAACGTCTACACCCATGCCATCGCATGAGTAGTGCTGCCATGCCTGATAAAAGCCAGATGTCGCTATTCGCCCCGGGACCGGGTGCGTGCTCGCAGGAGGTGGATAAGGCCGAATTCGATAAAATCGAAGCGGCGACGCTCAATACCCGAGCGCAAACCATCGCGACCTTGTCGACCATCGCCAACATCATTGCCCAATCCTCTTCCCCTCCTTTTTCCCTGATCGACCCCTTCACCATCGGTCTGATGGCCATCGGGCACGTGATCGATTCCCTGAAACTGCTGGATATCGAAGACAGCAACCTGACCGTCCACGACCTGGTCGAGCTGGTCGCCGCCGACCTGGACAGGCAATTCGAGGCTCTCCGTGCTGAGAAATCCATCGACATCATGCCATGGCGCTCGGAGATCGAGGCCTGGAGCAGAGGGATCGTCGACAAGCTGTTGTGCAAGAAGGGGATGGGAAAGAACATCGACCGCCTTTTCAATACGCAGACCGACCTCTTCTACGATTTCCAGCACTCGCTGCTCGAAGAGCGCGAAAAGACCAGCGGTAAAGGCGGCATCCACGTCAAACCGACCACGGCTTGCCTGTCCCTTTACCTGGGGACCCTTACCCAGTCGATCGGCGATGCCCAGGCGGCATTCGCGGCGGTGATCCAGAGGCAGATCCGGCGCGGGGAGTACCACGCCGCGCTGCAAAGCGCCCTGGAACACCAGCGGGTGACCAAGCAGTATTGCGTGGAGATCCAGCAGTTCCGGCGCAAGATCCTTTCCGATGCCGGACGCCAGGGGTGGTCCGCCGACGTCATGCCGCTCATTGAGAAGACCCAGAACGAGGTGGACGACGCCATGACCAGCGTGACTGAGCTGGAATCGCACCTGGATGATAACTTCGAGTCCTTGCCGCGCGACAAGCAATCGCTGGCGGAAAAGGTGTTGATGGTCATCCGGCAATCCCGGACGGCTTACCGCGAATTGCAGGCGATCATGATCGAACTGCCGCGGCTCTATCACAAATGCATCGAATCCCAGGGATTTGCCTCCCGGCATATCCCGCTGCCGTCCATGCGCGACGACGTGTTCCTGCCGCTTTTTTATCAGGTGACCGACAAGGACCTGTTCGGCAAGGTCTGCGATGCCATCAATTTCGGCTGCGTCTCGCCCATTCCCCCTGTGCTCTTCGATCCCATCGCCTCGACCGAAATCCTCCTTAAACCAAAGACGCAGGAGGAGATCCGAGACAACAGCGTCGGCCTGGAGTGCATGGACGAGGACTCGGTTGCGCTTTCCATCTTCGACGCCGAAACCATCCGGAAAGCCAGGCAGGCCCTGCTGGGGATCTGTGCGTCGTCCCCGGCGACCCTCTCTCAAATCACTCAAGATCTTTGCGAAGAGGCGTATTACGAGGAGGCTGTCTGCGTCGCGCTGATGATAACCAACGCCTGGGTGCACCGAAAGCTGATCGAAGGGGCTCTGAGACCTGCCCGTACCTACGAAACATACGCATGCGCTGCATGCAGCGGCGACGATTACCTGATCGCCCGAGAGGAGACCGGTCCATGAACATCACTATAGAAGCGGTTCGTGACGCTTCGGCCATCATAGAAGCCGGGCTGGTCCCCAGCCGTCGACCGCCGGCGCAACGCCTTCAGGCTCTGATCGCCGCCTACCAGACCAATGCCGGGGGCACCCGGACTGCAGCCAAAGAAATTGCCGGACAGTTCGGCCTGGTCATCGTCGACGTGGTCATGGAAGGCATCGTGCTGGCCATTGCGCCGGAACGGGATTCCATCTTTATGCCGAAGAGGGCCGAACTTCTCAAGGAGCCGGGCTCGGAAGCCAGGCTGATCAGGGGCCTTTGCAACGCCGCCATCCTCGCCTGCGCCTACGAGCGCCAGCAGTCATTGATCTCGGAGGCTGTGCAGACGGTGACGGTCAACGACGCCTACGACCTGCTGGTCAGCTCGTCCGCTGCGCTTTCCAAGTCGGAGGACCCCCAGTACAAGGGATTCACCGAAGCCGCAGTGATCGTCGAGAGGATCAAGGCGGAATCCTTCAGCAGCAAGTCCGAGCGGGCCAGACACCGCACCCTGCGCGGACGGCTGATCGAGGCATTCGAGAACTTCGTGAGCCAGGGGCAAATGGTGAAGGACGGCGACGAGGACGGCGGCACCTATAAGACGCTCTTCAGGCTGCGCAAACTGCTGGCCGACGAAAGCGCTACGGCCATCGTGGACGTCATCAAAGACGCCGTCGAGAAATCGAGGGCGCTGCAGGACAACCCCTCTGGGGAGGCGCACGATGCCTAACCTTTTATCTGTCAGGTTCTCGAAAGTCGGCTATGCCGACGCCCGGATCGACGGCCTGGGCTACAGCCTCTCTCGCGACGGGGAGGCAAAGAACAGCCTGGTCCTCACCGGCAACGGCGGAGGCAAGACGACGCAGATCCACCTGCTGTTCTCCTTGTTTTTGCCGCAGAAACTGGACCTGATGACCTACAAGGACAATACCGGCCGCAGGTTTGAGTATTACTTCGAGGAAAACGAAATTGCCTTTATCGCCTCGGAGTGGTCCATCCCGAACATCCAGATCTCGCTGGCCGGGCGCCCGCGGACCAGGGTCATCGGCCGATTCACCCAGTTCACTAACAGGGAGAAGTACGAACAAGAAACCTATTTCTTCTCTTTCATCGCCGACGACGACTTGGGAATAGACGATCTGCCGATCACCTCGTCCATTCCTCACCGGGTAAAGCACTACTGCCGGACTGTCAGTGAGGCCAAGAAATATCTCAAGGATACCTTCGACAAACCGGGCCGGGAGTTTTTCGGCCCTTCGGAGAAGATGGAGTACTGGCAGAACTATCTGCGCTCCCTGGGCTTCAACATCGAAATTTTCCGGCTGATGCAGATGTTCACCATGAGCGAAGGGGATCCCGGCGCCTTCCTGAATCGGTATTGCAGCCAGGAGGCGGTCCTCGGGATGATCACCAAGGAGGTCATGGACGGCAATTCCACGGCGCGGCTGCGGGACATGCTGGTCCAGCACCGGGACTCCATCAGCCTGGCTCCGACCACCCGGGCCCAGATCACCGCCTATAACGCGCTGTCCGATTTGTTTGCCCGGATGGAGCCGGTGGCCGCCAAGCTCATCGACGCGGAAGGCTTCTTCGCTAAGGCCGTGGACGACCTTGGCGCCGTGGCTGCCCGCATAAACGCCACCTTGGCCGTGGAAACGGAGAAGGTCGCGGAGCTGGGCGAGATGCAGGCGGCTGACAAGGCCGCGCTGGCCGCGGAGAAGAAGAATCTCCTCGACCTGCAGGCCGAGCTGCGCGGGGTGATAGAGCGCCTGGCCGGTCTCGCCAGCCAGGCGGCCAAGGCGGAATATCAGGAAATCACGGAGTTGCTGGCGAAAAAGTCCGCGCTGCTCGCCGCCATGCGGGCGGTGGTCGACCAGGTCGAGGTTGCCAACGCCAGGACCGCTCGCGACGATCTCTCCCGTCGACTGGATGCGCTTGCTGAGCCGACCCGCAGCCTGGCCGATGAGTTGGCAATGGCCGAGCAGCTGCTGGCGGAATACCTGGGCGAAGACCTGGACACGGCAGCGGCAGCGGTAAAGAGGCTGGAAGCCGAAGAGGGGGAAGCTCGCCAAGCGAAAAACGCATTGCTGGACCAAAAGCAGGAGCTGCAATCCGAGCTTTCAGGAGAGAAAAAAGAGCAGGCGATGCTGCAAGGGGTCGAGGACGAGCGGTCCCGCTCGCTGGCAGCGATCCCCGGTTACGAGGAGGGCGACGGGGCGCAGGACAGCTCGCAGGTGCATCTCCGACTTTCGGCGTTGGAGGCCGAGTCGGCCGGACTGAAGGCTCGTCTGGAGTCGGCAGCCAACGAGCAGACCGACCTGAAAGGCGAACTGCTGTCGGTCGAGCTATACCTGAAGGGGCAGAAGGAAAGGCTGGAGGCGCTCGGCAAAGAGCAGCGCAATGCCTCGGCCGCCTATCAGGAGTTCCTGAAAAAGCGGACTGCTGTTGCCGAATTGCCTGGGATCACAGCTGTTTTCCAACTGGACACGCCGGACTTGTTTCTTCCCGGACTCGACTCGAAGTTGAAGGGGAGCGCCGTCTCATGCGAGACCGATCTTAGGAAATTGGAGAGCGAAATCGCGCTTCGGGAAGCTCGCATCCAGGCGATTAAAAATAACGGCGGCCTCAATCCGTCGTCCGCCGACGTGGAGACCGTTCTCGAGGCTCTGCGCTCGGCGAAGCTCGACGCCCACTCCTATTGGCAGGTGTTCTCCCAACAGAACAGGTCGGCGGAGGAATCGCGACGGGAGTTGCAAAAGGACCCTTTCCGAGTCGGCGGGGTGGCGGTCTCGGGTCAGGTTGCCGTCGATAAGGCCAGAGAAATTCTGGCTGCCTGCAACGTACTTTCACCGGTGGCCGTATCTGACTACTCAGCGGGAATAAAAAGCCGGGAGGAGAGCGGATTTGTGGTGCTTCCCGATGCGGCGCTGGCTATTGACAGGAAAGAGGCGGAGCGGTTTTGCAGTACGGCCAAGGGCGAAATCGCCGCCATGGAGTCGAAGATCGCTACCATCAAGGCCGCTTGCGATGCGGCCGCGACGGCCCGCGATGCTCTGGTCTCTTTTCTCGGCGGCTACAACGAAACCTCGGAAACGATCCTTCAAGGGGACAACGCGCGGCTGGAAAATGCCATCCGGTCATGCGGCTCGGAGATTCAGGCTCTGACCGAAAAGCAAACTGCGGTGCGCGACCGTTTGGCTCAGGCGAAAGACTCCTGCGACCAGCTCGGCGCCGCCATCGGAAAGATGGAGCCGCTCATCAAGCTGGTGCGCGACCACATCGCCAGGTTCGAGCAAGGCCGGGACGAACGCCTCCGGCGCCTGAACCAGATCTCTTTGGCCATCGGCTCAACCGGGCGGGCCATAGAGGCGTTGGCGGAGAGAGTCCTGGTTTCCGAAGGCACGGAAAGTCAGGCGCGCGCGGCAGCCGAGCAAGGGCGCGCTCTCGCCTCCAGCATCCAAAACGAACTCAACAAGCTGGGCGGCTTGCGCAAGCCTGCGACCGAAGTTTTCCGGGCGCTGGCAACCAATACGGCTTCGGCAAGGGAGCTGCATTTCGGCAAGAGCCGGGCGCTGGAATCCGCCAATGCCAACGAGGAGTACCTGCGCATGCAGGCGATGTTCGCCGCGGCGCAGCAGACCTATGAGGAGCGCCAAAAGAGCTGGGATCAACGGCACGGCGGCCTGGCAGCCGACGCGCTGCAGGATGCCCGCAGGCAGATAGCCGGCGCTGTCGCCACGGAAGACGATTACCAAAAGGCCGCTCGGGAAAAAGAGGAGGCATATAAGGCCCAGGTCAG
Organism: Desulfuromonadales bacterium; assembly: GCA_014859605.1. Lineage (GTDB taxonomy): Bacteria > Desulfobacterota > Desulfuromonadia > Desulfuromonadales > UBA2197 > UBA2197. The sequence continues at coordinate 9,786 of JACUTW010000014.1, forward strand.
GGCGGACTTGACCCGAAGCGAACTTGCCAAGCTTGAGCAGAGCCACAAAAAAGCTCACTTCAATCTCCCGGTGATCCCCTGCGCCTTGGAGCAGGCCGAAGGCAGCAACCGGGAGGCGCGCCTCGCCGCTGCCATAGAGGAACTGACGGCTGCAGTCGCCGCGCGCGCCGAGGCCATAGGCAGCAGGGCGGCTGATCTTGGCAGAGCGGAGAATCAGGTTCAGCTGCTTGCCACCCTGTCCCCGGACGTCCAAGTGCCGGACAGGATCTGCGCTCCCTATGCGGATTTCCTGGAAGCCCAGCAGGACCTCTCCATCGCCAAAAAAGCTGAGAAACTTGCTTCAAAAGAGCAGGAGTCGCTGAGCATTGAACTGAGGGGTCTGAATCTGGCTTTGGCGGAGCTTTTGGACGACGACCTGTGTGCGCCGGTCGCCTCCATGGGCTCGCTGATCAAGGAAGAGCAGCGCCGTTGCGCCGGAGTGCTGAAGGAGGACATAGCCGGCTTCCTTGACAGGATCCACAACGCCATCGAGTCGTTGAAGTTCGAACTGAGCCAGCACGAGAGGAACGAGCAGAAGGTTGTCGAGCAGGTCGTGCTCGACGTCAAGAAGGCTTTCGGCTATCTCAGCAAGCTGGCCACCCGCAGCAAGGTGCCGGCTCTGGGCGGCATCTGGGCCGAGTGGTCCGGCAAGCCGTTCATCCAGTTCCGGACGCGCATTGAAATCGACAGCGACACCTCCAGGCAGGCGATTGCCGATACGGTGACCATGATCGCCCAGATGCCCGGAGTTCTCCCGGCAGGAGACGAGATCATCCATACCGCCCTGTCGGCCGTTCTGGGCAAGGCGTACGTCATCGAGACGCTCAAGCCGGACACATCGCCCACCACCGCCTACAAGGGAATCGAGCACCCGACCGGCCTCAACGCCTGGTCCGGCGGGGAAAGGCTGTCCGGTGCGGTGCTGTTTTACCTGGCCATCTGCAACCTCTTGTCCGTCGACGGCCAGGGCGGCAACGTGATGCTGCTCGACAACCCGTTCGGCTCGTGCACCAACATAGACTTCATCCGGCTGGTCATTGCTTTGACGCGTCAATACGGCGTGCAGATCGTCGCCTTCACTCCGACCGAGAACGAAGACATCCGCCGGCTGTTCCCGCTCAACATCATGATCAGGAAAGGCGGCGCGGACGGCATCATCAAAAGCACCGGCAAGCCGTTGGTGAAGTACGAAAAGACACTTTACAACGAGGGGGAACTGACGACTCTGGAGATCCTGCGGGAGGTTCCACATGCAGCGCCCTGAGACCGTCCGGTTTCTGGAAGCGCTCCCCTACGGCAAGACCACGCTGGACCGGATCTGGATGATCTTGTCGCAGGTGGCTACCGTCCCTGCTGGGGAGCAGAGGACTTTGTTGCGCAGCATGCTCGATGCCATCAAGGGCGCGGAGTTCATCGACTTTCCCAGGATGACAAACGGCTGGGACAAGAGCGCGCTGCCTCACTTACCGAAGTGGATTAATCGTCCGCGGCCCAGGGTGACAAGACAATACGCCGATAACGTCATCTGGGCGCCGGAACTGAGCTTTCTCTCCGCCAGGAAAGAGCTTGCCACTTCTCCCTGGCTGCAGGTCGACCAATGGCTGAAGGCAACCAGAAACACGGTCCAGGACCTGGTCCCCATCAGGGAGCGGTCGCTGGAGATCTTCGGTGACGAAAAGATGCTGGACGGCCTGGTTGGCGCGCAGGCGTTCAAGTCCAGCCTGATCACCCTGGACGCCCTGTCTTGCTACTATGTGCCGGAGCCGGCCGCCTGGGAACGAGGGCCCCTTGGCAGCCGGGACCTGCCAGGAGTATGCATAGAGAACTCCACCACCTACGACGTGCTGAGAAAGTTCAACCGTGAAACCGGCATCTGGGGTTTTGTCGTTTATGGCCGCGGGAATGGCTTCGCCTCGGTTGTCGAGGGGATAATACCGATCATGGAAGAGTTCGGGCATACGCGCATCCTGTATTTCGGCGACGCCGACCACGAAGGTTTGGAGATCGCCGCCCGCGGTGCCCTGAAGTTTTCGGCCGCCGGCAAAGCACTGGAGTTGGACGCACGTCTGTACCGCCTCATCCTCGACTGCGGCAAGCCGGCCTGGTCGAAGACCGGTGGCGTACTTTCGCCCGGAGCTGCAGATTTGATACGGAGGGGGGGGCTGCACGAGTTGCCGGAGATGTTCCTGGAGTATCTCCGGGTGTCTCAGGAGTGGGCTGGATACCGGAGGCTGAAGGGGTTTGATTGGTAAGTTGTTACGCGCAAAGCCGGACATGAGGACATAACGCCCATAACAAATATAAATTTCTCCCCATGCCGCTTCCTTCACGCGGATCTCGTCCAGCAAGTCGGGATGACGGTCGAGAATCGCAGAGCTTATCGAGCGTGCCTTTCAACAAGGCGAACCTTGCCTTTACCCCCCCTTTCCACTGGCAAATCCCCTGCTTTCATGCTAGAATTCGTCCCTTAACTCTGAATCAAGCCAAGAAATGAGCGCAATGCAATACCGCGAACTGTTACCCCTGATCAATCGTCCCACCCGCTATCTCGGCGGCGAGGCCGGCAGTATTATTAAAGAAGAAAGTGCGCCGATCGAGACGCGCATTGCTCTGGCCTTCCCTGATGTTTATGAAGTCGGCATGAGCCACCTCGGCCTGGCGATCCTTTATCATATCCTCAATGATCTCGACTGGTGCGCGGCCGAGCGCGTCTACGCGCCGTGGCCAGACCTCGAAATTCTGCTGCGCGAGCACCAGATCCCCCTCGTCTCCCTCGAAACCGAGCGCCCCCTCGCCACCTTCGACGCCATCGGCTTCACTCTCCAGTACGAGCTGTCGTACAGCAACATCCTCAACATGCTCGACCTCGCCGGCATCCCGCGCCGTAGTGCTGCCCGCGACGAGCGCCATCCGCTGATCATCGTCGGCGGCCCCTGCGCCTACAATCCCGAACCCCTCGCCGACTTTTTCGACGTTGCCCTGATCGGCGACGGCGAAGAAGCGATCCTCGATGTCGCGGACTGCTTACGTCAGGGGAAAAGGGAAGGGTGGAGCCGCGCTCAACTCCTAAAGAAGTTGAGCGCCATCGCGGGGATCTACGTCCCGGCCTTCTATAGCGTCACCTATCACCCTGACCACACCATCGCTAACATCGAACCCCTCCCCGGCCAACCGTCCCAAGTGCGACGGCGCTTTCTCAACGATCTTGATCGCGCCCGCTTTCCGACCCGGCCGCTGGTGCCGCTGATGCAGACCGTCCATGACCGCGTCGCCGTCGAGATTGCCCGCGGCTGCACGCGCGGCTGCCGTTTCTGCCAGGCCGGCTACCTGTATCGGCCGGTGCGGGAGCGCTCGCCGCAGCGCATCGAAGCGATCGTTGCCGATTCCCTCGCCGCCACCGGCTACGAAGAGATCTCCCTCCTCTCCCTCTCCACCGGCGACTACGGCTGCATCGAGCCGTTGCTCAAGAATTTGATGACGCAGCATGCCGAAGACCGCATCGCCGTCTCGCTGCCGAGCCTGCGCGTCGGCTCGCTGACTCCAGAGTTGATGGAAGAGATCAAGAAGGTGCGCAAGACCGGCTTTACCCTCGCCCCGGAAGCGGGGAGCGAACGTTTGCGCAATGTTATCAACAAGGGGATCAGTGAAGAAGACCTTCTTGCCGGTACCCAGACGGCCTTTGCTCTGGGCTGGCGGCTGATCAAGCTCTACTTCATGACCGGACTGCCGACCGAAACCGATGAAGATCTTGCCGCCCTGATCGAACTGGCGAGCAAGGTGAAAAAGAGCGGCAAAGGGAGCGGCGGCGCTGATGTCAATGTCGCGGTTTCGACTTATGTGCCGAAAGCCCACACCCCTTTTCAGTGGGAAGCGCAGATCGATGTCGCCGAAACCCGGCGCCGCCAGAGTCTGCTCCGGAGTGGTCTGGCCGCGAAAAAACTGCGCTTTAAATGGCACGAGCCCGACCTTTCCTTTCTCGAAGGGGTCTTTGCCCGCGGCGACCGCCGTCTCGGTCAGGTGCTGGAACGGGCCGTCGATCTCGGCTGCCACTTTGACGGCTGGCGCGAACACTTCCGCTTTCCCCTCTGGGAACAGGCCTTTAACGATTGCAAGATCGATCCGTCCTGGTATCTGCGCGAGCGGCGCCAAGACGAGATCCTCCCTTGGGAGCACATCGATTGCGGCGTCTCCAAATCCTTCCTCCTCCTCGAATGGCAACGCTCCCGCGCCGAGATCTATACCCCTGACTGTCGCGGCGGCGTCTGTGCTGCTTGCGGCATCTGCGATCATCAAGAGCTGCGCATGCGCCTCTACCGCGACGGTAATGGCGGCACGGTTCTACCGACGCCAAGCGAAACGGCGGCCGAAGAGCGCCACCGTATCCGCCTCTGCGTGCAGAAAGCCGGCAAGGCGCGCTTCTCCAGCCACCTTGAATTCATGACCGCCATGCACCGGGCGGTGCGGCGGACAAAGCTGCCGATCCGTTACAGCGGCGGCTTTCATCCTCTACCGCGCATCTCCTTTCCCGACGCCCTGCCGACCGGAATCGAGAGTGACGCCGAGATTATCGATCTCGAACTCCTCGCACCGCACGATCCGGCAACACTCCTGACCGCCCTCAACGCCGCCCTGCCACAGGGGATAAAAATTCTGGCGGCGACGGAGATCCCGGTGAAGAGTCCGCCCCCGGCGGTCTGTATTCTCGCGACCCATTACGGGGTCAGCGTCCCGGCTCCCCTCGCTGTCGGCCTTAACGAACGCATCGTCGCCTTTCTGGCCGCCGAGACCGTGCTTGGCCAGCGCGACAAAGGGCAAAAAGGGGTACAGAGCGTGGAACTGCGTCGCAACACCACGGATGTTACCTTTGACGGTTCCACCCTGCATCTGCATCTGGTCAAAGGGAGCCCGATGATCCTCGCCGCTCACCTCCTCGGCATCAGCAGCGAAGAGATGCGGTTGCTGAGGGTCCGTAAACTCAACGTGACCCTGCTCGATTTGACGCAGCAGGTTTAATATTTTTTGTCCATTTTCCATTAACGCTTCACAAATCAAGAAAAGAGGTCTGTTTATGGCCAAAGAACTGGTCATCAATACCACCTCCCATGAAACCCGCGTCGCCCTTCTCGAGGGCGGTCACATTGCCGAGCTTTACATCGAGCGCAGCCGCGAACGGGGTCTGGTGGGGAATATCTATCAAGGGCGGGTCATCCGGGTCCTGCCGGGGATGCAGGCAGCCTTCGTCGACATCGGTCTCGACAAGGCAGCCTTTTTGTATGTCGCCGATGTCCTCGACGAAATGGATGCCGTTGCCCAGTTTGTCGAAGGGGGCGGCCCCTTGGTGAAAGAGAGCGACAATCCCGAAGCGAATCCCCTGCCGCCGATCGAAGATCTGTTGCAGGAAGGGCAGGAACTGCTGGTGCAGATTGCCAAGGAACCCCTCGGCACCAAAGGGGCGCGGATTACCGCTCACATCTCCCTGCCGGGGCGCCACCTCGTCTACATGCCGACCGTCGATCATATCGGCATCTCCCGTCGCATCGAGAACGAAGAGGAGAAGGAGCGGCTGCGCAGCATCGTCGAATCGATCCGTCCGGCCGGTTCCGGCTTTATCGTCCGCACCGCCGCGGAAGGGAAGAGCGAATATGACCTGCTCGCCGACATGGAATTTCTCATCGGCCTCTGGGAAGGGATTTCGCAACGCAAAGAAGGTAAGAAAGCGCCGGCGCTGATCCATTCCGATCTTGACGTCACCAGCAAAGTGCTGCGCGATATCCTCACCGAAGAAGTCGACCGGATTGTCGTCGACAAACAGGAGGAATACGACAAGATCACCCGCTTTATCGACACCTTCATGCCGAAGCTCAAGTATGCGATCGAGCTCCACGGCACCGACGAGCCGATCTTCGATGCCTTTGGTCTGGAAGTGGAGATTGCCCGCGCCATCGGCCGCAGAGTCTGGCTTAAGTGCGGCGGATACATCATCATTGAACAGACCGAAGCGCTGACCGCGGTCGATGTCAATACCGGCCGTTTTGTCGGCAAACACAATCTCGAAGACACCATCCTCAAGACCAATCTCGAAGCTCTGCGCGAGGTCGCCTTTCAGCTCCGCCTGCGTAATATCGGCGGCTTGATCATCATCGACTTCATCGACATGGAGAAGGAAGCGCACCGCGAAAAGGTCCACTCCGCCCTGGAGGAATTCCTCAAATATGATAAAGCGCGCACCAATATCCTCAAGATCTCCGAGCTCGGCCTGGTCGAGATGACGCGCAAACGGGTACGGGAAAGCATCGGCCGCCTCCTTTGTGAGCCCTGTCCTTACTGCGAGGGGAAAGGTTACATCAAGAGTCGCGTGACCATGGCTTACGAAATGTTCCGTGAGCTGCAGCGCAGCATCAGCACCCTCTCCGGCAGCAAGATCACCCTGCTGGTCCACCCCGATGTTGCCGCCCTCCTGTGCGACGAAGAGCGGGCCGGCATCGAGGAGCTGGAGGAGCGCTTCAACAAAAAGATTCAGATCACCGCCCGGCCCGGTTTTCATCAGGAACAGTTTGAAATTCTCGCCGGTTAACCCGTCCTCGCCGCACCGGGCGAGAATTGACAGGCAGCAAAAATTTCGCTAATCTCCCCGGTGTATTTTCCGCAAGGGGAAATGTTCCCCTGACATCACCCCGGACTGCCGGTCCGCGAGGGAGGATTCATGGCTAAACTGGTAGACAACCCCGATCTTGCCTTTCGTCTGGCGCGCGCGATCATATCGGATGTCGCGTTGTATAATCAGGAAAAGGTCCGGGAAGGGATCAAGAACGATAATATCTTCGAGACCCTGGTGGACGAACTGCAGGAAGGCCGTGAGCATTTCTACGGGCGGGTTTCGCCGGACCTCCCGGATCGCGACCACCTCTTTGATCGCGCCATTGTCGACGTGATGATCAAACAGGCCGGCAAGATCGAGAGTTCGATCTGGTAGAGAATCTTTCCACGCCGCAAACCTTTGTTGTCCCCTACGGCCTGCCGGTAACGCGCCTCGATCTCTTCCTGACGGAACAGTTGCCGGAACTGACACGCTCGCAACTGAAACGCTTGATTGAACAGGAGCAGATTCTCGTCGACAATCAACCGGCCAAAGTCGGGGAGAAGCTCAAGGGGGGCGAAACAATCTGCGTCACCTTCCCCGCCGTCCGCGCCACCGAGGTCGTTGCCCAGGAGTTGCCGCTACAGGTTCTTTACGAAGACCCGCACCTTATTGTCATTAATAAACCGGCCGGACTGGTGGTTCATCCCGCACCGGGACACAGCGAGGGGACCCTGGTTAACGCCCTTCTCCATCACTGTCACGATCTCGCCGGCATCGGCGGCGAACTCCGCCCCGGCATCGTCCATCGCCTCGATAAAGATACCTCGGGGGTGATGATGGCGACCAAGGATGACCCAAGTCATCTGCGCCTCGCCGAACAGTTTCAGGTCCACTCGATCACCCGCCGTTATGTCGCTCTGGTGCATGGCCTGTTAGGCAAGGACGTCGGCCGGGTCGATTGCCCGATCGGCCGGCATCCGCTGGAACGCAAGAAGATGAGCGGCAAGTGTCGCAACGGCCGGCGCGCCGTCACCCACTGGCAGGTTCTGCAGCGCTTCCCTGATGACCGTTTGACCCTGGTCGAATTAAATCTTGAAACCGGCCGGACGCATCAAATCCGCGTTCACTTTGCCGAGATGAACTTTCCCCTGGTCGGCGACCCTCTCTACGGTAAAAGCAGCCGCATCAAAGAACTGAAGGATGGGGAGCTGCGCACCTTGTTGTCGTCCCTGGGTCGCCAGGCGCTGCACGCCAGGATTCTTGGCTTCACCCATCCGATCAGCGGCGATTATATGGAATTTGAGTCCCCTTTGCCGGATGATCTCCAGATTATTTTGACCTATCTGCACAAGAAATATCGGGACAACGACGCTTAAGCACGAATTGTTTCAGGAGAATGACATGAAGATTGCTCGGCAGGGGAAGATCAACTATTTGCAGCCGGACTGGGCTGACAGTAAAACGATTCAGGCTGGTTTCACCACCCGCAACGGCGGGGTGAGCCGGGCGCCTTACAACTCCCTGAACCTCGGTCTCAACACCGAAGATCACCGGGCCAATGTCGAAGGGAATCGCTCCACGGTCGTGCGCGCCTTTGACCTGCAGCCGCACATGCTTTTGACCGTGCAGCAGAGCCACGGTAATAATATTCTGGTGATTAACGAACCGAACCACGATCTGTCCCACTTCCAAAGCGTCGAATGTGATGCGATCGTCACCAATCAGCCCGGCATCATGCTCGGCATTCTCGTCGCCGATTGCTATCCGGTCCTCCTCTTCGATCCGATCCAGCGGGTCGCCGCCGTCGTTCATGTCGGCTGGCGCGGCGCCGCCAACGGCATCCTCCCCAAGACGATCGCCTGTCTGTTCAATGATTTCAGCGTCAACCCTGCCGACCTCAAAGCCGCTATCGGCCCCGGTATCGGCGCGCATCGCTACGAAGTCGACCGGCCGGTCCGCGACGCCTTTCGCAGCGGCACCGACAACTGGAGCCAGATCGCCAAAGAGACCGAACTCGGCAAATGGCACCTCGATCTCCGGCGCGCCTGTGAACTCCAGCTCGCCGCTGCCGGGCTGCCATCGGCACAGGTCGATGTGGTCGAGGAGGACACCTGTTGTCACCGCGAACTCTTCTTTTCCTTTCGGCGCGACAATGGCCAGACCGGAAGACAGATGGGGTTTGTCCTGATTCCGGAGGAGTAAGGGGGGACAGGATGGTTAACCGAAAAAACTGTCGCGCTCTTCAGGCAGCGCCGCATGGAGGGGGATTATGCTCAGGAAAAAATCACTTCTTATTACCGGACTGATTACACTCAGCGCCTTGGGCGCACTGACCCTGCTGGTGACAGCGCCTTCCTGGTCGTCACCAGCCCTGCTCTTCGTCAGCAGCACTGCGCCGGAAAATCTCCCGACAGCAGGGTATGACCTCACCCTGCACGGGAGCGGTTTTTCCCAGGAAACTCGTCTCTGGCTCGTCCCTGAACATTCGATCCGCACCGCCATCACCGCCACCCTTGAAACCTTTGGGTCTCCCTACCAATTTGTCAGCCGTGACGACCGCCTGTATGTCGCCAATGGCGCACGGGGGTTTTTTATCGTCCAAGGGGTGCAATCCCTTGTCCCGAGGATCAGTGGCAACCTGGAGAGCGGCGGACAGGGCTTAGAAGTCGCCCTGCACCGGGATACGGCGCTGTTGGCGGCAGGCAATAACGGCCTGCAGCTTATCGATATTCGTGACGATAGCAACCCGCAACTTCTGTCCGCTCTCAACGCCCTCGCGCCCGCCCTCAGTGTCGTCAACAGCGCTTCCATCGTTTATGTCGCCCGTGGGAAATCCGGGGTGGAGATCGTTGATATTGCTGATCCGCGCCATCCCCGGCGCCTCGGAGTGCTGCCGGATTTGCCGGCAGCCTACAAGCTGGCGATTAACGGCAATATCCTGGTAATCTCCACCACTGATGGCGGCTGGCTATACGACATCAGCCAACCGACACAACCGCGGCGCCTGGCGGCACTGCCGGTGCCGGGGGGGAACAATACCGTCATGGTCCGCTGGGAAGAGACGCTGTACTGGGCCACGAAAAGTGCGGAAGGGGGGCGCCTTTATGCTCTCGACATCAGCCGGCCGTTCGCACCGCGCTTGTTGCGCAGCGTCCCTTTAAGCGGCACCCCTCTCGGCATCAGTTGCAATGCAGAGCAACTTGCCGTGGCTCTGGGAAGCTATGGGGTCCAACTCTTTTCTCTCCAGGAGCCACAGCTGACGGCAAGCAGCAGCATTGCTGCCAAGGGCCGGAGCAACTACGCTCTCTTTCTCGGCAGCGACCTCTGGATTGCGGATAGTAGTGGCGAATTACTCCGTCTTGACCAGGAAAAGGGCAAAGCGCTGACAACTTCCCCCCTCCTTCCCAACCTCTCCCAACGGATTAACCCGATCGTTACGCCACAGCTCTTCTCTTTCGGCGACAGGAAAAAGATCTCACTCTTTGATCACTGGAATGAGACCGCACCGGTCCTCCTGGCACAACTGCCGGTCACCGGACTCGCGCAACAATACCTGAGCGCAGACCAGCAAACGCTCTGGCTGGCGACGCGCGACAAGGCCACCGCCACTACGGGAAAACTCCTTAGCGTCGACATCTCGCTGCCGCATGCGCCGAGAATGACCGGCCAAATCTCTTTTCCTCACGCCCCGGTGATCATTGGCGAGTATGGCACGACCTTAGTCATCACCAGCCAGACCTCGGGTCAACCGCTGATCGACAAAAGAACCGACCGCTTGGACTCTCTGCACTTTATCGATATCTCGCAGCCAGAGAGTCCGATCCTTGCTTCCACTTATGACCTCGGAGACAGCAGTACCGGAATCAGCCTGACAGAGAGCTCCATTGTTCTCATGCAAACCGACGGGCTCTTGCGGGTGATCGATATCAGCGCAACGGAGGCGCCAAAGGAAGTGGGGACTTTGCAGATGCCCTGGCTGCACACGGCCGCCTGGGCGGGACGCGTCAATATTGTCGTAAAAGATGATGTGGCATTTGTTTCTTCATCTTTGGGAAAGATCTTCCTGATCGATCTGCATGATCAGCAGCGGCCCGAATATCTTGGCGACTTCACTTTTCCGGCGCCGGTGCGCACGCTGTTACTCAGCGATCACCTCCTCCTTGTTGAGCTCAACAAAGAAGGCTTGCTGATCTTCGATCTGAAAGAGAGCCGGGCGCCGGCAATCCTCGGGACCATCCCCCTCCCCGGTCGTTTCCATCGCCTGACCGTCCAGGGGGGAAAGATCTGGTACACCCATGACGACAGCAATGGACTCTATTCCCTACCCCTGCCGCGGCGCCTGCAAAACTCAGACACAGATCACGACCAAATCATCGCCCACCTCGCACAATCGCCACCACCGGGTCCTTACCGCTTATGGCTGACCGACAAGGGGAAGAATCTTCTGGTTCCGGGCGTCTCCTGGCACAGTCGCTAAGCAAAACCGGCAGGGCTTAAAAATCGTAGGCGACTCCGGCCCAAAACTGTCGACCCATCTCATAAGTGGTTGTGGAACCGCCGGTTTGGATACGGGAATTAAAGACGTTATTGACTTCGAGGGAAAAGCCCAGCGCCTGTTGGCGATAGACCGGGGTGCTCCAGCCGAGTTTCCAGTCAAAGATCACCTTGCCGGAATGCTTGATCTCTTCGTAGACCGCGACTTCATCAAGATTGTCAGTTTTACGAATTTCTCGATAACCACTGCGATAGCGACTGAGATTAGTAAAGGTGAAACGGGACGGAAGCTCTGCGATCCATATCAAGTTAACGATAATCGGTCGATTCTGGGCCAGAGCCGGAAGGTCGCGCTTGTAAATTAATTGATTGTTGTACCAGACCTTTTCGCTGACATCTTCCCTCTCCAGTTGAACATCATAGTCCCCATTTGTTGTGGTAGTCTCCTGCCAAGACGCATTGAATCCGAGAAAATAGCGCATCCATTTCCGTTGCCAAGCGAGGCTGTACCGCTCATGGTGACTTCGTCCCAAGTTGTTCAACGTATAATATTGGAGTCCATCCGATTGCATGGGCGAGTAAGTACGGGAAAATTCGTCGCGTCCCTCACGACGCAGGTATTTAAGGTTGAGAATTCCGCCCGCCACTCTTTGCTCTAACCCCACCGAGAATTCGTCGGCATAAGGGGTGTCAAGTTTGGAAAAACGGGTAACGTTCGGGCCCTGAACTGAGGCCGTTTCCCATGGTCGCGGCTGCTTATTGTCTGAATTTCTGCTTTCCGTGCGATAGGGAACCTTGACTTCGCGCAATTTATAGGTCAGCAGTGTGGTCCCGTAATAACGATTTGCTCCGACACTGAGGGTCGTTGCGCCACTGCCGAAGACGTCATAGCTCGCGAGAAAGCGCGGCGCAAGGTTCGCCTGCTGCATCAGATCATTATAATCGAAGCGCAGACCGGGACGGAGTTCAAGCCTCCGAAAGCGAAGGAGATCCTCCCCGTGCAGGCCGATCTGCTGGATAACGGCTTGACTCTTTCCGGCGGGATAAATCTTTCTATCATGAAAAAACTGATCGCCCTCAGCACAATCGAAGGTGTTACCGTTGCAAAGGATATCAGGTGCCAGAGAGTCGAGGGAATTTACGCTTTCATCATTATTGATATCTCTGAGAGGACGGTATTCGTAGGTTGCCTTTAATCGTTCAAAACTACCCAGAGTGCGATTGAGGTCGATGCCGGTGGTTAGTTCGTGCCGAATCGTTCCGGTCAAGATTGGATCGAGACGCAGGACGCTCTTCAAATCATAACTTTCCTGTATCTTTTCAACTGTTCCAAATCCCCCTTCACTACTATATTCAGATCCTAACAGTCGCCCCCAATCCTTGCTGTTGGTCGCGGTCCAGAGACGAAAATGTTGCGGCCCACTGCGAAGATTTGTGCTATGGCGATAAGCACCCGTTAGCTCCAGTTCCCCGCGAGAGAAAGCGTGCTGCCACTCCCCTTGCAAGGCAAGTCCCTCCATCTTCACTTCATAGTCGCTGTCCTTGACATTTTTCAGAAAGAGTTTTTCTCGATAAGGGGTGCTGCTTATGCTGAATTCGAGCCGATCATCGTCCGTGACGTCGTTAACATATTTGATAAAGTAACTCTGTTGTTGCCGCTGTTGGGTCTTCGTGCCAAGAAAGTAAGGGAGTGGAATGCGCGAATCGAGTTGATGCCAGGAAGCAAGGACTCCACTTTTTTCCGTCAACGGGAAAGAAAGGGTCGCACCATAATCATTCTTGGTGAATTTTGGTTGTAAACTTTGATGACCACCGGAGTTAAATTCGTCTTGATTCTGACCAGAAATATGAAATCTGGTCCACTGATGACGAGTGGTGCGATAGGAAAGATGTCCTTCAACCTCGCAGCCGGGGTCACGGGTCGTCGCCTCGATGACACCACCAGCGAAGTTGCCAAAACGGGCGGGGACATTGCTGTCGTAAATGGTGACATTTTCAATCAAGTCACTATGAAGAAATCGCTCTTGAGGATGCCCTGGGGTATCGTTGAGAATGTCCTTTGTCCCTGCCGCGGGGTCAACAAGATTATTGTTGGCAACACCATCGACCAGGAAGTTGTTTTGATAAACCTTCCCGCCGGAGATGGAAATGGTTGGCGGGAGGATCTCTCCACCGCTTTTGGCGCTATTGTAATCTTCACTCAGCTGGAGACCGGGGAGGAGGCGCAACTGCTCGTTGAGGCTGCCGTTACCACTGGGGAGGTGTTGAATAACTTTTCGCTCAAGGGAAGAATCTTGTGCAGATGGAGATTCGCTGCTGCCGACGACAATGACCGGCGCCAAAACTTCCACCCCGGCGGCGGACGGGACGGTCAGGTCATCCTCCGCAAAAACGAGAGGAGACCAGAAGAACAGACCGACCCCGGAGAGTGCCGCCAATAACACGGCAGAGTGAATACGCAACGGGATCACTATAATCTGTCATCGAAGAGGGGGCGAAAATCTTGGCTATCCAGGATCCCGTCGCCATCACTGTCGTCATCCATGATTAAACCGGAGGCGGCAATCTCCTCAGTGCTCGCCAGCGGGTTGAAGAAATCCGGCATGCCATCCCCATCGCTGTCGATACTGGCAACCCAGGTGTCAGGGAAATCGTCACGATCGATGTAAGCGTTAGCCAAGGTCTGTATGGCCTGATTGCGCTCGGACGTAAATTCGAGGGACAAAGCCAGCGCCAAAGCCTTCTCGTACTCATGGACTACGGCATAGGTCGTAATGATGTTGAGAAACTTCTTGAGTTGGGTGGCAACAACAGCAATTTGGCGAGAACTTTCCTGGGCGGCAGTCACGGCATTCAGCGCATCACTATGATAACCCGCGCGATCGAGATAAAGGGCGGCTCGCAGCAGGTAGTCACATTCCTTGACAGCAAGAGCATCATTGACCGTACCCGCCGTGTGGATCTGCTGAGCCCATGACTGGAAGGAGAGTGCGGTCGAACGGACGCCAAGATTATCTCCGACCTCCTCGTACGATTTGACCAGCTTTTCATAAAGTTGCGCGGCGTATTCTTCCGCGCCGAGACCAGGAGTCACATTGGCCCGATAGTGTGCGGGGTCAGCATCGGCGAGCCTTTTAGCGTCATCCAACAGGGTCAATGCTGTTACCGTCTCCTCATGGTTGTGATAGCCAAGAGCGATATCGGCTAGAGCGGTCACGACATAGGGATCGTCCGCTATGGCTTTTTGAGCCGACTGTAAAAGCTCTTTTGCCTTATCGACATCTGCCATTTGCGCATAAAGCTCAGCCACTCTGACGTAACCATTGCTGATTCTGTCCAGATTATTACTCAGGGTCATGCCATCAAGTATATCCTTGGCCTTTTCCAGCGCTTGACGCGCTTCGTTGAAACGGCCGTTGTTGATCAGCACCTGGCCGATATAAGGTCTGCTGCTGTTAAAATAGGTCAAAAGATCGATACGGTCTTCGTCCTTGGGGACATAGGAGCTGTTGTCAACGATACTGAAGGCTGTATCCATGAAGCCCTGCAGGGCTTCATATGTCGCAACCAATTTGAAAGCTTTGCTTTGATCGGTCGTGCCACCGGGGATGGTGTCTGCAAGATCTAAAGCCTCCCCCCTTGCACCGACGCGATACAGAGATTCGACCAAACTGACAACCGGCCCCCAGTATGTCGCCTCGACAGAACCTTCAACTTTTCGCAACTCTTGTATTTTGTAAAAGACCTCCACAACCTTCGTGCCATTGCCGAGATCGGCGTAACGCTTGGCAGTTTCACTCCAATTAAAGATACGAAGTTTATATGTGCCCAAGTAGGGGGGGGTCAGTCCAGAGTAATGGTCCATCTTCTCAATAAGGGGGGTAGCAGCTTCAAGGTCACCGTCAGCAATATAAGCATCCGCGACATTCTTGATGCCGGTAATTAACTTGCCATAAATGATGGCATCACTGGCCAAGGCTTGAGCGATAGCAGCAATATCACCGAGAAGACTTTCTGCGTTGAGCAGATCGCCAGCCTTACGGTACAACGAGGCCGTTGTTAGGAGATTCGCCACATCTGTGGCACTGGCGCTGGCCTCTCCTTTGGTGGCAATAACTTTTCGATAGAGATCTCTGGCGAACTCAAGAAATTCCAGCGCTTCCTGCGGGCGATGCGATTTAATCAGCGCATTTGCCAAGGCCCGGTAAGCATTCGCTTTCGGTTCGCTCTGGATAATCTGGTCGGCAATGATCGCCCGCGTTTCGTCGATTAAGTCGTCGGTGGCTTTTCCTTCGATAATTTTCAACTGCACTGCATCGTTGATAGCATCATCAAAGACCTGCTTGATCAACTGTTCCGCCTGGAAATAATGGGAGTGATTTGAAATAAAATAGTAAGTATGGCGTTTCCAATTGTCGTCCCCCAAAGGGGCAAATAGTCGATCTTCTGTATTTAAAAAACCATTTCTAGCCAGTTCGGTAATCAGGGGATCTGTCTCTATGGCCGCAAGTTTTTTTTCAAAGTTGGCAGAATCAGCCCAAATCACCGATGTGTGCAATTGGTGAATGACGACGACATAACGTGTAATCCGTTGCGAAATCGGTCCCCCAAGAATTATGACATCACTGCCCGCGGCATTCAGGGTCACTTTTGCCAATAACTCTAGATTTTCTTTATAGATGGGATTATTTTTGAGTTCTGCAAAGACACCATCATCATTCAATATTATCTTAACGCTCGCAGAAAAAAGATCCATCAACTCTTTTTGTTTGAGTATGGCGGCGGCATCTTCAATCGTTAAGGCCTCTGATAGAAGTGCTTGCATCTCCGATATGCGCGTCTGTGCGTCCGGGGTGAGGTTGAGAGCTTTAAGGGTATCGATATTACAAGTAGTTTGAGTCGCAAATAACGGAACCTGCTTGGCCACATTCTCGGCAATAGCAACAAAAGGATTGGCGGTGGGAGTTCTAGATTTTACTTCCCGAGCGATTTGAGTCAGAAGGAGGGTGCGACGAAGCAAATCAAGATTCGTGTGAGGCTCTGCCACTAAGTTAAACTCAGGAGAAAGGGTCAGCCAATTGCGAAGGAGACTCTCTGCATTCTCGAATGAAATATTCTGATCCTGTAGCTCCGCAATTAAAGTCGTCAGTGGCGAGACCACAATTTTTGTCACGTCGCCTTTAAAGAGCGCGAGGGGACTGCGCATCTCCATCCCGGTGAAATCGATCCTTGTAGCGCGGTCGATCCCGCCGACGGCAACCACACTCACACCGACCAAATCCATACCGACTGGCACTTGCAGGGAAAAATCCCCATTCGAATCTGTCAGGGTGGAACTCTCTACGAGACTCTTGTTCTCCTTGTCGCGCAGCGAAACTCTGGCGTTTTCAATGGGCCCGTCCTCAACAACGCCACTGATGAGGAAAAACTTTGCCGACTCAGGGGTTGAGCTATCTCCCCCACATCCCGTGAGACTGACCGTGAGAAAAGCTAAAATACACAGGAAGGCAAAGCCCTTTATTCTTTTCATGCAGTCGGAACTCCAAATTTTGAGGACACTCAAAGACGAAGCAATTTTTTATGCGGCAACCGTCGGCGGACAATGATAACATCAAGCACTGAATACAGATTTAACAATTATTAGGTCAAAATAACTACATCAGAAAAAACTCTTTCAAAATCGCACTATTAAAGACCATAATTTACTCTATTTTTCAACAATAAACTCACCTGGCAACGACAATGACACTCTTTACCGCGAGGTTTTGTGGCTGATCACCACCGACATGACGGGTTCATTTGGGCGCTGATCTTTTCGCTGATCATCAACCTTCTCTTCGTCTTTGCCCTCCTGATCCAGCGTGATGGTGCCAGAACATCAGGACTTCGACCCTTCGTTGTCTCTATCGCCTTAAATCAGCAGGGGCACAGCGATGAGCACACGGTCAGTATTGGCGGCCCCCCCCTTCCGCCGCCGGCAAAAAGCAAAAAAGCGCTAGAACCGCCCAAGACTCTCCCTCCTCTGCACAAAAACGTCCAACCCGCCTTGCCGACAACTGACGGCCCTGTGCAAACAACGACCCCCCCACCGAAGGCCGGAGCAGAGACCGCGGGAACAGAGACCGATCTGCCCCCCTTAACGACAGAGGGAGAGAGTGCGGGGGCAACGAAAGGCGAAGAAATTAGCGGCGGGCTGTCGATTTTTGGGGACAAAACAGCGGGAGACAATTACACTGCACCGGAATATCTTGTCGGCGAAAAACCACCTTATCCGAAGCAGGCAGAACGTAAGGGCTGGGCGGGGACTGTGATTTTAAACTTATCGATCAATGCCAAGGGTGAGGTGGAACAGGTGGGGATTGCCAAAAGCTCGGGTTATAGACTCCTCGATCAACAAGCCCGTCAAAGTGTCGGTGCCTGGCGCTTCAAACCGGCCCGGCGTAACGGCATCGCCACTGCCGTCACCGTGCAGCAACCGATCATCTTTCGCTCCACCCCTTCGGAACCGCCCCAATGACCCCTATTCGCCTGCAATTACAGCGGAGTCTTTTGGTGACGATCGGTGTCATCGTTCTTTTGATGACGATCGCCTTCTTTCTGGTGGAAGTCGTCTCATTCCGTCAGCTCGTCATCGAGTCCGTCGTCCCCAAGGCCGAGTTAGTGGCGATCCACTTGCGCCGCCCCCTGGCGCTGCGCGATTCCTGGAGTGCGCAGGAGATTCTCGCGACCCTGGCGACCGACCCCTCAATTGAGGGGGCGTATCTCTTCAATCGCCAGACGCAACCCTTTGCTTATTATCAGCAGAGCCGCCGCGCTGACCAGGTAACTCTGCACAAAACCGCATTACCACTCACGGACAAAGAAGAAATCCTGCCGCTACTCGCCACCAACTCGCGTCATATCCTCTTTTCCTGGCAACACCTTTCGGTCTTTGTGCCGATCATTCATAACAACGAAACGATCGGCACTGTTTATGTTGTCAGTACCCTGATCCCATTTTACCTGCGGCTCCTCTGGTGGCTGCTGGCGGCTATTGCAGCAACAGCGATTGCAATCTATGCCGGACTGATGATTGCCCGCAAACTGCAGGAACGGATCACAGCACCGATCAGTGATCTGGCGGGGATGATGCAGATAGTCTCCAGGGACGGGGATTTGACGCAGCGCGCCGAGGTTAAGGGCCAGGGGGAGATTGCCACCCTGGCTAACGGCTTCAACCAGATGCTGCAAGCAATCAACCACCGTGACGATGAATTGTTAACGATCAACTTCGGCCTGGAAGAGCGGATTGCCGAACGTACCCAGGCTTTAAACGCCTCTCTCCATGAGAAAGATTTGCTGCTGCGGGAAGTTCATCACCGCGTCAAGAATAACCTGCAGATCATCTCCAGCCTCTTGTCGCTGCAAATGAAAAAAATCTATGACCCGTTGGCCAAGGAATCACTGCGCACCAGCCTGAGCCGTATCCGCTCGATCTCACTCATCCATGAAAAACTTTACCTCACCGGACGGCAAGCCCCGGGCAACGATCTCGGCGCTTATCTGCGCGAGCTCGCCGAAGAGATCTTTCGCCTGCACTCGATTGCCCCGGAGCGGATCCAGCTGCAACTTGATCTGATCAGTGTCGAGACCGATTTTGATCGTTTGGTCCATCTCGCCTTGATCTTCAACGAACTTCTCACCAATACCTTCAAACACGCTTTCGCCCCGACCGAAGCGGGAGTGGTGACGATTCGACTGCGGCGCCACAAGAATCAGGTGATCCTGACCGTCCAGGATAACGGGAAAGGACTCCCTGATAACTTTCTGCTCGAAACGACCTCGACGGTCGGATTACAGCTGACCAACAACCTTGTCCGGCAAGCCAAAGGTCAATTCAATTTACTACGGAATCCGCCGGGGACCGAAGCGGTCGTCTCCTACCCTCTGGCCGCTTCATGATGAGGAGAACCGAACTGCATGGCTGAGCAGACACGCATCTTAATTGTTGAGGACGAAGCGATCATCGCCATGGACCTGCAGGAGACCCTGGCGGAGGCCGGCTATGCAGTGATCGCCACGGTTGCCAGCGGCGAGGAGGCCCTGGCGCTTTGTATCACAGAGATCCCCGATCTGGTGCTGATGGATGTCCACCTGCAAGGGCGCTTGACCGGTATCGAAACTGCTCAACAGTTGCGGGAAAGCTATGCCATCCCCTCTGTCCTTTTGACCGCGCATTATGATCCGCAAACTCTGGCCGCGTCGCAACAGGCAGGAGTCTTTGCCTACCTGATCAAGCCCTACGATCAGCGGGAACTTTGTGCCACCCTGGCCACAGCCCTGACCCGCGCCCGCAACGAAGGGGAACTGCAGCGCCAGCTGCAGGAACTCCGCAACGTCCCCGCCGCGGCCACAGTGAAATCTGAGTTGTTGAAGATTTGCACTCTCTGCGCCCCCCCTTCTCTGGAGTTTCAGGGGAGAACGATCCACGGTGATCTTTTCCCCCGGACACAACGCGAGATGCTCGCCCTCCTCCTGGCGGCGCCTCACTTGCGGGTCGACCGCGAAGTCCTGGAGGCGGAACTTTGGCCGGAGAGTCCGGCCAAACAGGCCCGCTCTTCTTTTGATGCGACGCTGGGACGATTGCGCCGGCTCTTTAATACCGAGACCGGAAGCTCAGCGGGAATGGACCTCTTCAGCTTGAAGAACGGCGTCGTTGCCATTGAAAATTGTTCTGTCGATCTGCACCGATTTAAAGCCCTCGACGAAGAAGGCTCCGCCCTGCGGCGCAACGGCGATGCGGATGCGGCAATCGGCGCGTTTGTCAAAGCCGTTGCTCTGTGGCAGGGGGAGTTTCTTGCCGGCTTTTCCAGCCATCACAATGTCCTGACCCTGCGTCAATACAACACCCAACGCGTCTTTGAGCTGTCACAGTGGCTGGGTGAGGCCTTTGCAGAGCGCCAGCGCAGCGCTGAACAACTGGCAGCATTGCGCCTTGCTTTGCGGGCGATTCCGACCAGTGAAAAGACCGTCGGAACCCTTTACATCCTCCTGCTGGCCCTGGAGCGCGTCGAAGAAGGAAAAACGCTCCTGAAGGACTTTGCCAGAGGACTCAGCCGGGATGGTCTGGGGCGGCAACAGGTACAGGTGATCATGCGCCGCATCGAGCAGCGTGTAAGCATCGAGCGTTATCAGCGCCAGACCCCTTGATGATCTTGTCAGCTGATTCCCTCAATCTCACCACGCAGCGTCGTCTCCAGCCCCAGCATTGAATTCCGCCGCGCCCGCGCCAAAACCGCCAACGCCACCTCCCCCGCCCCATTGCTGCTCAGCACCGATGCACAGATCCGTGCCGTCGTCCCGGTCGTCATGACATCGTCAATCAGCAGAACTTTCTCCCCCGCGAGGGGTCGGGTTAAAGCAAAGGCGCCACGGAGGTTACGGTGTCGCTCACGTGCCGTCAAACCGGCCTGCGCCACTGTCGGCAGGTTCCGGACCAACAGACACGGATCGACCGGGATCTGCCGGTGGCGGCCAAGCTCGCGGGCAATCAGCAGCGCCTGGTTGTAGGTCCGTTGACAAAGACGGCGGGGGTGGAGGGGGACCGGAACGATGAGGTCAGGAATCCAGGCGGGGGCGGTGTGTTGCCAGGCCGCCTCAAGGAGACGGGCAAGGGGGCGGTCGAGTGCAATGCTGCCGTCAAATTTGAAACGATGGATGGCGTGGCGCAGCGTTTCTTCATAAAGGCCGGCAGCGACGGTCCAGGCAAAATCCGGCGGGTGCAGCAGGCATTCCCCGCAGACATGATCGCCGCCGCCGATAGTGGCAAAGGGGAGAGCGCAGCGCGGACAACAGGGTGAAGTGACAGGAAGACAGCCGCTCAGACAGCGGGGGCAGAAGGAGGAATCCGGTGATGCGCGATGCGGGGCATGACAAAGGAGACAGAGGGGAGGAAAGAAGAGATCAAAGCACTCCTTCACTTCGGCATATAATCCCGACCAAATCATTTTCCCCCCTGCTTACGATCTCTTCAGGACTGCAAAAGGCTCTTTCCAGTCATTGCAGCGGGTTGCGGCAGGCCCAAAAGGTCGAGAATCGTCGGCGCCAGGTCGGCGAGACGGCCGCTTTCGTCCTGACGCAAGGCCCGGTGCGCGGCGTCGACGAGGAGGAGAGGGACACGGTTCGAGGTATGGGCCGTGTGCGGCTCGCCGCCGGCATCGGTCATCTGTTCACAGTTGCCATGATCAGCGGTAATCAAAGCTGTCCCTCCGGCTTCCAGCAGGGCCGCAACCAACTGGCCGATACAGGCATCGACGGTCTCCATCGCCGTAATCGCCGCCGGTATGATGCCGGTATGACCGACCATGTCAGGATTGGCATAGTTGAGGATGATCAAGGCATAGCGGCCGGATTGCAACCGTTCCAGGGCCGCATCGGTGACCGCGACAGCACTCATGGCCGGCTGCAGATCGTAGGTGGCCACTTCCTGAGGCGAAGGGATCAGGACCCGGTCTTCGCCGGGTGACGGCACTTCTGAGCCGCCGTTAAAGAAGAAGGTGACGTGTGCATACTTCTCGGTCTCGGCAATCCGCAACTGCGCCAGACCGGCGGCGGCGACAACCTCGCCGAGAAGCTGCGGATAAGTCTCGGCGGGAAAGGCAACGGGCAGGGGAAGGGATTCGTCATATTCGGCCATACAGACATAGGTGGCCAGGCGAGGGGTACGCGGGCGTGCAAAGGCAGTAAAATCGGGATCTGTCAGCGCCCGGGTAATTTCCCTTGCCCGATCCGAACGAAAGTTAAAGAAAATGACGGCATCATGGTCGTTCATCGTTGCCGGCGCCTGTCCCGGGGGAGCAATGATCCAGGGCTCGACAAATTCGTCATTCTGGCCGGCGCCGTAAGCCGCGTTGATGGCGGTGGCACTGTCGGCAGCCCGCTGTCCTTCGCCTTCGACCAAAGCCCGCCAGGCCCGCTCCACCCGCTCCCAGCGATTGTCACGATCCATGGCATAATAGCGACCGATGATCGTAGCGATCCGTCCGCCACCGAGCTTGGCCATCTCCGCCTCCAGCTCCGCAAGATACTGGGCAGCGCTGCGCGGCGGTGTATCGCGACCGTCGAGGAAGGGATGAATGAGGATCTCTTCGACGCCCTGGGCCCGGGCCATCTTGATCAGAGCATAAAGATGGCTATTGTGCGAGTGGACCCCGCCGTCAGAAAGGAGGCCCATGAGGTGGAGCTTCCCCTTGCCGCCGCTCACCGCTTGCATCGCTGCCAGCAGGGCCGGATTGGCAAAGAAATCGCCGTCAGCGATGCTCTTGCTGATCTTGGTGAGGTCCTGATAGATGATGCGACCGGCGCCGATATTGAGATGGCCGACCTCGGAATTCCCCATCTGCCCGTCCGGCAGGCCGACATCGAGACCGGAGGCAGCCAGGGTGGTGGACGAATATTGCGCAAAGAGTGCATCGAGCTGCGGGGTTCGAGCCGACGTTACTGCATTTCCCGGCCCCGGCTCAGCCTTCCCCCAGCCATCGAGGATCAACAAAGCAACGGGCGCACTCATACCGTGCCCCAGGTTTCCCGTTCACCATGATGAATCTCCCGCAGCTGCGTCGTCGCGGCCATCGCGCCCCGCAGCGACTGCCGGCCGACAACACTTAAACTCCCCCATTCGCCACACTCAGGACAACGGCTCTGCCATTCCCGGCTCTCTTCGCCGCAGGAATCACACACATAACCGATGGCAAGACGGGAAGTGACGCCCAGAGCCTTTTTGTATTGTTGAATGGCAATATCAAGACGCCCGCGCCGGCTGTGCCCTTCGGCGAGGAGGAGATGAATCTGCGGCGAATCGACGCCGGAGCTCTCGACCAGTTGCAGCTGTTCCAGACCTTCTTCGATCATCTCCAGACGCAGACAAAGTTTGCCGTAAAAGAAGCGGAGCATGAGATCATTGCTCTTTTCACGGACGAAATCGCGATAAAAACTCAGGAGGGTTGCCGGATCCCCTTCGTCGAGAAAGAGGGCTTCAAGACGCTCCAAAAAGACGCCGCGCCCCAGACTGCGATAACCTTCTTCCCAGACCGAAGAAGCTTCTAAGGGAGCACCGAGGCGGCGCAAAACATCGCCGAGGGAGACATGGGCGGGTAAAAAATCCGGAGCATCTTTCACGATCTCCTGCAGAGCCACCCTGGCACTCTTGATTTCCTTTTCATCGCCGCTCAGCCCCTGGCAGGCCACCTCGTAGCGAAGCGACAGCATGCGCCGCTCCTCTTCCTCCTGCCGGGTTGTCCCTTCGGCAAACTTCAGAATCTTTTTTTGCAGCTCGAAAGATTCTTTCCACTCCCCCGCCCGCATGCGGAGATCGCGCAGGGCCCGCAGAGCTTTACGGTTATTATCAGCTTTGCCGAGAATAGACCGGTAGGCTTGTGCGGCATCGTCCCAGCGCTGCAGAGCTTCATAAACGCTCGCCAGTTTGAAGAGGACCTCCAGACTGCGCGGGTCGACATTGCGGGCGCGCCCCAGTAAAGCCACCGCTTCTTCAAGTTGGTTATCCTGCACATGGACATTTGCCATGGCCAAGTAGGTCTCGATCCGGGCCGGATCGCGATCGAGAGCCCGCTGCAGATGGACACGGGCTTTCTTCATGTCCCCGGAAAAGAGGCGATTCACGCCTTCGCGATAGATTGAGATCACTTCGCGGTTACGCCGCTCCTGACGATCTGCCTTCAGGTTCTTCACCATCTGCCGCAAGGCGCTGAGCAGATAAAGAACAAAACCGATAAAGACCCCGACGAGAATACAGCCGACGGCAATCACCGCAAGAGAAGAGGTGATGCTCTCCCCCGGGTAATAGAAAATGGTCACCATCTGCGGATTAAGGCCGGAGAAGTAAATGAACCAGGTCATGAACAGGATCGTCAGCAACAGAAACGACATAATCGTCATTTTACTTCTCCTTGGGCAGCGCCCACGAAAAAAATGAATCGGGATGGCACAGAACTATTTCGTTTAATACGACCCGGCATTACTCACCGAAACGTTCGACTTCCGTCTTACATTCGATACAGTACCGGGAAAACGGCCGAACTTCCAGGCGCTTCGGAGAAATCTCCTCGCCGCAGCGGACGCAGATGCCGTAATCCCCCTGCTCCAGCAACTCGAGAGCCGTGTCGATATCACGAATCTTTTGCCGCTGCACTTCCGAGAGGTTATAAAGGACGTCGCGATCATAAGAGCGCGTCGACATATCGCCGAGATCCGGGACATCATCTGTATCGAGGTGCCGGGAGGCATCCCCTGTCGCCCGCACCTCGCGGAGGACCTCCTGGCGCAAACGCTCCAGTTCTTCCTTTGCTGCGGCCAATCGCTGTGCATCCATGCCGGTCAACCCTCACTAACGGTTATGGTACGGTTCATTGCGCAAAATGGTCAGAGCGCGATAACTCTGTTCAAGAAGCAGCAGGCGCGCCAACTGATGCGGAAACGTCATCTTTGACAAAGAGAGACAAAGATCGCCGCGAGCTTTGACTGCTGCACTCAAACCGTAAGCTCCGCCGATCACCAGAATCACTTCGTCCGGGCCATACAGCATGCGCTCACCAAGGAATGCCGACCACGCTTCGGTCGTCAACGCCTTCCCCCCTTCATCGAGGATAACGACAAAGGCGGCAGGTGAAAGGCGCTGCAAAATCCGCCCTCCTTCCTCGTCCCGGCCAAAACGGATATCCCCTTTTGTCCCGCCGCCGTTCGCCTCACGCAATTCGATGGTCTCAAAGGGGAGGTAACGACCGATCCGGCCGGCATACTCCTCAACGCCGGAGCGAATCCAGGATGCGGAGAGACGGCCGACACACAGGAGGCGAAGCTTCACCCCTTGTGCACCGCCGGATTGTCCTCGGGAACCGGGACTTCGATCGCTTCACGCCAAAGGCCGTCGAGGTCGTAATAGTCGCGTACCGGCTCATGAAAGACGTGGACCATGACATCCCCGTAATCGAGGAGGACCCAGCGCCCTTCCTTGACCCCTTCGACGGCCATCGGCGGCAGGTCATGGTGAAGCTTGAGCCCGACGCGGACAGATTCGGCAATCGCCTGCACCTGCCGATCCGACTGCCCGGAGGCCAGCACCAGATAATCGGTGAGCGAAGAGAGTCCGCGCACATTGAGGATCCGCACATTGAGGGCTTTCTTTTCAAGGGCATAACCGGCACAGAGTAAAGCACGATCTTTCGAGAGCAAGGGATTACAGCCTTTCGCGGCCCCGGTAAAGGGCGTTTTGTTCGATATAGTCCGCGACCGGAGTCGGGAGGAGATAGCGGACCGAGCGTCCGCCTGAAAGGAGCTGGCGAATGTAGGTTGAAGAGATATCGAGATAGGTCTCTTCGAGAAAGATAATCCGGCTCCCACTGACATGCAGCAGGATTTTTCCGCCGGAATCATAGCAAAACTCCGGGCGGATCGCAACCGGGAGGAGCGCCAGCAGATCATCGCGCTCAACGCCGGGTCGCCGGGTGACGACCAGATTCGTCAGCGCAAAGAGGCGACGGTAGTCATGCCAGGTGGCGAGGTCGCGAAAGGAGTCCATCCCGATCAGAAAGAAAAAATCGCAGTCGGGATGCAACGAATGCAGGCGCTCCAAAACCTTGACCGAATAGTTCTTGCCGGGGATCGACCCTTCCAGATCCGAGACACGAAAGGCCGGATTGCCGGCAATGGCGATCGCGACCATGGCCAGGCGCTGCACAAAGGAGGGTGACTCGGCCGGCAGCGTCTTATGGGGTGGATCGGCGGTCGGCAGGAAGAGGACCTGATTCAGATTGCAATGTTCGCGGGCTTCTTCCGCCAGGCGCAGATGTGCAAGATGAATCGGATTAAAGGCGCCGCCAAAGATGCCGAGTCGAGACCGCGGAGAAAGATCCCTTGTCACTGCTGCCCCCGCAACTGCTTCAGATCGGTCGCCCCCCCGCTTCGGCCAGTCGCTTGGCCGCCGCGCGCAGGAGGCGCTCGGTCGTTTCCCAACCGATACATTTGTCGGTAATCGACACCCCGTAAAGGAGTTGCGATGGATCTTCGCCGGTCGATTGGCTGCCATCGACGAGATTACTTTCGATCATCACGGCGCGAATATTGGGATTACCGGCAACAATCTGATCCAGGACACTGGTCAGCACCTCTTCCTGGCGGTTATGATCCTTATAGCAATTGGCATGACTGCAATCGACCATAATGGCGCTGCTGACTCCCCCTTTTTCGAGGAGAGCCATGGTCTTCGCTATATCTTCCGGGGAATAGTTCGGGGCATCATTGCCGCCGCGTAAAACAATATGAACGTCGGGGTTGCCGACGGTCGAGACGATCGAGGTCTGCCCTTCGTTGTTGATACCGATGAAGCTGTGCGCCGAGCGGGCCGTCTTAATGGCGTCAACGGCAATTTGCAGGTTGCCATCCGTACCGTTCTTGAAACCGACCGGAAAAGAGAGGCCGCTTGCCATCTCCCGGTGGGTTTGGGATTCGGTTGTGCGGGCACCGATCGCCCCCCAACTGATGAGATCGGCGAGATAATGCGGGGTAATCGGATCGAGCATCTCGCCGGCAATCGGGATATTCAGGGCATTCAACGAACAAAGGAGACCGCGGGCGACACCGAGTCCCTTGGAGATCTGGTGCGAACCGTTCAGATCCGGGTCATTGATCAACCCTTTCCAACCGATGGTGGTGCGCGGTTTTTCAAAGTAGACGCGCATAACGCAATAGATCTGCTCGCCGATCTCTGCGGACAGCCTGGCGAGACGCGCCGCATACTCGAGGGCTGCCTTGGGGTCATGAATCGAACAGGGCCCGATCACCGCCATCAAGCGCGGATCGCGATTATTGAGGATATTGACGATGGTCTCGCGGGAGCGGGTGACTTCGGCCGCACCCCGTTCACTCAACGGGAAGACCTGCTTCAAATCGTTCGGGGCAATGATCGGGGTCAAGCCCCGGACACGCAGATTATTGGTTCGCAACATAAGGAAACCTCATCGCTGATTTTTTAATAAACCCTCACTTGCCAGAAGGGGCACTGTAGCGATTTTCCATGCAAAAGTCAAAAAAACTCGCGCCCTTTTCCGGCCGTAGCCGTTGACAGTGGTAGAGTCTTTGCGTATAAACAACGCGACGGTCGGGCATCGTCTCCGCCGTCTTTGTCGAGATCCTTTTTAATTCGCCCCACCATCTACGAGGCAGCCGTGCGTATTACTCCGATTGACATCCAGCAACAGCACTTTAAAAGCAAAATGATCGGTGGCTACGACCAGGAAGAAGTCGATCGCTTTCTTGAACAGGTTGCAGAAGAATTGGAAACCCTCACCGTTGACAGCCAGCAGTTGCGGGATGAATTAAGCCGGACCCGACTGGCCCTTGAAGACCTGCAGAGCCGGGAAGCAACCCTGAAGGAGACCCTCCTCACCACCCAGCGCATGACAGACGATCTCAAGTCCAACGCCCGGCGCGAAGCCGAGCTGATGGTTGCCAATGCGCAGTTGCGCTGCGAACAACTCTTGTTGCAAGCCGAAGAGCGCCGTCAGAAGATGGTCACCGAAATCCAGGCCTTGCGCCGCGAGAAGGTCGCCTTTGAAACCAATTTGCGCATGGCGATCGAGAGTCATCTCCGCCTCCTTGATGTCGGCTTTGATGCGTCCTACCAGGAAGCGCCCAAAAGTGCGTCTCTGACCACGGCGCCGGATCGCGCTGCCGACAGCGATGATCTCTTTCCTTGATGCTCCCCCCCTGGTTGCAGATTCGTGAGCACGGTGTGGCCATCCATCTCCTTGTCCAGCCGCGCGCCAGTAAAAACGAGGTGATCGGCGCTCAGGGGGACGAATTGAAAGTGCGTCTCACTTCGCCACCGGTCGAAGGGGCGGCGAACCGCCTTTGCTGTGAATTTATCGCCAAAAAGCTCGGCCTGGCCAAAAGTGCCGTGACCCTCGAAACCGGCGAAACCTCCCGCCACAAACGCCTCTTTCTCCCCGGCGTGAGCGCCACAGAAGTCCTGGCGGCCCTCACTGCTCCTGACCAATAATCCCCCCGTCTCTTGCAGCCCTGTCCCCAGTCGTCCCTCCCCCCTTAGCGAAAGAAGTATAACGCTCCCCCCCCCACCAGCCAGCAGTACAAAGAAAAATAATAAAGCCGTTTATGGCGGATAATGCCCAGGAGGGCATGAATACAGAGCAATCCGACCAGACAGGAGACCCCGGCGCCGGCGAGGTAGGTTGAAAATTCGGCAGTGGGCAGATGCTCAACATCCTTGAGGGAAAGGAGCGCCGCCCCTCCCACTGCCGGCAGGGCGAGCAGAAAGGAGAAACGCGCCGCTGTCTGCCCATCGACACCGCGCAATAGCAGCACGGCAATCGTCGCTCCGGAACGGGAGATACCGGGGAGAACCGCCACCCCCTGGGCGATGCCGGTGATCAGGCTGTCGGCCAGATTCAGGCGTTTACGGCCCGTGGAACGAAAACGCTCGGCGACAAAAAAAAGAATACCGGTGAAGATGAGGAGTGTCGCGACAATCAGGGGTCGATGCATAAGCAGCTCGACCGTATCTTTGAAAGCCAAACCGATAATCGCCGTCGGAACTGAGCCGATAATCAGTAACCGCAGGTAACGACGCTCCTGCACGGCCTGAATGTCACGCCGAAATGGAGAGGATAACAGTTGTTTGAGATCCTGACGGAAATAGAGGATCACCGCCACCAGGGTGCCGAGATGGAGGACCACATCAAAAAGGAGACCCGGCTGCTCAAAACCGGGCATTAACTGCTGCGTGAGTGCCAGGTGTCCCGAGGAAGAGACGGGCAGGAACTCGGTCAATCCCTGCAGCGCCCCCAGGAGGAGTCCTTCGGTCAGCGTCATTGTTGGTCTTACCTTTCTATGGTTGCACGATGATCAGGGGCAGGATCACCGGGCGGCGGGCCATGGTGCGATTAAAGTAGCGGCGCAAAGCCTTGCGAATTTCGATATTGAGATCATCTCCGGCCGTTGCAGGGTTGGGATGATTGACCACGGTGGTGTGCACGATCCCGGCGGCCTCTTGCAGATAAGGTTGGCTGCCTTCCTCGCCGACAAAACCCCGGGTGAGAAACTCCGGGCCGACGATGATCCGGCCGTCAGGGGCCAGGGTCAAAAAGACCGCGACCACGCCGTGGCTGGCGAGATGGCTGCGGTCGCGCATTTCCAGGGGGCCAAGATCACCGACCCCTTTGCCGTCGACATAAATCCGGCCGCTGTGAACGCGCGCTTCGCGGCGAAAGCCGTTGGCACTGAGGAGCAACGGCTGACCGTTATCGATGACGATCGCCTCCAGGCCTGCTATCCCCAGCGATTCTGCCAGCTGCGCGTGGCGGACGAGGTGACGGTAATCGCCATGCACCGGCACAAAGTAGCGGGGCCGGGTCAGAGCGATCATCTGTGTCAACTCCTCCTGGCTGGCATGACCGGAGACGTGCATGCCGTTCGCCCCTTCATACCAGACATCGGCGCCGCGGCGATAAAGATGATTGATCATCTCGGCGATGGTCTTTTCGTTGCCGGGGATAAAGCGTGAGGAGAGGATGACGGTGTCACCACCCTGCAAAAAGATCTCTTTGTGGTCGTCAGTGGCAATGCGCGCCAGAGACGAGCGCGGCTCTCCCTGGCTGCCGGTGGAGAGGATGAGGACCTTGTCCCGCGGCAGCTCCCGCAACTCGCGGACATCGATAAAGAGATCGTCGGGAGCACGCAGGTAGCCAAGCTGTCGACTGATCGCCACACTCTGCGCCATACTCCGGCCGTTGATCAGGACTTTACGGCCGACCTGGCGGGCCGCATCAAAAACCTGTTGAATGCGGTGGATATTGGAGGAGAAGCTGGCGACCAGCACCGTGCCAGGGCAAGCGGGCAAGCGCTGCCGCAACGCTTCGCCGACGCGGCGCTCAGAGAGGGTGTGGCCGGGGCGCTCAACATTGGTCGAATCGGAAAGGAGGGCAAAGACCCCGGCTTCGCAATAAGCGGCGAGGCGCGCCAGATCGGTCATCTCTCCGTCGATCGGCGTGGCGTCAAGCTTGAAGTCACCGGTATGGATGATCAGCCCGGCGCTGGTGCGAATAGCAAAACCGACGCCGTCGGCGACCGAGTGGGTGACGCGAAAAGGTTCAATCTGAAACGGCCCGAGATCGAACAGTTGGCGGGGGAGGATGGTGACCAGCTCCACCTTTTGATTGAAGCTGTGTTCGGCAAGCTTGCCGCGCAACAGGCCGAGAGTCAGCTCGGTGCCATAGACCGTCGGGTAGCCGAGCCGATCAAGGAGGTAAGGGATCGCACCGATATGATCTTCATGGCCATGGGTCAGGATGATGCCGGAGATATCACTCCGCCGTGCTTCGAGGATGCGCACATCCGGCAGGACGAGATCGACCCCGAGCATACTGGCATCGGGGAACATCAATCCACAGTCAACCAGCAGAATCGCCCCTTGCGACTCGATCGCCATCAGGTTCAAGCCGATTTCGCCGAGTCCGCCTAGTGGGAGAAGACGGATTGTCGCCGGAGCGTGCAAGGGTGACCAAGCGCCGGAATCGATCATCCCTGACTCCGTGCCGGCGTTAGCACCGAAGCAATGCAGGCTTCAACCTCTGCCATCAACTTGTCGCGATCCTTCATCTCCAGCCCCGCCGTCGGAATCGCCGGAAAGATGCGTAAACGCACCTCCCCGGAGCGGATCAGCCACGAACTCTTCAACATCAGGGCAGCGCTGCCATCAATAGCAATCGGCACAATCGGCGCCTGCGCCTGCAGAGCCAGCACAAATCCGCCCTTTTTAAAGGGGAGCAACGCCCCGTCCGGAGAGCGCGTTCCTTCCGGGAAGATCATGATCGAGGTTCCGGACGCCACCTGTTGCACCGCTTTTTTCATACTCTGGATCGCCAAGCGACGATCTTTACGCTCGACAGGGATATATCCGGCAATACGCATCGTCAAGCCGAAAAGGGGGATGCGAAAGAGTTCGGCCTTTGCCAGCCAGCGGAATTGGGCCGGGAGAGCGGCAAAGAGGAGGGGAATATCAAAATTTCCTTGATGATTCGACATATAGACAGCCGGACCGTGGAGTGGGAGATGCTCGAGCCCTTCCACCGTCAGGCGCACCCCACCCAACCAAAGGCAGCCCCGCGCCCATTGCCGAGCGCTGGCGTGCAAACGCTCTTCGCCACCCAGGAGCGCCGAGATCAGCAAGTAGCCGATACAAAGGAGGGTGAAGGGGAAAAAGTTGAGATAGAAAAAGAGGGTTCGTAGCAAAGGGCGGATATCTCCAGTATTAAATGCCGTAACTTACTGAAGAATCAAAGGGTAAGTCAAATCTATTTTGGGGCGCACAAAGAAAGAGACCGACCGGCAGGAATCACAAGGTCAAGAGGCGCTGGTGCATTTCATGCAGTTTTTCTACATGGTGATCGTCCGACTTCATCATCGCTGTGAATAATTTCTTGAGGTTATTGTCCGCAAAACCTGCCACCGTCGTCATATGAAAGCCGACAAGTCTTTCTTCTAAATTGATAGCGATCCGCAGAGCTTCAACTTTATCCGGCGGGCTGGTTCTCACCTCTGCCGACAGAGACTTAACAAAATCGAGCAAATCTTTTGCCTTGCTGCCATCAATGGTGAGAGACTCGACAATCTGCTCTTTACGCATATTGATGCCGAGGACAAACTGCTTGGCATGGTTCTCCTCTTCCAGGGCGGTTTTATGCCAGAGAGCTGCAACTTCATCGTCACCACGGAAGATTTCGGCAAAATAGTGATACAATGCGGCATTCGCTAATTCAACATCCCGGCAAATCTCCAGAACCTTAACAATCTCCATATTGGTCTTGGCACTATCTACAGCCATAAAAACTCCTTGAAGCAGGCTATTCTGTTGCTGTTGATTGGTCAAAATCCGTCAACCCCTCCTGAAATTTGCGCGGTTCAATATGAACCATTGTCTCCGACTTTTCAAGCCGTGTTTTTCCCTATGACAAGGCTAAAGATAGGGGGAGAAAATTTTCATAAAACCGTTACGCAGTCGCATCCACAGCGGCAGCGACTTGATCATAGCAGGGGTCACCGGGTCCGAGACTGCACGGGCCGCGTCAAAATAGTCGAGCAGGGCCGAACAGGTCGCCGCCTGGTCGTAAAGCTCAAGATTGAATTCAAAGTTGAGCCGCAGACTGCGAGGGTCGATATTCGCCGAACCGATCAGCGCATAGTGATGATCCATAATCAACATCTTGCTGTGCACAAAGGGAGCGGGCTGATAAAAGATGCGAACCTTATGCTCAACCAGTTCGGCCAGGTAATCCTGCGCCGCCCAATGCACAAACGGGAGGTTATTCTTTTTTGGCAGGATGATTTCAACCTCGACGCCGCGCAGCGCGGCAGCGCAGAGGGCGATGGTCAAAGCCCGGTCGGGGATAAAGTAGGGGGTCATGATACAGACGCGTTTGCGGGCCGAGTTGAGGGCGCCGACGATGATCCAGGTGAGGGGTTCAAAATCTTCGTTCGGGCCGGCACTGATACCGCGGCAGACCGATTCGCCGTCAACTAGAGGTAGCGGGGCGGTGAGGGGTTTCTGCGGCACTTCGCCGGTGGCAAAGTACCAATCTTCAAAGAAGGCTTCCTGCATCTGCCCGACCACCGGACCGGCAACCTGAAAATGGAGGTCGACAACGCGGTGCGGTAACGTCGGGTCGGCAAGGAGGTGGCGGTCGCTAATATTCATCCCGCCGGTAAAGCCGAGGGAATTATCGACGATCAGCAGCTTGCGGTGATTGCGCAGATTGATGAAAAAGCCCCAACTCGCCAAGGAAAAGGGGAGAAACCGGGCATGACGAATCGCCAGCTTTTTTAAACGACGGTGGATCGGCGGCCAAAAATAATGTTCACCAAGGGCATCGACCAGGACCCGGACATCGACGCCCCGCGCCGCCGCTCTTTGCAGGGCATCACAGAAGGACTGGCCGCTGCGGTCGTCGGCGAAGATATACGAAGAGAGGTAGACGCTGTGCTGTGCCCCCTCGATTGCCGCCAGCATCGCCGGATATGCTTCATCGCCGTTATGGAGGAGGGTGAGCTTATTGCCATGCACCAGATGTCGGCGGGTGACAGCGTCGGCAAGGCTGCGCAGGGCGAAAAAATTTTCCCGGCGCAAATGCGGCGGAAAGGTGACTTCCTCGCCCAGATCCTCACAAGCCCATTCGAAAAAATGCATCCGCCCCCGCGCCCGCCAGCGTCGCGCTTTGCTGCGGATGCGATTGACCCCGAGTAGCCAGTAGCCGAGCGCCCCGAGGCCGGGGACGATGAGACAGACCACGAACCAGCCCAGTGCCGAACGGGGATCACGCTTGAACAAAAGCGCGTGCCCGGCCGAAAAGATCCCAAAAGCGAGAAAGAGGATGGCAAGGGTCGTGC
>JACUTW010000098.1 GCA_014859605.1 Desulfuromonadales bacterium
AACGACGGCACCCATCTCCCCTGGAACGACACCGCCCAGCTCAACTTTTTGCGCGAAGATGTGCGCGAAGCGATGATCTGCACCATCCTCGCTGTCGCCCGCCGTTTTAAAATCATCCGTTTCGATGCGGCGATGACTTTGGCGAAGAAACACTTCGAGCGCCTCTGGTTCCCCCTCCCCGGTGCCGCCGGGGTGCCGAGCCGGGCCGAACACTCTCTGTCCCGCGACGAATTCGAGCGCCTCTTCCCGGTGGAGTTCTGGCGGCAGGTTGTCGATCGTGTCGCCGCCGAGGTGCCGGATACCCTCCTCCTCGCCGAAGCCTTCTGGCTGATGGAGGGCTACTTTGTCCGCACCCTCGGCATGCACCGTGTCTACAACAGCGCCTTCATGAACATGCTCAAGCGGGAAGAGAACGGCAAGTACCGCGGCGTCATCCGCCAGATTCTCGAATTCGACAGCGGCATTCTGCAGCGTTTTGTCAACTTCATGAACAATCCCGATGAAGAGACGGCGGTGGCGCAGTTCGGCAAGGGGGACAAGTACTTTGCCGTTGCCACTTTGCTGGCCACCATGCCCGGCCTGCCGATGTTCGGGCACGGCCAGATCGACGGTTTTGAAGAGAAGTACGGCATGGAGTACCGCCGCGCCCGTTTTCAGGAGATCCCGGATAGCGGCTTTATCTCTTACCATGAAAAGACCATCTTCCCGCTGCTGCGCCGTCGTCCCCTCTTCAGCGGTGCCGATGAATTCTATCTTTACGATTTCCTGTGTCATGGCAGCGTCAACGATAACGTCTTTGCCTACAGCAATCGTTACGGCGCTGAGCGGTCACTGGTCATCGTCCACAATGCCCATGGCGAGATTGCCGGGGTGATCGGGCCCAGTAGCGGCAAGCGGATTAAAGAGGCCGGCGGCGAACGCCTCGTCACTTTGCCCCTGAGTGTCGGCCTCGGTCTGGAAGAGAATTCCGTCTCCTTCTGGCGCTTTCGCGATACGATCAGCGACCACGAATATCTGCGGCGTCACGAGGACTTTTTGGGCAACAACTTCGCGCTGGCCCTCGGCTCTTACGGGGTCCATGTCTTTGTCGACTGGCAGGGATGGGCCTGGGATGAGCACCTTGATGCTCTTTGCACCAGGCTCGGCGGTCAGCCGGCTGCCGATCTCGACCGTGAACTTGTCGATCTCCGTTTTGCCCCGGAACAGGCCGCCCTGCGGCGTCTCCTGTCTCCCGAAGGCCTTGACAGCTTGATCGCTGTCAGCCGGGAGAAGCCGGTGGCGGAAGAGATCCATGCCGATTTCACGCGCCTCTTTGCGCAACCGCCCCATCCCCTGCCGCTGGCGCTGCGTCGACTTCTGCTTGCCAAGGGGAGTTCGTTGTCGCTTCGTGTCTGGGCCCTGCTGCGCCAGGGGAGTGTGCAGGAAGATCTGCCGGAGTCCTTTGCCGCCCGCGGCCTCGATCGCATTCTCGGTGAAATCCTCGGAGATCCGGCGGCTCCGATCCTTTATTGGTGGCTCTGGCGGCAGCGAAAAGATTTGGTTGGCACGCCGCTGCCGGCGCTCTTTGCCCGTCTCTGTGAAGATCCGTCGCTGCGCGCTACTCTCGACTGGCACCTTTGGGAAGATAAAACCTATGTCGATCAAAGTGCTTTGACGACGCTGCTGCCGCGACTCGAAGAGATTCTGGCCTTTGAACTGACTGCGGCGGAACCCAAGATTAGTCAAAGCAAGATCAAGGCGCTGCGCGTCGCGATGGCAACTTTGGCCAAGAAGGCGCTGGCGAACGGTTATCAAGTGGAAAAGTTCTGTGACTTTGAGTAAGATGCCCGCCGTGAAAATTCTTTTTGTTGCTTCCGAGGTGGCTCCCTTCGCCAAGACCGGCGGTCTGGCCGATGTTGCCGGCGCCCTCCCCAAGGCTTTGCGCAAGCTCGGGCATGATGTCCGTGTGGTCATGCCGGCTTACCGGGGGATACTGTCGCGCTTCTCCTTTGTCCGCACCGGTGGCAGCGTGCAGGTGCCGGTCGGCGGATTTTTCGAGCATGCGGATATTTGGCAAGGGGCGATGGCGGGAGTTCCCGTTTATCTCCTCGATCATCCCGAATACTTCGATCGGCATGGTCTCTACGGAGCGGCAGTCGGCGACTTCGCCGATAATGCCGAACGCTTCGCCTTCTTCTGCCGCGGAGCGTTGGAGTTGTGCAAAGAGCTCGACTTTGTCCCGGATGTCATTCACGGCAACGATTGGCAGTGCGGCCTCCTGCCGGTCTTTTTACGCAGCACCTATCAAACGGACCCCTTCTTCGTTGCCACCGGTACCCTCTTTACCATCCATAATCTCGGTTATCAGGGGCACTTTGCGCCGACCCTGCTCAAACTCTTCGGCCTTTCGGCCGAGCTCAACCGTATCGATGCTTTGGAGTTTTACGGGGCTATCTCACTCCTCAAAGGCGGCGTGGTCTTTTCCGACGTCGTCACCACCGTCTCCGACACTTACTGTCGCGAGATTCAGTCGCCGGAATACGGGCACGGCTTCGACGGTATTCTCCGGGCGCAGCACAATCGCCTCTTCGGCGTCCTCAACGGCCTCGATCCTGACGATTGGGATCCGCAACAGCTCCCGGATCACCCCTTCTCTTCGCAGGATCTTGCCGGTAAGGCCGCCTGCAAGCGCGCCCTGCAGCAGGAACTCGGGCTAAAGGTCGACGCGGAGATCCCGCTGATTGTCATGGTCTCCCGTCTCGATCGCCAGAAGGGTTTCGAGCTGATTGAGGATGCCTGGGATGCGATGATGGAGTTGCCGGTTCAGTTCGCCCTCCTCGGCAGCGGCAATCGCGAGCTGGAAGAGCGTTTTTCTGCCCGCGCCCGCAGCCATGCGGGGCGCTTTGCTTTGACCACCGGCTTCAATGAAGACCTTTCCCGGCGTTTTTATGCCGGCGGCGACCTCTTTCTGATGCCGAGCCTGTATGAACCCTGCGGTTTGAGCCAGCTCATCGCCCTGCGCTACGGCACTTTGCCGGTGGTGCGCAGCACCGGTGGGCTCGCCGATACCATCCTCGATCCGCAGCAGGATCCGATCCTTGCCAACGGTTTCAGCTTTGTCCCTTATACCGCCACCGCCCTCCTGTATTGTCTCAATCGGGCCCTGCAGCACTTCGCCGCCAAAGGGGCGTGGCAGAAGATGATGCGCTATGCCATGACGCAGGAGTTTACCTGGCAGGTGGCGGCGCATCGTTATCTGGAACTTTATCGCCTTGCTCAGGAGATCCATCATGAAGGCCGAAGATAAACATTCCGCAGAGACCCCTCCGGAAGGGAGCAGCCGCTTCAGCGAGTTGGACGAACTGCAGCGGGAGATTGCCCAGCGGATCAAGGATAATCAGCGGTTTCTCGAAGGTTTTCTTTCGGACGACTATGATGACGAGGATGAAAGTGACAATGATCATCCGGATTTTGAAGAACTATAGGAGAAGTGCATGAAGAGTATCGATTGTCGTAACTGGCTGTGTCCCAAGCCGGTCATTGAAGTCCGCAAAGTGATGCTTGCCGCTCCGGACGTTGCTGTTTGTGCTTTGGTCGAAGATCAGGTCGCCCGTCAGAACCTGCTGCGTCTGGCCTCCAGTCTCGGCTGGTCCGTCAAAGAGAAGGACGTCGACGGCGTCGCTGCCTTGGAATTTTTCCCGGCCGCGAGCACAACGGCAGTGACCGCCAGCGTCGGCGCTACCACGGTCGTCCTGGTCGCCGCCGCGACGATGGGGAGCGGCAACGACGAGCTCGGCCGCATCCTTTTGCGCAACTTTCTCCTCACCCTCCCCGAACTCGAAATCCCCCCTGCCGCCATCTACTTCATCAATGACGGCGTCAAGCTCGTTGTTCAGGGCGCCGACACCATCGAGATCCTGCAACAACTTGCTGATCTCGGCATCGACCTCGCCGCCTGCGGCCTTTGTCTTGAATTCTTCGGTCTTAAAGAGAAGGTCGCTGTCGGCCGCATCACCAATATGCTCGATATCGTCCAGGGGATGACCAACGCCGGCAGCGTGCTGCGGCCGTAATGGCGTATATCGCTTGCCCGCGCGTGTATCCAGTACTACACTATGTACATCATGTTACACATATGGTGAGGTGCCAATGATCAGAACCAACGTCATGCTGACCCCGCAGCAACACATCGCTTTAAAACAGATCGCTATGGCCCGGCACCGCACTCTGGGGGAACTGGTGCGTGATGCTATAGACAGCACTTTTACGGCCGATAGCGTCGAGCGGCGCCACCAGGTGGCGTTGGCCGCTTACATGGAGGGATTCATCAGTCTAGGCAAGCTGGCGGAAGCTCTGGGAGTCGATCCGCTCACGGCCAGAAATTATTTGCATGAGCGCGGCATAGAGCAGAAAATTCAGACAGTGGATGAGATCATGGCTGATGCCGCCCATGCCTGATGTCATCTTTGACACCATGGTTATCAGTAATTTTGCCAAAGCCGGTCAACTGGCGTTACTGCGGAAGATCTATTCCGCGAACGCCTGTTGTTCCGGCTTTGTTGTTGCCGAGGTGCTACGCGGCTGGCGGCAGGGGCATCCGGATCTCGAACCGCTGGTGCAATCCTTGGCTGACGGCTGGCCGCAGCAGCTCAATTTAACAACACCCGCTGAGCGGCAACTGTATATGCGCATCTCGGTTTCTCTCGGCGACGGGGAATCCTCCTGTCTGGCATTGGCTGCCGAGCGCGGCTATGTCTTTGCCTGTGATGACCGGTTGGCACGCAGCGAAGCGGCGCGTTTGGAAATACCGCTGACCGGAACCGTCGGTATTCTCATCAAGGCGGTGCGGATCGGCTTGATCGATCTGAAAAAGGCCAATGCCGTGTTGAAGAGGATGATTGACGCCGGTTTTTATGCGCCAATGCAGCGGATCAGCAAAGAGATGGTGGGAGTGATTTCAGAACCTGCTAAGACGAAAAGGTGAATAACCATGAGTAAAACAACCCGGCAAGAGAGTGACAGCATGGGGACCGTCGAAGTCCCGACAGCCGCCTACTGGGGCGCACAGACGCAGCGGGCAACGCAGCACTTTGCCATTGGCTCGGAGCGGATGCCGATCGAGGTCATTCATGCGCTGGTGCTGATCAAAAAGAGTTGCGCACAGGTGAGCAGCGCGGGCGGCCAGTTGTCAGCGGAGCGCGCCGCCTTGATCGTTTCCGCTTGTGACGAAATCCTCACCGGTTCCTTTGACGAGCACTTTGTTCTGCCGGTTTGGCAAAGTGGCAGCGGCACCCAGAGCAACATGAACGTTAACGAGGTTATTGCCAACCGCGCCAACGAACTCGCCGGCGGTCAGCGCGGTGACAAAGTGCCGATCCATCCCAACGATCAGGTTAACCTGTCCCAGTCGACCAACGATGCCTTCCCCACCGCCATGCATCTCGCCGCCTTGACCGTCTTCACCCAGCGCCTGCTGCCGGCCCTGAGCGAGATGATCGCGCTCTTCCAGGCCAAAGCCCAGGCCTACGTCGATGTCGTCAAGATCGGCCGTACTCATCTCCAGGATGCCACCCCCCTCACCGTCGGCCAGGAGATCTCCGGCTGGGTGAGTCTGCTGGAGCGGGACGTGGCACGCCTGCAAGTTGCGGCAGATGGGCTCTGTGATCTCGCTATCGGCGGCACTGCCGTCGGTACCGGTCTCAATGCTCCGACCGGCTTTGGCGCCGCCGTGGCGGCGCAACTCGCGCAGGCCACCGGTCTAGGGCTGCGTTCCCATCCGAATAAATTCGCCGCTCTGGCCAGTCACGACGAACTCCTCTTCTTTCACGCCGCCTTGGCGACGCTGGCGGCGTCCCTGACCAAAATCGCCAACGACATCCGCTGGCTCGCTTCCGGGCCGCGTTGTGGCCTCGGCGAATTCCTCCTCCCCGAGAACGAGCCGGGCTCGTCGATCATGCCGGGGAAGGTTAATCCGAGTCAGTGCGAAGCGTTGCTGATGATCTGTATGCAGGTGCAGGGGAATCAGGTGACGATGGCGCTCGGGGGGAGTAACGGGAATTTTGAACTGAATGTCTGCAAACCGGTGTTGATCCGCAATGCGCTAGAGTCGCTGCGCCTCCTCGGGGACGGCTGTCGCAGCTTCACCACCCATCTTCTGTCCGGGCTGGAGATCGACCGTGAACGGATTGCCGCCCATCTCGCCAACTCCCTGATGCTGGTGACGGCGCTCAGCCCCCGTCTCGGTTACGACAAAGCGGCAGAGATCGCCCATCTCGCCCTGCATCAGCGCCTCACCCTGCGTCAAGCCTGTTTGCAACTCGGCTATCTCGACGGCGAGAGTTTCGATGCTTTGGTCCGTCCGGAAAAGATGATCGGCGGGTAGGAGATCATCCCCGCTTCTTCTCTTCTTCATCCTGCCGGTTCAGCTCCTCATAACGGGCAATCTGTTCGGCCATCCTTCCATATTTGCAGCAACTCTTCTTGGTCTTCAGGCAAAGCCGACAACGCTCGTCCGAACACCACTGGCAGCATTGGCAGTCCGGGCAGGGGTGTTTCTTGTCAGTCATAATTGTTCCTTCTGGCGGAGTAGGACGCGGCGCCGCCAGATCAGATAGGATGCTTCACAAAGCTCGCT
This sequence comes from Desulfuromonadales bacterium, assembly GCA_014859605.1. Lineage (GTDB taxonomy): Bacteria > Desulfobacterota > Desulfuromonadia > Desulfuromonadales > UBA2197 > UBA2197. The sequence goes on from JACUTW010000098.1 coordinate 6,614, forward strand.
GGCAACCAGCAGGAAGACAGCGATGGCGATCCCCGGCAGGGGAAGGGGGAAGAGGAGGAGAAGTCCCCAGACGCCAAGGAGAAAGGCGACTTTATAGGCCGTCGAGCGCCCGAGTTCAAAGGTGCGATGCTGCGTCGTGAAGTAGCCGCGTAGAATGTTGGTCGATCCGTAAAGGAGGGGGTAAAGGGCGCTGCAGGCCAGAGGGATGGCGATGTAGTCGCGCATCTGCGAATCGAGCCCCATGAGTCCGCCGAGGACCGGCTCGCGCAGCGGGAAGGCGATGAGGAGAATACCAAGGGCGAGGAGGCCACCGGCCCAGCGGTGAAAGCGGATCATCGTCGCAAAGTCTTCGGGGCGGCGCACCAGCGATTGATAGGTCTGTTGCAGGTTGCGCAGCGGCCCGGCGAGGAGGAAGAGGAAGCCGCGCAGCACCCCGTAGGCAGCGAGGGCGAGGGTCGCATCGGGGAGGCGGCCAAGGAGGGCGCTGATCAGCAGGGGAATCGCCTGTTGAAAACAGGAGGCATAAGCGAGGTGAAAGCCGAAGCGAAGGATCTCCCACGCCCCTTTTTCGTCGAGATCAGGGAGCGCCACCGCTTTGGGCATGCGCAGGGCAATGATGCCGACGATGATCGTTTCGACCGTGACGCAGCCAAAGAGGCCGACAGCGCCGAGGGTGATGCCGCTCAGCCAGTGGCTGCCGAGGCCGAGAATGACAAAGAGGGCGCCGACCCGAATCAAGGTGGCGCTGGAGAGGAGGGCGGTGCGGCGTTGCTGCATCAGCAGTCCCTGAAAAAAGCCGCGAAAACCGGTGATAAAGGGGAGGAAGGCGAGGATGCCGAGAGCATGCTTGGCTTCCCTGGTGACAATGGCATCGATGCCGAGAAAACCTTGCAGCAGGTAATCGCCGACCGGAGTGAAGGCGATCAGGCACAGCATCAGTGACACATAGCTCGCCACCACCAGGACGAAGATCACCGTGCCGCGATACGATTTGCGGCCGCGCACCATGGCAATGGTCACCGAGTGGTTCTGGTAGGAAGGGGAGGCGAGGAAGATATGGATGATCATCGCCACCGAGAAGGCGGCGAGGGCGACGATCTGTTCTTCAGAACGGGCGAGAAAGGCGTTGATGATCGAGTGCGAGACGCTCATCAGTTGCACATTGAGGAGCATCGGCAGGAAGAAGATGGCGATCTCGCGCTGGGTGAGGAGCGGCGGCGTTGCCGCAACCACGCCCGGCTGGCTCATCGCAGAACCTGCAACAGTTCGGTGGCGTTGGCGACGCGGTGGGTCGGCGTGCAGCCGCCGTCGTCGCCAAAACCCCAGCTGCAGAAGCAGACATCGAGTCCGGCGGCCTGTCCCGATTTCAGGTCGGTGTGGTGGTCGCCGATCATGATCGCCTTCTCTGCTGACGCTCCGAGGCGGTGCAGGGCGACTTTAACCGGGGTCGGATCCGGCTTCTTCACCGGACAGGAGTCGCCGCCGATGATCACCGGAAAGTAGCGGGTAAGATCAAGGGCGTCGAGGAGTTCGATCGTCTGCTGATAAGGCTTATTTGTCACCACGGCCAAAGGGCGGTCCGCCAGGAAATCGAGACAATCCGAGATACCGGGATAAAGGGTGGTTGCTTCCGCAATGTGTTCCCCGTAAAGGGTGAGGAAGCGCTGCATCCGTGCCGGAGTAAAGAGGTCGTCGCCAAGAGCGCGGCGCACCAGCATTGTCGCCCCGTCGCCGACATAGGCGCGCACCATAGGAATCGTCAGCGGCGGCAGGCCCAATTCGCTCCGCAACAGGTTGATGCCGGTGGCAAGATCAGCCACCGAGTCGACCAGAGTACCGTCGAGATCGAAGAGGATCGGCGCGTAGGACATCAGGGCCTGGCGCCACGGGCGCCGAAGATCGCCGTGCCGACCCGCACCAGGGTGGCGCCTTCCTCGATGGCGACTTCAAAGTCGTGACTCATCCCCATCGACAGCTCGCGCATGACCACGCCGGCGATGTTGGCGGCTGTGATGCGTGCGGCGAGTTCCCGCAAGCGGCGGAAGTAGGGGCGCACCGCTTCGGCGTCTTCAAAATAGGGGGGAAGAGCCATCAACCCGCAGATCCGCAGGTGTGGCAGGGTGGCGACGCGGCGTATGAGTTCAATGGCGGCATCAGTGCTCGCCCCCCCCTTGGATTCCTCGTCGCCGAGATTGACCTCGATGAGGATCTCCAGGGTCTGGCTGAGTTTGCCCCATTGCCGGTCGAGTTCTTCCGCCAGGGAGAGGCGGTCGACAGAGTGGATCATTGCCACCTTGCCGGCGAGGTATTTGACTTTGTTGCTCTGCAGCGAGCCGATAAAGTGCCACTGCACCGGCGCTAGGACTTCCTCAGCCTTGGACGCAAACTCCTGCACATAATTTTCGCCAAAGATTTCCTGGCCGGCCGCGGCTGCTGCGGCGACACTGGTCGCCGGATGGGTCTTGGAGACCGCCACCAGGCGTACGGAGTCAGGGTCGCGCTGGCAGCGTGCACAGGCGGCGTTGATACGGGCACGGATTTCGGTAAGGTTGCTGGCTATGGACATGGGATCTTTCTTGTTA
>JACUTW010000152.1 GCA_014859605.1 Desulfuromonadales bacterium
GGTGATGAAGCCTTCGACGTCGCCGAACGCTCGCGGGCCCGTAATCTCATCGACATCCTCGGTCGCCAGCGTCTGTCGCTGGCCGGCAGCGTCGACCAGGATCTCTACGACCGGCAATTACAACTCAAGGAAGGACTGCGCGAGCAGGAGCAGTTCCTCCTTCTGGCCGCCACCCCGGCGGAACAAGCTCTGTATCAGATTGCCCTCGACAAGTTACGCGCTGATTATCAGGATCTTTTGCTGGAGATCGAGAAACAGCGGCCAGAACTCCTCGCCCTGGTCAAGGTCGATCCCCTGACGCTGGCGCAATTACGCGAGCTTCTTGAACCAGGGATTGTGCTCCTGTCCTATTATCAACTCCCGGATCGCACCCTCTGCTGGCGCATCGACCGCCAGGGGGCGACCCTCTTTACTCTGAACGTCAGCGCCGCCGAACTGACCGCCAGTATCGACACCTATCGGCGCATGTTGCAGAACCTCGAACCGCTGGAGAAGCTCTCCACTCGTCTTTACGCCCAACTCCTGGCCGCGCCGCTCGCAGGGGGAGGGGAGATCCGCGCCCTCGGCATCATCCCGCACGGTTCCCTCCATTACCTGGCCTTTGCCACCCTCAGCAATGGCCGTGACTTTCTCATCGAACGTAGTCCGCTCTTCCATCTCCCTGCCGCCTCGGTGCTGCGCTACACCCTGGAGCGCCGTCCGCAGGTGAAGAACCGCAAAGTGCTGGCGATCGGTAATCCCGATCTCGGTGATAAATCTCTTGATCTCCCCTTTGCCGAGCGGGAAGCAGCGACCTTGCGCTGGCACTATCCGGAACTGACGCTGCTGACCCGTGAAAAGGCAACGGAGAGCTGGGTGCGCTCGAACATTCACAAATTCGGCATCATCCATCTCGCTTCGCACGGCGAGTTCGATCCAGTCAATCCCCTCTTCTCCAGTGTCCGCCTCGCCCGTGATCCGGCCAATGACGGCCGCCTCGAAGCCGAAGAGATCTTCGGCCTCGATCTTAAGGCCGATCTCGTCGTCCTCAGCGCCTGCCAGACCGGTCTCGGCGACCTGCAACGCGGCGACGATGTCGTCGGCATGAACCGCGCTTTCCTCTTCGCCGGCACCCATGCGCTGCTGTCGAGCCTGTGGCGGGTCAGCGATGTGGCGACGGCCATCGAGATGAAACAGTTTTACCGGGATTACGGACGGATGAACAAAGCGGAGGCATTACGCAAGGCGATGCTGCATGTGAAGGGACGTTATCCGCACCCCGGCTACTGGGGGGCGTTTGTGCTGACCGGAGATTATGAATAAATTGGGATCCGGGAATAAACGAACCTGGGAAGCTTCGCTTCAATGAGGCCGGGGCATAAAAACCCCGGAAAACAAGCATACCGCAGACGAATTCCGCCGCTACGCCTAGCTTCAATGAGGCCGGGGCATAAAAACCCCGGAAAACGTCCCAGCGGATCATCAACCGCATGCACGAGACCGCGCTTCAATGAGGCCGGGGCATAAAAACCCCGGAAAACGCCTTGATCGCTTCTCGCAGTTCGTCGGTCAATGTGCTTCAATG
>JACUTW010000099.1 GCA_014859605.1 Desulfuromonadales bacterium
AGAATCTTATCGATGGTCGAGGTCGTCGATTTACCGTCGACAAAGTTGATCAATTCGACCCTCCCCCCCCAGCTTTCGACCAGATCACGGCCGACCACCCCTTCCACCGTATAATCCCCGCCTTTAACAAGGATATCCGGCCGCAGGAGTTGAATCAGCTCATAGGGGGTCTCTTCATCAAAGAGGACGACGTAATCGATACAGCCCAAGGCGGCAAGGATATGAGCGCGCTCTTCTTCGTCGATCAGGGGGCGCTTCGGCCCCTTGAGGCGGCGAATCGAGGCATCGGTATTGAGTCCGAGGACAAGAAGATCACCGAGGCGCCGCGCTTGCTGCAGATATTTGACGTGGCCGACATGAAGAAGATCAAAACAGCCGTTGGTAAAGACGATCTTCTTCCCCCGCTCCCGTTCGGCAGCAAGGAGACGGGCGAGGATGGTGCGATCATGGATCTTGCTCTGCGGGTCATCCTCCTGCTGCATGGCGGCGCGCAGCAGTTCATCGGTTGTCACTGTCGACGTGCCCAGCTTGGCAACAACGATCCCGGCACCGATATTGGCAATCTGTGCAGCCTGCGCAACTTCAAGGCCGGCCGCCAGACCGACGCCGATCAAGGCGAGAACGGTATCACCGGCACCGGAGACATCAAAGACTTCGCGGGCCTGCGTCGGCAGGGGAAGATGGCGGCCATCGGGATAAAAGACACTCATCCCTTCTTCGCTGCGGGTTATGAGCAGGGCATTCAGGGCCAATGAAGCGCACAGGGCCTTACCGACCGCTTCGAGAGAATTGATATCAGAAATCTCGATGCCAGTGGCGATCTGTGCTTCCTTGCGGTTGGGAGTCAATAACGTCGCCCCGCGATATTTGCGGTAACTTGCCCCCTTTGGATCGACGACCACCGGAACCCGCAACTGATTGGCCATGGCGATTAATGCCATTGTCACCCGATCCGTCAAAACCCCTTTTTGATAATCGGAAAGGAGCAGGAGATCGCAATTATTTAAAGCAATATAGGCAGCCGCAAGCAGTTCATCTTCACTGGCAATGCTGATCGGGGCACGGATCTCGCGATCGATGCGCAGAACCTGCTGGTGACCGGCGAGGATCCGGGTCTTGCGCGTCGTTAACCTTCCGGGCTCGAAGATGATGCCGGGGCGGGCAATCCCTTTGGCGGCCAGGCGCTCTGCCAGTTTATGGCCATCGGCATCATCGCCGACCACGCTCAGGACGGCAACCTGGCAACCGAGGGTCGCGAGATTATTGATGACATTGCCGGCGCCGCCGAGACGCAGATCATCGCGGGAAACATCGACAATCGCCACCGGCGCTTCCGGAGAGATCCGTTCGGTCTTCCCCCACAGATACTCGTCGAGCATGAGATCACCAACGACCAGAGTGCGCAGGGTCGGCAGCCGCAGCAGAAAGCGTTCGAGGAATGGCCGATCGATCTTCATGGCGTGCCCCCCGAGCGGACAAGCTCTTCTTCCACCAGCTTGCAAAGGAGATGAATAATGGTGACGTGCATCTCTTGAATGTGCGGGGTCTCGGGGCAGCCGACAATCAGCGCCAGATCGACACGCGCAGCGATAGCACCGCCATCGCGCCCGAGCAGACCGATGGTCGTACAACCACAGTGGCGGGCAGCAGCCAGGGCGGCGAGGATATTCGCGGAATTGCCGCTGGTAGAGATGCCGATGACCACATCCCCGGGGCTGGCCAGCGCTTCGACCTGACGGGAAAAGATCCGCTCAAAACCATAATCGTTGGCAACAGCCGTCAAGATCGAACTGTCGGTGGTCAAGGCAATCGCCGGCAGCCCGCGACGTTCCAGCAGGAAGCGACCGACGAGTTCGGCCGCAAAGTGCTGGGCGTCGGCGGCAGAACCACCGTTACCGGCGATGAGGATCTTCTGACCGGCCGCCAGAGCGGCGCTCAAAATCCCGGCACAACGGGCAATCTGCGGTGACAGTTCAAGAACTGTCTTCTCGACAACCTGGGAATGACGGGCAAAGTAAGCAGAAATCTGGGAATTAATCGGCATGGCAGCGCCTCAGGACCGTTCAGTAAGGGGCGTTGCTTCGTCGATCAGCAACACCGGAATCTCGTCGCGCACCGGGTAGGAAAGGGCACAATGGTGGCAAAGAAGTGCATCGCTAGCAGCTGTGAGCAGCAATGCCCCCTTGCATTTGGGGCAGGCGATAATATCAAGGAGTTGGGGGGTCAGATTCATGGCATTTTCTCTTTATTTAAAAGGGAGTCGATTATCTCTTCCAACTGACCTTGCGGAGAGAATTCAAGGTCAAGAGGGGCCTGGAAACAAGGGAGAGACAAATCCGAAGGGGAAAGTTTAACACCGTCTTTCTCTGTGGTCACGAAAAAATCGGCGCCCACGGCGGCTTGTTCAAGAATCTTAAGCATTGCAGGGGTAAAGTCTGTGTGATCGTTCAGGGCGATGGTGGCAACCAACTCTAGGCCGTAGGATCTGAGCGCCTCAAAGAAATGATCAGGATTGGCAATGCCGGCAAAGGCAACGCCGCGCCGCCCGTGCAAATCAGCGCGACTCTGCACCGAACCATCGAGAGCAACCAACTTTTCTGCCAGGCGATGGCGGCAGCGCAGGGTGACCGGGGTGACAAAGGGGGCCGGAGCTGCCAGCGTTTCGTCACGGGTCAGGATACAAAGATGGGCCCGACGGTGGGCGGACGGCGCCTCGCGCAGCAAGCCGGCAGGGAGGAGGCTGCCATTGCCGAGGGGACGACGGGCATCAAGGAGGAGGATATCGAGATCACGCTGAACCGCCAGATGCTGAAAACCGTCGTCGAGAATGATCAGCGTTGCCGCGCCCTCGCGTATTGCCGTTTTGATCCCTTCGCGCCGGCACGGAGCCACGACCACCATTGCCTGCGGATTACGCCGGGCCAGGAGGAACGGTTCATCGCCGCACTCAGCTGCTTGCAGACGCGGTCCACTCCCGTCGCCATAACTGACAATCGCCACCCCGCTGCGGATCTGCCCGCCATAGCCGCGACTGACCACGGCAGGGCGTTCCCCCTGCTGCAACAGGTGGCGGACAAGAAGATCGACCACCGGGGTCTTGCCGGTCCCGCCGGCGGTGAGGTTCCCGACCGAAATCACCGGGATCGGCGCGCGATAAGAAGGGAAGAGGCCAAAGCGATACAGGAGGACGCGTAGCCGCTGCAGCGCGCCGTAAAGAAGGCTGAAGGGCAAAAGACAGAGCCAGAGAAGGAAGGTCCCTGCCGAGAGCGGCTCCTCGGCAAAGCGGCGGAAGCGCTGTTTCATCATCGCACCAACGCCTGCAACAGCTCTACCGTGCGAATCGTGGCGCCGGCATGGGCTGCCACCAGCTTCTCTCCGGCCGCACCTTGTTGGCGCCCCCATTGCGGGTCGTGCAGATAACGCGTCAAAAGTGCCGGCAACTCTTCAGCAGTCTGCACCTGGCTTCCAGCGCCGGCATCGACGATCAGCCGGGAGATCTCGCGAAAGTTGTGCATATACGGACCAAAGATAACCGGACGGCTGACCAGTGCCGCCTCCAAAAGGTTGTGGCCGCCGACCGGGACGAGGCTGCCGCCGACAAAGACCACATCGCTCGCCGCATACAAAGAGAGGAGCTCGCCGAGGGTGTCAACGAGCAGGACTTCCCCTTTGGCGAGAAGAGGGCTCTCTGCCGTTAACTGACTGCGCCGACGATAAGGGAAGTTGGCAGCGCTCAGGAGTTCACCCACGGCCGGGACGCGCGGCGGATGGCGGGGGACCAGAATCAGGGCGAGTTCCGCCCCCTGCTCCAGAAGGGTCCGGTAACACTGCAGCAACGCCGTCTCCTCGCCATCGTGCGTGCTGCCACAGACCCAGAGGGGGAGTGCATCTGGCAAACGATAGCGACTACGCAATAGGGCAGAATCAGCTTCCGCCAGAGTCATTGGCATATCGAATTTGAGATTACCGCTGCTGACAGCGCTTTCAGGACTGGCGCCAAGGGCGATAATCCGCTGACAATCGAGGTCTGATTGCATGCAAAAAAGGCGCACCTGCTTTAACAGGGGGGCAAGTATCCGCTTAAAACGCAGATAACGGGGATAGGAACGATCGGAGATGCGGCCGTTGACCAAAGCCAGAGGGATGTTACGCTGGGCGGCAGCGCGGATCAGTTGCGGCCAGATCTCGGTCTCGACGATGACGATCAGGGTCGGCTGGAGACGATCAAGGACACGGCGAATGACAAAAGAGAGATCAAGGGGAAAGAACAAGCAGAGATCGAGTTCGGCAATCGCCCCGGCGACTTCGTGCCCGGTCTCGGTGACGTTGGTCAGGACCAGGGCATGATCGGGCCACGCCTGCCGCAACCCTTTGATCAAAGGGATCGCCGCCCGCGTTTCGCCGACGGAGACGGCATGAATCCAGATCACCGGCCGGCCGTCGATCGCCGTCAAACGTTGTGGCGCGTACCAACCAAAGCGTTCCCGCAGACCACGACGGGCACGCAGGCCAAAGGCACGCCGCAGCAGATACCAGGGGACCATCCCGGCCGCAACCAGGAGGAGCAGGACATCATAGAGCGCGAAGACCATAGCTCTCCAATCGGGCAATGGCCTTGGCCTCATTGGCATTCATCGCCGCGAGAATCCGTCCCTTGAAAACTGCGTTCTCCTCGCCGGGGAGGTACTCGATTGCTTCACCATAAGCGTAGACGCCGCGGCCGAAGGGATAAGGGAAGAAGAAACGATCCCACGAGCCGAAACGATGGCCGCGACTGCTGACAAAACACATGGGGACAACCGGACGACCGGTGATGCGGGCGAGTTCGACAATACCATCCTTGAGTTCACGCCGCGGTCCGGTCGGCCCATCCGGGGTAATAATCAGATCGAGAGGTTCCTTGCCGAGTTGCACCAGCTCACGAAAAGCCGCCCGACCGCCACGCCGCGAAGAGCCGCGCACCGAACCCATACCAAAATGAGTGAGAGTTCGGGCGATCAATTCCCCATCACGAGAGGCACTAATCAGAACCCGGCCGCCGGGACCGCGGTAACCGAGGATCATTAAAAAGAGCTGCTCATGCCAAAAACTCAGGATCACTCCCCTCCCCTCGTGACGCAGCGCCGCGAGCCGCTCGGCATCAAGGATTTCACAGCGATTCAGCTTATGAATCAGCCGCATCAGCAGCGCGGCAACGGGTGGCAGAAGTGCCATCATACCGCGTTCGATGAAACCGCCTTTTTTCATCAAGACTCCCGAAACTGCATATCATAAAGACGACGATAAAGACCGTCCACATGTTCAAGCAGCTCGTTGTGGCGACCGACTTCGACGATGCGCCCCTCTTCGAGGACGACGATCTTGTCGGCATGCATAATGGTGGAGAGACGATGGGCGATGACAAAGGTGGTGCGGTTGTGCATGAGATTGAGCAAGGCCTGCTGCACCATCGCTTCACTCTCGGTATCAAGGGCACTGGTTGCTTCATCGAGAATCAGGATCGGTGCATTACGCAACAGCGCCCGGGCAATGCAGATCCGCTGCCGCTGACCGCCGGAAAGACGCAGACCACGATCACCGATGCGCGTTTGATAGCCGTCCGGCAGGGCGGCAATAAATTCATCGGCAAAGGCCTGCCGCGCTGCCTCTATAACCTCAGCATCTGTGGCTTGTGGTTTGCTAAAACGAATATTGTCGGCAATCGTTTCATTGAAAAGGAACGATTCCTGATCGACCATCGCCAAATTCTGCTTGAGACTGGCCAGACTGACCGCTGAGATATCGTGACCATCGATGGTGATGACCCCGGAGGTCGGATCATAAAAACGGCATAGCAGGGCAGAAATCGTCGTCTTCCCTGCGCCGCTCGGCCCGACCAGGGCAACGACTTCACCCGGACTGACGGCAAGAGAAAGGCTGGAGAGGATGGGTTGATCGTCATCATAGGCAAATGAGACGTCGTCAAAGACCACCGCTCCCTTGGCAACGCCAAGATCGATGGCCTTCTCCTGATCGCGGATTTCCAGCGGTTCGTCGAGCACCGCAAAGACCCGCTCTGCCGCCCCCATCGCTATCTGAAGGTAATTATTGAACTTTGTCAAACGCTTGAAGGGTGCATACATCAACATGATGGCACCGCAGATCGAAAAGAGCTGACCGACGGTCATGACCTCATTCTGTACCTGCTCCATGCCGTAGCGGATAATCGCAAACATACCGATACCGGTAACGATCTCGATAAAGGGGGAGGAACCGGCGTCGTACTTGAAAACCTTACTCAATGTTTTGTAATACGATAAGTTTTCCCCCCTAAAACGGGAAGAGATCTCCTTTTCAGCACCAAAGCCCTTGATCACCTTGACCCCGGAGAAGGACTGTTCGAGGGTTCGCGACAGCTCTCCCATGATCCCCTGCCCTTTGCGCGCATAACTCTTGATTCTTTTGCCGATCATACTGATCGGCCAGGCCGCCAGGGGCAGAACGACAAAAGCAATCGCCGCCATCTTCCAGTCGGTGTAAAAAGCAACCCCGATCAGGGCCAGCAAGGTGACAAGATCGCGCATGGCGCCGACCAGAACTTCAGCCAGAGAACTTTGCAACGACTGAACATCGTTGAGGTGCTTCGACATGAGGACGCCGGTCGGATTTTTGCCAAAAAACCGCATCGACAAATTCATGACATGGCTAAAGAGATCGTTGCGAATCGATTGAATCGCCAACTGCCCGGCGGTCTTGATGAAATATTCCTGCAGATAGCGTCCGCCGGCCTTGACCAGCTGCAAGCCAAGGATCAGCCAGGGGACAAGAAATATCATCTCTGCATCCTTGGCGACAATCACCTTGTCGACAAAGGGCTGAATCAATCGGGCCATGGCTCCATCGGCTCCGGCGCAGAGGAGCGAGCCGAACATCGACAGGGCAATGCGGCCGCGGTGCGGTTTGATATAGACCCAGAGACGGCGATAAAGGGAACGTTTGTCTAGCATGCCTGTCCTTTGCGGCGAACCTGCCCGCGACTCATCTCTATTGCCATCAGCGCCACCCGCTGCGAGCACCCACCCGGACCGATCTTCTCCCGGACCAGAGCCAGCCCCTGCCGTAAGGCGGCAGCATGCGCCGGATCACTGAGGATCAGATTCATTTCCCGGCCCAGAACCTCTGGGTCAGCCGCATCTTGAACAAGTTCCTTTGCAACTTCCTGTCCGGCAATGATATTCGGGAGACCGAAAAAAGGGACCTTGATCAAGCGTTTGCCGATAGCATAGGTCAATGGCGCCACCCGATAGATGATCAGGAGCGGCGTACCGACCAGAGCCACCTGCAACGTCACTGTCCCCGAGACCGCCAGCACAGCATCACTGGCATTGGCGACATTATAAACCGATTCTTCGACGATCGTCAGCGGCAGATCAGCGCCACCGGCCACAGCGATAGCTGCGCGGATCGACTCTGCTCCAAGGGTCGCAGCGGCCGGGACGAGAAAATGGGTTCGGGGGTGTTCCTTGAGGACCACCCGCGCCGTAGCGAGAAGAGTCGGGAGATTGAAACGCAACTCTGTGCCGCGACTGCCGGGAAAGAGGCCGATCACCGGAACATCGGCGGGGATAGCGAGTCGCTGAAGAAAAGTCTGGCGCTCTTCACTGATCTGTACCTGATCCGTGAGCGGATTACCGACATATTCGACATCGATATCGAGACCGGCATACAGCGGCGGCTCAAAAGGGAGGATGGCAGCGAGACGGTCGACGACTTTAGCAATACTCTTGACCCGGCCGCGACGCCAGGCCCAGACCTGCGGACTGACGTAATAAAGGACGGGAATGCCGAGTTTGCTGGCGACAGCGGCGAGGCGCAGGTTGAAGTCCGGGAAGTCAATGAGGATCAAAAGATCGGGACGCTGCTCCCCCTGTAAAATCTTCCTGAGGTGTTGAAAGGTCCGCCAGATGATCGGGAAGTGGCCGATCACTTCGACAATCCCCATGACCGAAATCGTCTTGCCAGGGATGATAATCTCACAGCCGGCCGCAGCCATCTGCTCGCCGCCGACCCCGAAGAAAGTGAGCTGCGGATCGAGTCTCTGCGCGGCCCGGATCAGGTTGGCGCCGTGCAGATCCCCGGAGGCTTCGCCGGTCACAACCATGGCGCGACGTGGTCCGGTGTTATTTGGCGGAGAGTAGTTTTCAGACAAAGGTGTGTTTTCCATTCCAGGCGGTAGTAACAAAAGTAATGGGGGAATGTACGGCACTCCTTGCAGGATTGTCAATATCATCGTTCCTGGAGATTAAAAACTGGGCGCAGCAAGCGGCGCCCCTACACGTTATCCATTTGGTATTCAGGGATGTTCTTTATCTTCTGCCCAATTCGTCGGATTGAACTGGAGGTATTCCCGAATGGCGGATAATTCGCTTTCGTTACGGATGACCCGCTCGTAATAATTACGCTGCCATAAAGGGCACCCTTGTCGATTCAACAACCGATTGACATCGATGGCGGTTATCGATTTGAATCCCCGCACGATGGCCCCCAACGACGGGGCGAGGTTGGTTTTAAACATAGGGGAGCGGCTTACCGCGCCCGATCTTTGATCCGATTCAAAACCGGGCGCAGCAAGCGGCGCCCCTACGGTGTCGTAAACATTATTGATCACCACAATTCCGTGAAAATGGTTCGGCATGACCACGAATTCATCAAGGACAACATGCGGAAACCTTGCAGACAGACCCAGCCACACCCGCTCGACCATTTTTCCCGCATCATTTAACCGCATCGTCCCCTCCGTAACGTCGCCGAACAAACATTCCCGCCCTTGGACACAGATCGTGACAAAATACGCGCCGACCGAAGAATAATCGTATTCCCGCAAGCGGATAGAACGACGGCCGTGGATGTCAGGATCATAAGTCATGTCATAGCCCCCTGATGTTCGATTGTCGTAGGGGCGCTGCTTGCCGCGCCCGATTTAAATTCCCCAACGTAGGGGCGCTGCTTGCCGCGCCCGATTTAAATTCCCCAACGTAGGGGCGCTGC
>JACUTW010000153.1 GCA_014859605.1 Desulfuromonadales bacterium
GACGCCCTTGAACGTGGCGGCATAACGTTGATAGTCGGAGAGCGGAGGGAAATCGGAGTAGAAAACAGGGTCAGTCTTCAAAGCTGACAAGTTGCAACGCTAAATCCTTGATCATGTTTTATCGCTTTAAATCGCGATAAAAGTTTTCATGTGGTCCCACTGCTTCGAGATAGATCAGTCGAATATCCTCCTCTTTTGTATACCCAAGGAGATACAATTGGCCGCTGCTGTGAAACTTGAAGACCTGCAGCGTCGCCAGATCGCCATTTTTCTTCTCGCCAATGTCCGGATTCTGCCGCACCGCATCGACCGCAACATCAACGTCTGTCGCCGTATTGTCATGCAGCTTTTTATATTGGCGGGCAAAGCGGCGGGTCTGCATGACGTCCCACATTATTGAACCCGGCCTCTGGGCACAAAGGGCTGAGCCTGATCACGCGGCTCATCAAGTGAGGCCAGGGACTCGGCAATAAAAGTGACCGGCAAGTCGGGATTATCAAGGGCCGCGCGACCGACGCGTGCCCAAAATTCGATCTGCCCGGCTATCGTCCGATGCTCAATGGTTGCATCCTGTTTGGCTTTCTCGTAAAGGTCCTGATTGATCCGTATCGATGTACTGGCTGCCATCGTATCACCTCCGTTTACCACAATTGTAGTTCAGTATAGATAACCCTCAATGCCAATGGCAAGAGCTTTTTTAGGATCTAAAAACCGCTCAGTAAAAAATCGATAGCATTGATGATTTCTGTTCGCTGGTTCGAGGCAGACGTAACCTTGAGACCCAATTCACCGACGGGATAGCCTGCTATTTCAGGCGTAGACATCATTACTTTCGTACCCATGACATCCAGCACTGGGCACAGCTTTTTGATTTCATCGTTTGCCGAATAAATTGAAACAAGCGGAACCACGGTGCGGGTTGTCAAGTTACAGTGGAGGTCGTGCTGCACGTCAAGGAGAAAGGGAATCGTGCCTCTGGATTCCGGCTCGTTATTTTCGTAAATATCGAATTGAGCCATTAAAATCTCCTCCGTTTGGCCGCAAATACGCCGGTTTTTTCGATGCGTTCATTGTAGGCGTCAATCGCCCCCTTGTTTTCTGCCAACCAGGTTTCTTCGAGTGTCGCACGCAACTTGCTGGCAACCGCTTCCTCAAATGTCTTCGACAGGTTAATCCCCGCCCTTTTCGCATGATGAATAAGGTCTGAATTTGCGCTCACGCTGACCGGCTTTTTCGGGGCATCCACATCATAAACATGCTGGGTATTCATGCTGTTCTCCTTATGCGTATAAAATATACGTATATACTATGTATAAAATTTATAAGCGTCAAGCCTGTTAACAGCAAGTGTCACTCACCCGGCCTGCGGCCACCCTCTCCCCGAGGAAGAGAATAACAAAAGGCCCGGAAGATTGATTCTTCCGGGCCTTTTGTTGGTTCTTGTAGGGGCGCTGCTTGCCGCGCCCGCTTGCCGCGCCCAGCTTGCCGCGCCCAGCTTCTTCTCTTACGCCCCGCCGCCCTCTTTGACTTCGAGGGGAGGATTGATCAG
>JACUTW010000015.1 GCA_014859605.1 Desulfuromonadales bacterium
GGGGTACAAGAGGACAGGCTGATTTTAATAACCAGCCTGTCCTCAGTTCTCGTAGGGGCGCCGCATGCTGCGCCCGCCCTTGTTTTTGTCCGCCCGCCAAACGTCTGCCGGGCGCAGGGAACCCGCGCAGCGGGCCAGGTGATGGGGTGCTCTTTTTCTGCTTGATTGGTCCTGGTCGACCGGAACCATGCGTGCTCTAACCTAAGCCGCCAGGATCTCCTTGAGCAGTTCGGGATGTCGATCGAGCAGGCGAAAGAGATTCATCACCGCCGGAAGGGGTTTGGCTACTCCGCGCTCGTAACGGGAAAAAGCATTATGCCCTCCTCCCGTGATTTTGGCGGCCTCCTGCTGCGATAGCTTCAGCTTCTTGCGAATTCGGATCAACTCGGTCGCCTCTTCGCGATCGACGCGGCGCATGAAATCGTCCAGCAAGGCTTCATTCACCGTTGCCTCTTCCCCGCTCACGATCCCCTCGTCGCAATGGTCGCACCAGGCTCCCGCCTGAACGTATTCCAGGGATTGCCCCCGGTAGTCGTAACGCGTGTTCTTGATGCCGTCCATCAGAATGCCGCCGCCGCATGCGGGGCAGTGCTTGCCGTTCCATTGTTCACTCATCGTCCAGCTCCTTGAAGGAAATGACGAAATAGTCGTCCAGTTTCTGAAACTTCAGATACAGGCGCATACAGACCAAATCGGGCGAAAAATTTTTCGCCCCTACGGTGGGCAAAGGCGGGCGCACACACAGGTGCGCCCCGACCACGGGGCAACCGCAGGTTATTGTGCCTGATTGGAATCTTTATCCGAAGAATCGCTCTTTTCCCGCACCAGAATCCAGCCTTTGAATCTCTCGAATCCCTGCCAGTGACTGAACTGATCGAGATAGCTGTAGATCACCGGCACCACTGCCAGGGTCAGCAGCGTTGAGGAGAAGAGCCCCCCGGAGATGGCGACCGCCATTGGCTGGCGGCTTTCGCTCCCTTCGCCAATGCCGAGGGCAACGGGGAGGACTCCGGCGATGGTGGAGATGGCGGTCATCAGGATCGGCCGCAGGCGGGTGGCGCCGGCTTCAACCAGCGCCGCATCAAGACTCATACCGGTATGGCGCAACTGATTGGCGTAGTCGATGAGGAGGATGCCGTTCTTGGCCGCCAAGCCGATGAGGAGCACCAGGCCGATCATCGAGTAAAGGTTGAGGGTATTACCGAGGAGTAAAAGCAGACCGAAAGCGCCGATAAAGGAGAGGGGGAGCCCCATCATGATCGCCATCGGCTGGGTAAAGCTTTCGAACTGGGCAGCCAGGACCATGTAGGTGAGGACAGTGGCGAGAAGAAAAGCGAAGAGGACGTACTTGCCGGTTTCGCCAAGAGTTTCAGCACTGCCGGAGAATTTGGTGACATAGCCTTCGGGGAGGAGGGTAGCGGCCATTGCCTGGACTTCGGTGATGGCGGCCCCGAGGAGCTTGCCTTCTTCGAGGGTGGCAAAGACCGTGGCCGAGCGCTGGCGGTCGAGACGGTTGATCACGCTCGGCCCGACCCCTTCCTCCAGGGTGACGAAGTTGCTGACATCGAGGAGTTCGCCGCCGTTGCCGCGCAGAAAGATCCGCTGTACGTCGCCGGGGAGCTGCCGCTGTTCGGCCTGCAGCCGCAGGCGGACCTCGTAGCTCTTCCCTCCCTCCTTAAAGGTGGTGACTTCGATACCGCCAAGGAGGGCGCCGACCGTGGCAGCGATATTTTCGACATTGATCCCGGCTTCGGCGGCCTTTTCGCGATCGATGCGCACCCGCACCTCGGGTTTGCCGATCTCCAGGTCACGGGAGACCCCGGAGTAACCGGAAGTCTCTTCGATCTTGTTCATCAGCTGCCGCGACGCGCTGTCGAGGACAGCAATATCCGGCCCTTGAATGACCAGCTGCACATCTTCGGCGCGCTGTCCGCCACCCAGCGGCGAGACGGCAGTGGCGTTGCCGCGGACATCGGGGAGCTGGCGCAGAAACTGGCGCACCTCACTCTGCACCTGCTGCTGGGTGCGCTTGCGTTCACTGCGCGGCACCAGAGTGACGATGGCGACCGCCCGGTTAGCACCGCCAAAACCAGTAAAGGAGAAGAAGTGACTAACCTCGGGGATCTCCTTGAGGCGCGCTTCCACCCGGGCCCGGACGCCTTCGGTCTTCTCCATCGAGTAGGACAGCGGCGTCTGCAGGCGGACGATGAAGCGCCCCTGATCCTCCTGGGTAACGAGTTCCTGGCCAAGGAGCGTATAAAGCCAAATGCCGCCGCCGAAGACCAGCGCTGCGACCAGAGCCATAATAGAGCGCTGCTGCAGAATGCGCCGCATACTCCAGCGATAGAAGTTTGCGCTGGCGGCCATGATCCGGTCAAAGACGCGGAAGACCTGGAAGTTGGGAGAGCCGAGCTTGAGAAAGCGCGAACAGAGCATCGGCACCACGGTCATGGCGACAAAGGTCGAGCACAGGACGGCAAAAGCGACGGTCACCGCGAACTCATAGAAGAAACGGCCGATCATCCCGCCCATAAAGGCCACCGGCAAAAAGACCCCGGCCAGCACCAGCGTCGTGGCGATGATGGCAAAGGAGATTTCATGCGAGCCCTCAAAAGCAGCCTGCATCGGCCCCTTGCCGAGTTCGGAGCGGTGGCGATAGATATTCTCGACCATGACGATGGCATCGTCGATGACCAGACCGACCGCGAGGACCAGACCAAGCATGGTCATGTTGTTGAGGGTGAAGCCAAGGACATAGAGACAGGCAAAGGTGGCGATAATCGAGGTGGGGATGGCGATGGCGCTGATCAGGGTGGTGCGGAGGTTCTGGAGAAAGAGGAGGATGACCAAAGCGGCGGCGATACCGCCGAAGACCAGCTGGGTCTTGATCTCGGAGATCGACTGCTCGATGAAGCGGGTGGTATCGGTGGCAATGTGGACGTCCATCCCTTCCGGGAGGATGCGACGGATTTCCGGCAGCGCCTTCTTGACAGCGCGGGCGATCGCCACTTCGTTGGCCCCGGAGCGCGGCGAGATCCGCAGGGCGGCGGTTGTCAGCGTCACCCCCCCCTGGGTGAAGTTGCCGGCGGGACGGGATTCGTCACGGCCGGCCTCGACCGCGCCGAGGAGACCAAGGCGGATCGGCGCGCCGTCGCGATGAGTGACGATCAAGTCACTGAAGGCGGCGGCGCTTTCAAACTCACCGACGGTGCGGATAAGGAATTCCTTCTCCGGCGAGTCGATCTTGCCGCCGGGGACCTCCAGGTGCTGACGACGGATAGCGGCGATGACCTCGTCGACGCCGATGCGGTAGGCCGCCAGTCGTTCACGCATCAAACGGATGTGAATCTGCTTTTCCCGGCCGGCGCCGACACTGACTTCGCCGACCCCCTCGATCTTCTGCAGCAGCGGCCGGATCTGGACGTCGGCGAAATAGGTGAGATCCTCGATGGCGCGCTGACCAGTGACCGCCAGCCAGATAATCGGCTGGGCGTTGATGTCGAGTTTGTCGACAACCGGAATGTCGGCATCACCGGGGAGACGGCGCAGCCGGGCGGAAATCTTGTCGCGCACCTCCTGGGCAGCAACATCGATATCCTTGCTGAGCTCAAAGGTGATGGTAATGCGCGAGCGCCCTTCCTGGCTTTGGGAGACGATATGCTTGATGCCGCTGACGCCACTCACCGCGTCTTCGAGGATATCGGTGATCTCGTTATCGACCTCTTCGGGGCGGGCGTTCTGCCAGAAGGTGGAGACCGTCACCACCGGATCGTCGATCTGGGGATAAAGGGAGACGCCGAGCCGGGAAACACCGATGAGGCCGAAGATCACCAGCGCCAGCACCAGCATGGTGGCGGTGACCGGCCGTTTAATCGAAATATCGGGGAGGAACATCGCTTACTCCTTGGCGCCAGCGGGGGCGGCCGGCGCCTTCGGTGCCACTCTCCCCCCGTCGCGACTGGCGAACTTCCCTTCGAGGATCACCGCGCTCCCCGGCGTCAGCTCGCTGTCGAGGAGCTGTACCCATTGCGGCGTGATCCGGCCAAGACGCACCGGCACCTTGCGGGCGATGTTGTCCTGCACGGTGTAAAGGTAGGTCTCCTGCTCGGTCTGGATGATACTTTCCCAGGGGACGGTGATCGCCGCGGCAAAGACATCGGTCACCACCGACGCCCGGGCAAAGAGACCGGGGCTGAGCAGGTGCTCGCTGTTCTTCACCTGCGCCTTGACCTGAAAGGTCCGGGTCGCTTCGTCGACCCGCGGCGCCACAAAGGAGATGAGGCCGGTAAAGGTGCGCTCCGGATAAGGGGCGACCTGTAAGTTGACGATCTGCCCGGGGGAGAATTTCGGTTTGAACTTTTCCGGCACCTGAAAGGAGATCTCCAGGGGATCGAGATCGACCACCGTCACCACCGGATCGCCGACCTTGAGGTAATCGCCCGGCGACAGGGTGCGAACGCCGGCTACCCCGGCAAAGGGGGCACGAATTACCGTATCGGCGAGGCGCACCTGCTCGCCGACAAGATTGGCGCGGGTCTGTTCGATCTGCGCCCGCACCTCGGCGATCTCGGTTTCGAGGTTATCAAACTGCAGGCGGGAGATGAGCTTCTTCTCCAGCAGCGGCCGGTTGCGCTCCAGGGTGCGCAGCTTGTTCTCCAGACGGGCATGCAGTTCACTGATCTGGGCTTCGAGGTTGACGATATTGGCCCGAACCCTGGCCGCATCGAGGCGCACCAGCACCTCGCCTTTGCGGACCGGCTGCCCCTCACGAAAAGCAATCTCCACCACCCGCCCCTCGCTTTCACTGCGCAGGGTGACATCGTGAAGGGCGGTCAACGTGCCGACCTGTTCGAGAACCAGCTCCACCCGCCGGGTGCTGACCTCGCCGAGCAGCACCGGCACCGCCGGCGGTTCCGGACGGGGGGCAACACTCTCCTTCTCACCGCAACCGCTCAGCAGCAGAACGAGAAGGAGGGCCAGCAGGGGGAAGAGAGGGCGCTCAGTTGCGGACATTCTGTATCTCCTTATCTTCGAGGGGATGAACGATATTGCGGCGTTCCAGATTGGCGCCCATCGCCCGATACAGGCGGCTCAGCCCGGCGTTGAAGTCGATCAGGGCGTTAGCCTTGCGCACTCGCGCTTCGATGACAACGGCCTGAAAATCGAGAATGCGGAAGGTGTCGGTGAGCCCCTCACTCAGGCGCTCCATCTCCTGACTCAGGGTGATATCGGCGAGTTGCTGAAAACGCTCCGCCACCTGCACCCGTTCAAAGCCGCGCTCGACAGCGGTGAGGGCGTTGCGCACCTCGGTCTCGACCGTACTCTCCAACCCCTTCAGAGTGTACAAGGCCTGGCGCTTTTCATGTCCGGCCCGCCGGTAGTTGGCAGCCGCGGCACGATTCTCCAAAGGGTAGGCAAAACGCAAGCCGGCAAACCAGGCATAGCCGTCGCCGCTCGCCGCCTGATCGAGAGAACGCCAGGAATCGCCGCGGTTGGCCAGCGCCCCCGGTGTCGCCGGATCTTCGGCGTCACCGGAAAGGCCATTGACGCCGAGGGAAGCGGCGAGATCGAGGCGGGGGAGTTTCTGATTTTGGAAATAAGCGAGGCGGAGATCGCGGCTGGCGATCTCGAGACGCTGGCGCTCGAGGTCAGGGCGGGCAACCAGCGCGGTCTGCAGGGCTGTCTCCAGCGGCGGCCAGACCTGCTCAATGCCGGGGAGGGGTTCGGTTTGCAATAGGACGGCGGCAAGAGGATCATTGTGCCCGATCTCCAGAAGCTTCTTGAGGCGATTGGCGGCGATCTCCATCTGCTGCCGGGCAACGACCACCTGCTCATCGCGGGCGGCAGCGGCAGTCTCGGCTTCCTGCACCTCGGTAATCGGCACAATGCCGGCCTCAAACTTGTCGCGGTTGCCGGCAAGGAGTTCACGCGCCAGTTCCCGCGACTCGATGCGCAAGCGCAGGATTTCATGGCTGCGGGCCAGTTCGAAATAGCTCAATTCGAGCTCTTCGGCGAGACGCTGCGCTTGGTCGAGATAACCAAAGCGGGCCTGTTGCAGGCGCTGATCAGCGAGGCGCAGATTTGTGGTATTGACCGCGCGGCCAAAATCGCGCAGCAGCGGCTGGGTAAAATCGAGAAGCAGATAGGTGCGATATTCCGGATCGAGGCCGGGGGTCACGGCATTGTTGCTCAGACGGGAACCCTCCAGCGACAGACGGGCATCAAGGCCGCTGTGGAACTCTTTGCCGAGGCCGATGGTTGCCCCGGATTGCCGGCGGCGGTCATAAGGATCCGTGAAGGAGGAGGCCGCGGTGGGGGTTCTTTCGCCGGCGGCGGAGACAGCCGCATGCGCCATCAGATCGAAGCGCGCCGCTTCAACCGTGATCTCTTCGCGACTGATGGGGAGATTGAGCCGTTGCGCCTGCAGATCAAAATTAACTTCGAGACCGCGGAACAGGACTTCCTGCAGCGGGAGGATCTGCCCGGCTTCGGCCAGATCCGTTGCCATGACCGGTCCGGCAAGAAGAAGTGCCAACAAAAAAGTGACGGGAATGGTGGTTCGCAGCATCGCTGATCTTCTCCTTGATTCCCTTGCCGAAACTGATTTGAAGCGGACTTTTAGCTCGCGACGGTCACTGGCCAAAGAGTATTGAAAATACGGCTTCGCGTGTCAAGATGAACTCCAGTCGACAAAAAGGGCCGACAGCAATGAGCTGCGGCCCGCAGTGAAATTGTCCATCCTCTTTCTTCTTTTGCGCCCCCTTTATGCGGTAGCGGCAAGGGGGCGAGGACTGCAGACATTCCGGGCGTCGTTGGCGAGGGCGCCGCAATTCTGGCATTCGACGGTCGGATGATCCGCCAACTGCTCCAACAGCTCGGTGTTATCCGTCGCCGCTAAAGCGCACATGTGCATCTTGTGCATTATGCTATCGCATTCCATATCCATCCTCTTCTTTCTTGATTTGTATTACGGGAGGCTGCTCATCTCTGATAGTCAAACACAAAACTGAGGGCAGACAACCAAAAAACATAAAAAATTAAAAAAACCAGCTATCTTTAAATAGTTTCAAGCAAATTTGACCTTTAGCCCCCCATGCGTTAGCCTTAAGACTGATAAGGAAGCGCTTTCCCATTGTATGCAATGCATGAAACTTATTCTTTCTGCAAGTAGATTTTCCTCACAGGCTTTCCTTTTCCTCCTTACCCTGCAAATACGCATCAAACACTTTATGTCGTTAATCAAAAGGAGTTTTTATGGGTGACAAGACCATCAAGATCAAGGTTGTCGATGTTGCAAAAATTTTCGGGCCACACCCAAAAAGGGCCATGAAAATGCTCAAAAACGGAGAGAGCAAGGAAACTATTCACGCCGAGACGGGCACGACGGTCGGCGTCTACAATGCCAACTTCGAAATTAACGCCGGCGAAATTTTCGTTATCATGGGACTCTCGGGATCAGGAAAATCGACTATGGTACGCATTCTTAACCGCTTGATCGAACCGACGACCGGTTCAGTCTTCGTCGACGGTGAAGACGTGGCAGCGATGAACGACCAGCAGTTGATCGAATTACGCCGCAAAAAGATGTGCATGGTCTTCCAGTCATTTGCGCTGATGCCGCACCTGACCGTTCTGGAGAACGCTGGCTTTGGCCTGGAGATCTCGGGCCTCGACAAAGAAACCCGCAACGAGCGGGCTCTCAAGGCCCTCGAACAGGTTGGACTGGATGGCTACGCGGCGAGTTATCCGCGCCAACTCTCCGGAGGGATGCAACAGCGCGTCGGCCTGGCCCGGGCTCTGGCGGTCAATCCAGACATCCTCCTCATGGACGAAGCCTTCTCTGCCCTCGACCCGCTGATCCGTACAGAAATGCAGGACGAACTCCTCAAGTTGCAATCCCGAGCACAGCGGACCATCGTCTTCATCTCCCACGATCTCGACGAAGCAATGCGCATCGGTGACCGCATCGCTATTATGGAAGGGGGAAGAGTTGTGCAAGTCGGGACTCCCGAGGAGATCCTGCAGAACCCGGCCGACGACTACGTCCGTGCCTTCTTCCGTGGTGTTGACCCGACAAATATTCTCACCGCGGGCGATATCGCTCGCAAATCAGCAGTAACAATCATCCGGCATAAAGGGGAAGGCCCCAGAACCGCTCTACAACGCCTCATCAGCCACGAACGCGACTACGGATACATCCTTGACAGCGAACGCCGCTTCATGGGTCTTGTCTCCACCGATTCCCTCAAGGAATTTATTGACAACAACGGTGGACAGGATCTGAACCCGGCCTTTCTTCCCGAAGCCCGGGCTGTACAGAGAAGCGAGTCGATGCAAGACATCCTGCCGGAGGTCACCGCCCGACCATGGCCGATACCGGTCCTTGATGAAGAGGGACGATATCTTGGAGTCATTTCCAAGAACCAGTTCCTGCGCACCCTGCAAAGAGGCCACGAGGAGAGCGCCAAAGCCGCAAGCGCAGAGCTGTCCCAGGAGGATAAAACCATATGAAATTGAAATTACTGAACTTTGAAGAGCAAGTCATTCCCCTCGACACCTGGATCCAGAACGGTGTTGACTGGCTGGTCTCCAACTATCGCGACACCTTTCAGGTGATCAAGGTCCCCATCGAAAAGACTCTGGATGTTTTGCAGTGGAGCTTCGCTTTCCTGCCGCCCTTTGTGTTGATTGCTCTGCTGGCATTGGCCGCCTGGCGCTACGCCGGCAAACGGGTGATGATCTTCACCATCCTCAGCCTGTTATTGATCGGCTATCTCGGCCTCTGGGAGGACACCATGATCACCCTGTCGATGGTGGTCTGTTCAGTTCTCTTCTGCGCCGTTGCCGGCATCCCTCTCGGCATCCTCTCCGGTCGGAGTGATCGCTTTGAGATGATCCTGCGTCCCTTTCTCGACGCCATGCAGACGACCCCGGCCTTCGTCTATCTGATTCCGGTAGTAATGCTCTTTAGCATCGGGACGGTCTCCGGGGTCCTGGCGACCATTGTCTTTGCCTTGCCGCCGATCATCCGTCTCACCAGCCTCGGCATCCGGCAGGTTCACCCCGAACTGGTCGAAGCAGCGGTCGCCTTCGGTGCCACCCCCTGGCAGGTACTGCGCAAGGTGCAGTTCCCCCTGGCGCTCCCCTCAATCATGACCGGTCTCAACCAGACGATCATGATGGCACTATCGATGGTCGTCATCGCCGCCCTGATTGGTGCCGGCGGCCTCGGCGGCCCGGTCGTCCAAGGTCTCAACACTCTCGAAATCGGCCTGGCAACTATCGGCGGCCTCGCCATTGTCCTGCTGGCAATGATCCTCGACCGGATCACTCAGGGTTTCGCAAAAGCGCGATAACTCAAGGACCGGAACGAATATATTCACCCGCAAAAGGAGAAAAGAGATGAAACGTATCGCATTCAGCCTGATCGGCTTCGGACTCATGGCCATCCTCGCTACTCCCGCTCTGGCGAGTAGCGACAAACCAGGCAAAGGGGTCAAGGTGCAACCGGCCCGCGCCACCTGGAACACCGGTCACTTCCAGGAGGCGATCGTCCGCAAGGGGCTCATCGAACTCGGCTTCAATGTCAAAAAACCAAAGGAACTGCAGAATCCAATCTTCTACCAATCTCTCGCTCTCGGTGATGTCGACTACTGGACCAACGGCTGGTTTCCCAACCATGACGGCCAACTCCCCAGGGGAGCAGAAAAGACGATTGAAAAGGTCGGTTACGTGGTCAAGGCCGGTGGATTGCAGGGCTATCTGGTCTCGAAACGGGATGTCGAAAAGTACAACATCCAATCTCTGGATGATTTCCGGCGCCCCGAAGTCAAGAAGGCTTTTGATGCCAATGGGGACGGCAAAGCCGACTTGACTGCCTGCCCGGCCGGTTGGGGCTGCGAATCGGTCATTGCCCACCACATGGAGGTCTACGACCTTGACAAGGATATCAACCTGATCAAGGCCTCGTATTCGGCGAGTATGGCCGACACTCTGGCGCGCTATAATAATGGTGAACCGATCTTTTTTTATACCTGGGCCCCGAACTGGACGATCTTCAAACTCAAGCCGGGGACCGACGTGATGTGGATCAACGTACCAAAGATCCTCCCCAAAGAATCACAGAAGTCGGGGGAAGAGCGCATGACTGCCAGCGCTATCGAGGGGGCCGTGAGCGACCCGATCAAACTCGGCTTTGTCGTCAGCGACATTCAGATCGTCGCCAACAAAAAGTTCCTTGCCAAGAATCCGGCGGCCAAAAAATTCTTTGAACTCTTCACCATACCTTTGGCTGACATCAACGAGCAGAATACATTAATGGAAAACGGCGAGAAGTCCCAAAAGGATATCGAGCGGCATGCCGATGCATGGATTGCCAAAAACCGGTTACAGTGGGATCAATGGTTGGCGGGGGCCCGCAAGGCCGCCAAGTAACCATTCCGTACGAACCTCTCTGTCACAAAGAAGCCGACCTGCACTGCCAGGTCGGCTTCTTTGTGACTTTCTGCTTAAACTTACGAACTCCCCGCGCTTACAGTCACCGACATTGACGCTGCCAGAACGCGGAGCAACATCGACCCAAGAAAACCCTAGAAATAGTATCCTATGTTGACATTAAATTTCGTTCCCCAGTCCGCCCCCTTGTCCCCGCCAGCAAATGAATCTTGAGGACCACCCAGGTAGAGAGCGTTTTTCCCGCTGATAACATCGAAGTACGTGTAAATCGGTCCGGCGGTCACCATGCACCCGACGGTGTTGATCTGCGAATCTTTAAAACTGTTCTCCTTCTTGACGAGGCGGCTGTAATCCTCATAGAAGGTCAGGCTGGTCACAGGACCCCAGCTGACCGGCAGGTTATAGCTGAGCCCGGCCGAATAGAGAGTCCCCTCAGAGGCGACCAGGAAGGAGTCAGAAAACCCGCCCATGCGGACGCTTTTGTCATCGCCAGCGGGATTTTTGGGGTTGTACTGGTATTCAGCGACCTGCAGCAGAAGGTTAAAGGGACCATAGTTGCCATTGAGGTGGGCGGCGGCGGCCCAGTGGTCGCCCTTGTCGGTAGTGGTGTTATTGTAAAGCTGCCCCCACTCGCCGGAAAATCCGACTTCGGTTTTTCCCAAATCACCATGCTCAGCGGTGTAGGCGAGACGGGCGTTGACCTGATTGGTCTCTTCGTTGGTTTGCTCGGGGGCTGTTACCACGTCGTCGGCATCTACCACCTCGCCTGCTGTTACCACGTCATAGGAATAACGCTCCAGCTTGGAGGCGCTTCCCCATTCATCATTTTTGAAGAATGCCAACTGCAGATCCCAGGGTCCGGCTTTCTTGATCATCTTCAGGCCCATGTCGTAGTCATCATCCAGGCCGACGTAGTAAGGGATCCCCCCCCAAAAGTTATGGTAGTCATAAGCAAGGTTGCCAAAGGGAACCTGGGTGATACCGAACTGGATTCCGAGCGTATCGCTGACCGGATACTCTATATATGCGTGATGAACGAAATCCTGATAACTATTCCAGCGGTACTCGGCAGAGTAGGTGATCTTTTGGTAGGCACCGGCCACCCCGAGACGAAAAAGGTCAAACTTTAAATCCCCACCCTTGTCCTTGTCGCTGTCACTAAAATCGTCGAGGTTGTAGTTAAAGCGGATCGCTCCGCTGAGTTTGGGGCCTTGCGAATCAGATTCGTTCTTCACATCGGTTCCCGCTGCGAGTTGGGACTCTAACTCATTCAACCTGTTCTTAAGGGAATCAATCTCCCCGGTCTTATCCTTGAGCAACCGCACTTCCTCTGCTAAGGTCTGATTATCCCCTTCAACCGCCCAGCAAGGGGTCACTGCGAAGACCAATAAAAGTGTCGATAGGGCCAACTTTCTCATCTTGATCCGTTTCATTTTTCCTCTCTTTCTGCCAGGTTAAATAACAGTGGTTCGACGACGAGCAACAACCTAACATCTCAGGGATTGAATTGGTATAAATAGTCTCTTCCATCATGAGATGAGGTTGAAGTGTCCTCGCAACCCAAAAATCAAAGTACGATTGTGAACAAAGTTGAGCTATTCCAGCAAAGTTTTATGTGATTGACTGAGAAGCTCCGGAAACTCAGCGGCTCGGAAGTGCTGCAGAGCAAGATCAAGGCGCTGGTTGCGCTGATAAAAATCGGGACGGTAATTGAGGGTGCCGTCAGCTTCGACCCAGGCGGTGAAATACAGAAGATAGACCGGGAGCGACGCCGGCAATGGCACGGTTTTGTTGACCGCGTCCTGCAGAACCTCCTCCAGGGCGGCAGGAGAGACCGCCAGCGAATTTTTCAGGAGATACGTTGCCAGTTCGTAAGGCTTTTCGATGCGGATGCAGCCGGAGCTGAAAGTGCGCTGCTCGCGTTCAAAGAGCTTGGGGGTGGAGGTGTCGTGCAGATAGACCCGGTAGCGATTGGGAAACATGAACTTGACCCGTCCGAGAGCGTTCTTCGGACCGGGATCTTGACGGAGGTGATAAGGGAAGTTTCCCGTTCCGAGTTGCTGCCAATCGATTGTAGCGGGATTGAGCTGCGTCCCGCCGGGGCGGTTGAAGACCGCGATGCCGTTCTTGGCGAGATAACCGATATCGGCCTGAATCTTGGGGAGGAGATCAAGGACGGCGAGGTTCGGCGGCACCTCCCAGTAAGGATTAAGTACAAGGTAGGTCATGCGCCCGACAAAGGCCGGCGTTTGCCGGACCTGACGGCCGACGATGACGCGCATATCCAGGATCCACTCTCCCTTTTCGATCAATTCAAGGTGGAAGGCAGGGAGATTGACGCGCAGATGGCGTTCACCAAAGGAGCGCGGCAGCCAGCGCCAGCGTTCGAGATTGACGGCAAGCTGACGAGCGCGATCGGCGGCAGAGACGTTGAGGGCGGCAAGGGTCTGGGGGCCAACGATGCGGTCGGCAACCAGGCCGTGCCGATTCTGGAAGCGCCATACCGCCGCTTCGAGGCTGGCGTCGAAGCTTTCACCCTCCCCCTCGGCCACCGGCAGATCGCCACTCGCAACCAACCGTTGCCGCAGCGCCATCACCTCCGCACCACTCGCACCGGGCCGTAGCGGTGGTTTGAAGGTCAGCTGCGGCCAGCCGCCGACCGCGGCGACCAGTTGCAGATCTTGCCAGGCACTGCGCAGGGCGGCGTAGGCAGGATCGGGCGGCAACAGGGCCTGCAGAGAGTCGCGAATGCGGCCGCTGTCCAGTGCCTGTTTAAGCATCCGCAGGGGATCCGCCTCTTCGCGCGGGATGTGCCAGGCGGCATCGACCTGAGCGGGAACGATGCAACCGTTCAGATAATGGGATGCAAGGGTCATGAAGGCATCGCTGAGCAAAAGGTCGAGCTCAGCGGCGAGTTGCGGCGTGGGCGCCGTCCGGAAGAGGCGGGAACGATCGTTGAGGGCGGCAAGGTGATAATTGCGGGGATCAAGCCCCTCCCCGGCCGCCGCCGGGATAACGGCAAGGAGCTCTTCGGCCGTGGCAAAGAGCTGGCGACCGTCACTCCAGGCAAGCTGAAACTGACGCTCCTGGTAGAAGCGCGCCAGATTGGAAGGATAGCGCAGCGTCTCTGTGCCGACACTGCGGGCGACAGAGAGGCGGCGCAACTGCGGCGCGACCGCGTTGTCAGCGGCCAAAGCAGGGCACAGCAACAAAGAGAGAAGAGGAAAAAATAGGAGGAGGCAGCGAATCATGCCGCAAGTGTAACGGCAATGAACAACTTTGCAAGGACGAATTACCAGCGGCGCACGGGACCGGAATCGATATGGATGAAATCCGGCCGGGGGTAATAGCCGACGCCGCCACGACCGAGGAGGAGAGCGGTCTCCTTGAGACGATCGAGTTGCACCCCGGGGATGCGGACATCAAGAGCCCGTCCTTGTAGATGAAGGCTTTTGGGGGCCACACCCCGCCCTTTACTCTGCAGCAGGGCGTTGTAGCGGGGAGAACGATAAGCGGAGATAATATGAATGTCGTGACCGCCACCGAGCTGCTGATCAAGGAGGGCCAGGTAATCGAGGGTACGCGGATCGATCGGATGGACATCATTGGTATGGTGGCAGCGCAACAGACGATCGAGCTGGCCGAGGGCGGTCGGATCGTAGTCACCGTCGGGGGTACGGTAGGCAACTCTCAGGCGCTCGCCGGTGTGAGTATTGAAGAGGGAGAGGGGGGCAGACGGTTGCAGCGCCGCGGTTTTCCCCCAGCTTAGCCGGGGGCGCAGTAGAGCAATGGTCGTTGCGAAAAAAGAAATTTTAAAAAACTCGCGGCGAGAACGGGGAATGGTAAAGAACATCGAAAATCCTCTAATCGTTGAATTCATCGATGTTTTTATAGCAGAGTCTACCCCTTTAGGTCAACCCCTCTAGCGAATCAACCCGGCGGCGCGATCATCCAGACACTCGTAATCCCCCACCTCATATTCGCGACAAACCCACGGCCGCACTTCATAAATCGTGCACTTCATCGTCTGGCGATCCAGCGCCGCGCACCAGCCATCCGCGAGCTGCGCCATGGTCTCAACCCCCATCTTATCCCGCTCAATAAAATGTTCGGGCACACCGGTCTCGGTAATGAGCATGACCTTTAACCGGCAACAGCAGGCCTGACAGTTGGCACAACTCACCTCAAGGTCAGGTCGGGGGGGCGCTTCAAGGGTTAGTATTTCAGAGCTTTTCATAGTCAGCGCCGGAAGAGGGCCAGGAGCAAAGAGAGAAGAATGCTGACAATCAGCATCGAGGTGATCGGGATGAAGACCTTGCTCCTTTCCCCTTCAATCCGAATATCCCCTGGCAGACGACCAAACCAGCTCAGGGCAGTGGGGAAGAAGTGGAGCAGCACCCCAAGGACGAGAAGCAGGCAGCCGGCGATGATCAGGGTGCGGGACATGGCCGCCTCCTACCCCCGCAGCTTCTTCTTGATCCGGTTCAGCAACAGACTGTTACTCACCACTGACACACTCGAAAAAGCCATCGCCAGCCCAGCAAATTCGGGTTTGAGGATGAGGCCGAAGTGCGGATAAAGGAGGCCGGCGGCGATCGGGATACCGACGATATTGTAGACAAAGGCCCAGAAGAGGTTCTGGCGGATCTTGCTCAGGGTGGCGCGGCCGAGACGGATGGCGCGCTCGACGTCGAGGAGATCGCCGCGCACCAGGACGATGTCGCCGGTCTCCTTGGCGACATCGGTGCCGCTGCCGATGGCGATACCGATATCGGCAGCCGCCAGAGCCGGGGCATCGTTGATGCCGTCGCCGACCATCGCCACCTTCTTCCCCTGCGCCTGCCAGCGCCGCACCACCGTCAACTTGTCGCCGGGGAGGACTTCCGCCTCGACTTCGCTGATGCCGAGAGTGGCGGCGACGGCCTGCGCCGCATCACGGCGGTCGCCGGTGATGAGGGCGGTTTTCAGGCCGAGAGCATGCAGGCGGAGGATCGACTCGATCGCTTCCGGCTTGACCGTGTCAGCGAGGGCGACCAGGCCGAGGAGTTGTTGGTTGCGGGCAATAAAGACGATCGCCTTCCCTTCGCCAGCCAGCCGCATTTCTTCCGTGGCGAGGGGGGCGAGATCGATCCCTTCGCGTTCACAGAGACGGCGATTGCCGGCAACGAGGGGAACACCATCGCTCTGCGCAATGAGACCGTGGCCACCGACTTCGCTGACATCGGTGAGAGCCAGCGGAGGGAAATTACGGCCGGCAGCATGGGCCACAACCGCCGTCGCCAGGGGATGAGTACTGCCGGCTTCGATCGTCGCGGCGATACGCAGCAGTTCGTCTGCGTCGATGCCGCTGACCGGGAGGAGATCGGTGACGCCGAAGCTGCCGCTGGTCAGGGTGCCGGTCTTGTCGAAGAGGACGGTGTCGATGCGGGCGACGTTCTCCAGGGCCGAGGCACGCTTGAAGAGGATGCCGCTCCCCAGGCCAATGGAACTGCCAACCATGATCGCCGTCGGCGTCGCCAGACCGAGAGCACAGGGGCAGGCGATGACAACAACGGCGATGGATAGTTGCAGGGCAAAGACAAACTCGGCGCCAACGAAGAGCCAGCCGCCCAGGGTCAGGAGGGCCAGGACGATGACGACCGGGACAAAGATGGAGGAAACCTTGTCGACCAGTCGCTGGATCGGCGCTTTGTCGGCCTGGGCATCCTCGACCATGCGGACGATGCGGGACAGAACCGTCCCGGCGCCGACAGCGGTGGCGCGGATCGTCAGGAGACCACTGCGGTTGATCGTCGCGCCGCTGACACTCTCCCCCGGCCCTTTGGCGACCGGCGCGGCTTCGCCGGTGAGCATCGCTTCGTCGATCGCCCCTTCGCCGCTTTCGATGACCCCGTCGACAGCAATCCGTTCGCCGGCCTTCACCAGAATCAGGTCGCCGATCTGCAGGGTGCGGGTCGGCACTTCACTCTCGACACCATCGCGCAGCAAACGCGCCTTATCCGGTTGTAACGAAAGGAGTTCACGCAGGGCCCGGCTTGCCCGGCCGCGCGCCCGGGCTTCGAGCCACTTGCCGGCGCGGATAAAGGTAACGAGCATGGCGCCGGTTTCGAAGAAGTTATGAGCGTTCGCGCCCAGCAGACCAGTCATGGCGAGGATCGAATAGCCCCAGGCGGCAGAGATGCCGAGGGCGACGAGGACATCCATATTGGTGCTGCGGTTGCGCAGGGCATTCCAGGCGCCGCTGTAAAAAGTTAGACCGGCCGTGAACTGCACGATCGTCGCGAGAAGGGCGCTGATCCAGAGGCCAACCCCTTCATGGCCGCCAACAAACATCAGGAGTGCCACCGGCGTTGTCAGCACCGCCGAAAAGATCAGCCAGCGCAGGTCGCGGCGGGCTTCCTCGCCAGCCGGCGATTCACTCTCCAGGGACGACGAGGTATAGCCGAGGCTGGAGATGCGAGCGGCGATCATCTCCGGAGAGATGGCCGCCGCTGTGTAATCGACCTGCAAGGTTTCACTGGCAAAGTTGACACTCGCCGCTTCGACGCCATGAAGAGCAGCGATCTCCTTCTCGATCTTCCCGGCGCAATTGACGCAGTGCATGCCGCCGATACGCAGTCGCAGTTCACTCATGAATCACTCTCCGGCACCAGCAGGAGGGCCGCCAAAGAGGGCTCCGCCCGGAGGGCATCAAAATCCGGATCCTTGCGGGCTTCCTCGATAAAGCGGGGATCGAGGGCAATCGCCCGCGCCAGCGATCGGGCCGCTTCTTCGTGATCATTGCGCAGGGCATAGACACAGGCACGGTTGTAATGGGCCAGAGCGTATTGATCGTTGCGGGCGATAATCGTTTCGAAACAGAGGAGGGCGTCATCGACCCGGGACAGGTCGAGGAGGAGATTCCCTTTGTTATTGAGAGCGTAATCGGAGGCGGGGTCGCGCTTGAGGCTCTCCTCGATGGCGGCGAGAGCGCCGGGGATATCCCCTTTACGTTCAAGGATGACCGAGCGGTAAAAGAAGGGCTCGGGATGATCGGGATCGGCGCGGTGGGCGGCGTCAAGGGATTTGCGCGCTTGCTCGAAACGGCCGAGTTCCAAAAGGAGCATCCCGCGCTCGATGAGGGCATCGAAAAAGGTGGCATCAAGCTTCAGCGCCGCATCGAGATCGCGCAGCGCTTCTTCGCGCTGCCCTTGGCGCTGCAAGGTGTGGGCACGATTAAAGAAGAAGTTGGCGACGGTCGCATCACGGCTGATCGCCCGGTTGTAGGCCTCCAGCGCCTCTGTCTCCCGCTCCAGACCGGCCAGGGCAAAACCGCGGCCATTGTGGCTGGCGGCATCCTGCGGATTAATCAGCAGTGCCTTGTCGAAACTCTCGATCGCTTCGGCGAACCGGCCAAGGCGGTTCAGGGCAAAGCCGCGATTGTAATAAGCGTCGGAGGCATCGGGGAGGCGGCGCAGCGCTTCGTCATAACAGCGCAGCGCTTCTTCCACTTTCCCTTCTTCGTCCAGGGAGTTGCCGAGATTGATATAAGCTTCGGGGAAATCGGGCTGCAGCTCGATGGAGCGGCGGAAATGTTTGATCGCTTCATGGTTGGAACCGAGCCGCTGCAGCAGAACGCCGTAGTTGTGGTGTAGAGCGCCATTCTTCGGGTCAAGGCGCAGGGCGCGCTGATAGATCACCAGTGCCTTGCCGGTATCATTGAGATTGGCGGCGGCGACGGCACAAAGATTCAGCGCATCAAAATCGAAAGGGTGATCTTCGAGGTACTCTTCGGCCAGTTCAAGGGCGGTGGTGTTATCGCCACGATCAAGGGCCTCCTGGGCCAGAGTGATATCGTCTTCGTCGGCTTCTTCGCCGAAAATATCATCAAAATCGTCAAACTCTTCGTCCATAATCGTCTCAACTTCGACTAAACTCCGCGCCAAGCAGCCGCGGGAGGATCTTTATAGCAGAGTTCAAGGCAAAATGCACCTGCTTGCATGGAAAAGGGAGCGACAATCCGCCCCTGCTTTGCTATACTTTCGCCCTGGGAAAATTCTGCAGTGGGAGGTTCAACCCTTGATGCAAAGATCGCTCACCCCCCTCTTTCTCCTCCTCTTTTGTGTCGGTTGCCAAATCGCGGCCCCGCCACCAGCGGTGCTGCCACCGGCACCGGAACCGAGCTGGAGCGAAAAACTGCTGCAACAGGCCTCGGTACTGCCGATCGCGCGCGTCACGATTACAGCGGGGAGGCTCACCATTGCCTACCCGCAAGAGAGCCTCTTTGCGACCGGAGCGGTTCTCCCTCTGGCCGGCGGCGCCGAAGCTCTCGACCCCCTCGCGGCCCTGCTGCGGAACTATCCGCAGGCCATCTGGGACGCCCGGGTTCTGGCTGCCACCAACCACGGGGCCGACTACGATCTCGCCCTGGCGCAAAAACGCCAGGAACTGCTGCAAAGCTATCTGCGCAATGCCGGCGTCGCCGCCGCGCAGGTCATCTGGCTGGCCGAGAGCGGCGACGGCATCCCCGTCGAACTGATCCTGCGGCCGCCTCAACCTTTGCCGGAGAGTTCCTCCGGTGTAAAAGAGTAACGTTCCCGGCAGAATTCGCAAGTCACGGTAATCTCCTTTTCGGCGAGGAGCGGCTGGCGCTCCTCCTCCGGCAGCAGGGCCAGAATCGCCAGCGCCTGCGGCCGACTGCAACTGCAATCGAAGAGGAGCGGAAGGGTCGCCTGCGGGATGGTTTCAATGCCGCTGAAGATGCGGGCCAGAATCGCTTCCGGTGACAACCCTTCACGCAACAGCGTTGTCAATGGCGGCAATGCGTGCAAGCGCTCCTCCAGCCCCGCGAGCTGCTCATCCTTCGCCCCCGGCAGCGCCTGAATGAGGAAACCACCGGCGACGGCAATATGACCGTCTTCGCGCGGCAGAACGCCGAGTCCGACGCTGGAGGGGATCTGTTCCGAAGTGGTCAGATACCAGGCGAGATCTTCGGCAACTTCGCTGCTGACCAGCTGCACCATGCCGCGATAAGGGTCGCCGAAACCGAGATCCTTGCTGACATGGAGAAAACCGGCCTTGCCGATGGCGCCGGCCACATCGAAGCGCTCGTTGCGGGGGGGAAGATTGCTGATCGGTTGGCGGATGGAAGCGCGCACCCGGCCGTAGGCATCGGTCTCGGCCGAGAGCTTTTGCAGCGGGCCGTTCGCCTCGATCTGCAGGGCAAGACGCTGCTCCCCCTTGAGGAGCGAACCGAAGAGAGCGGCGCCGGTAACCAAACGGCCAAGAGCCACCGAGGCGGTCAGATCCGTCCCCTGCCGCTGGCAGATGGCATCGACCAGCGTTGTAGTCTCAGCGGCACAAGCGCGCAGCGAGCCGTCCTTGGTCATGATTCTCACCAGATGATCAGCCATAATTTTAACTCCAGAGATTGATAGATTGACAGTGCCAGATACTACGCTATTTATTTACACCAAGGAGTGCATCGAATGAAAGTTATTCTCCCTGTCGCCGGCAAAGGGACGCGTCTGCGTCCGCACACCCATACCAAAGCCAAATCATTGGTGCATGTCGCCGGCAAGACCGTTCTCGAACATATTATCGGCCGCCTCGCCCATCTGCAGGTCGAGGAATTCATCTTCATCACCGACGAGCATGGCGGGCAGATCGCCGAGCAGATGAAAAAATCCTTTCCTCAATTGACCTGCCGCTATGTCGTGCAAAAGGAGCGTCTCGGCCCGGCCCACGCCGTCCTCCTCGCCGCGCCCTATCTGGTTCCCGGCGACGATCTCCTCATCGTCTTCAACGACACCATCTTTGTCGCCGATCTCAGCTGCATCCCCGAACTCGCCCGGGAGTGTGACGGCCTGATCTATTCGCATCACGTCGAAGATTACCAGCGTTTCGGCGTCAATGTCGTCAAGGACGGGATCATCGTCGACATGGTCGAAAAACCCGAGACGCCGATCTCCCGCCTCGCCCAGGTCGGCCTTTACTACCTGCGCGACGGCGTCCGCTTTATGAACTATATCCAGGCCTCGGTCGATGCCGGCGACACCGTCAAAGGGGAATATTACCTGCCGGCCGTCTTCATGCGCATGATCCACGACGGCCTGACCTTTTGCGCGCCGGAGATCGATGCCTGGCTCGACTGCGGCAAGCCCGAGACCCTCCTCGAAACCAACCGCTATCTCCTTAACGGCCGCCACCACTGTCACGGCCAGGCGGTCAACTCCGTCCTCATCGCCCCGGTCCACATTGCCGCCGGGGCGATCGTCCGCAACAGTATCCTCGGCCCCAACGTCTCAATCGCCGCCGGTTCGGTGATCAGCGAAAGCATCATCCGCGATTCGATTATCAACCTCGACAGTGAAGTAACGGGGATGCTCCTCAACGCCAGCATCCTGGGGGATTCCGTCCGCATCAGCAGCACCTCGCGCAAGATGAACATCGGTGATCATTCGATTATCGAAATGGAAGGTTAAATCCTATGCCCAACCGCCCGACCTCTCTGATCTGCCCGAATCCGCTCCTGGCGCAACTCCCTCCCCTGCAGCTTGATGCCGATGCGCTGATCGATGATTTTCGCCATTACTACGCCCACCACCTCGGCCGCGATGCCAACTGCCGGTCGGCGCGTTACGCCTACACCGCCCTCGCCTACATGCTTCGCGATCGCCTCATGGAGCGCTGGAAAGCGACCCGTCACGCCGAAGAAGAGAATGACAGCCGCACCACCTTCTACCTCTCCCTCGAATTTCTCATGGGCCGCCTGCTCAGCAATGCCATGCTCAGCCTTGGTGTCACCGCCGAGGTCAAAAAGGGGCTGACCGGCTTCTCCCTCGACCTCGAAGATCTTGCCGAAACCGAGCCGGATGCCGGCCTCGGTAATGGCGGTCTCGGCCGCCTCGCTGCCTGCTTCCTCGACAGCTGCGCCACCCTGCAACTGCCGGTGGTCGGTTACGGTATGCGCTACGAATACGGCATGTTCCGTCAAACGATCGTCGATGGCCGCCAAGTGGAAGAGCCGGAGCACTGGCTGCGCCAGGGGAACCCCTGGGAGATTGAACGCCCGGAATACGCGCAGCGGATCAAATTCGGCGGCCGCACTGAATCGTCCCGCGCCCCCGACGGCGAGATCTCGGTGCGCTGGATCGAGACCAATGACATCGTCGCCATCCCCTACGACCTCCCCATCCCCGGCTTTCAAAACGGCACAGTCAACACCCTGCGTCTGTGGAAAGCGGAAGCGACGGAAGAATTCAATCTCGGTGATTTTAATGCCGGCAACTATCCGGAAGCGGTGGCACAAAAGAACGCCGCCGAGAATATCACCATGGTCCTTTACCCGAATGACGCCAGTGAATCGGGGAAGCTCCTCCGCCTCAAGCAGCAATATTTCCTCGCTTCGGCCAGCCTTAAAGATGTTGTCGCCCGTTGGACCGGCCGCCACGATCAGGATTTTTCCACCTTTTCCGCCAAAAACTGTTTTCAGCTCAACGATACTCACCCGAGCTGTGCGGTCCCGGAGTTGATGCGACTCCTTATCGACGAAAACGGTCTGGGTTGGGACGAAGCCTGGGAGATAACCAGCAATACCATGGCCTATACCAACCACACCCTCCTTCCCGAAGCGCTGGAGCGCTGGCCGGTTCCGCTCTTCGGAAAACTCCTCCCCCGGCTCCTCGAAATCATTTACGAAATTAATGCCCGCTTCCTCGCCGAGGTGGCGCGGCGCTGGCCCGGCGACAACGAGCGCCTGCGCCGCATGTCGATCATCGAAGAAGGTGAAAACCCCCAGGTGCGCATGGCTTACCTGGCGATCGTTGGCAGCTTTTCCGTCAACGGCGTTGCCGCCCTCCATTCACAACTGCTGATTGCCGGCCTCTTCCGCGACTTTTACGAACTCTGGCCGGACAAGTTCAACAACAAAACCAATGGTGTCACCCCACGTCGTTGGCTCGCCGGCTGCAATCCCGACCTGGCCGGTCTCATCACCCAAACCATCGGCCCGGACTGGGTCGCCGATCTCGGCAAACTTCAGGAACTCGTCCCCCGCGCCGACGATCCCGCTTTTCAGGCGCAGTGGCAAGCGGTCAAGCAGGGGAATAAAGAGCGCCTCGCCGAACTGGTGCGCCAGGAATGCGGTATCCTCTTTGAGACCGCAAGCCTCTTTGATGTGCAGGTTAAACGCATTCACGAATACAAACGCCAACTCCTCAACATCCTGCATGTCATCCATCTTTATGACCGGATCAAGCGCGGCGACGTCAACGACTGGACGCCGCGCTGCGTTCTCATCGGCGGCAAGGCAGCCCCGGGGTACACCATCGCTAAACTGATCATCAAACTGATCAATAACGTCGCGAAGGTGATCAACAGCGACCCGGCGACAACGCACCGCCTCAGGGTCGCTTTCCTCCCCGACTACCGGGTGACGGCGATGGAGATCATCGCGCCGGGGACCGATCTCTCCGAACAGATCTCCACGGCGGGCAAGGAAGCCTCCGGGACCGGCAACATGAAGTTCATGATGAACGGTGCCATCACCATCGGCACCCTCGACGGCGCCAACATCGAAATCCGCGAAGAAGCCGGGGAAGAGAACTTCTTCCTCTTCGGTCTCACCGCCAGCGAAGTCGAAGCGACCCGCCACAACTACCATCCACAGGAGATCATCGCCAACAACGAAAACCTGAGCCGGGTCATGCAGCTGCTGGGGAGTGGACACTTCAACCAGCTGGAGCCGGGCATCTTCGAACCCCTCCTCGCCACCCTCACCAGCCCCGGCGATCCCTGGCTGACCCTTGCTGACTTCGGCAGCTATGTGGCAGCGCAGCAGCAGGTCGCCCTGGCTTATCAGGACAAGCCGCGCTGGACACGGATGAGTATCCTCAACAGCGCCCGCAGCGGCCACTTTTCGACGGATCGCACCATCGCAGAATATAATCGGGATATCTGGAAGTTGGCGCCGGGGGTGCTGACGGAATAACGAAATGGGAAGAAGGAAGGATGAAAAAATAGTATGAACGGGGCGCAGAGCAGAAGCTGCGCCCCGTTCTTTTGCTTAGACCGTCACCTTGGCGGCGGCATCCCGCAACAAGCGAAAGACCGTACGAAAAGCTTTTTTGTCGCTATCTTTGTGGTACTGCGCCAAGGCACTTTTAAGGGCGGCCTGATCGAGTGCCGGAAAGGCGGCCTGTGCTTCATTCAGAGCAGCCGCCATACTCACCTCGGCGAGGAGTCGGTCACGCAATCCTTCGAGGTCATGAAAGAGTTTGTTATCAGCGAGCTGGCGCTGATCATTCCCCTCCAGAGTCTGGCGAATCCCTGTCAACATCTCTTCATCTTCGCGCAACAGGGCCCCGAGGTGACGCAACTGCCGGGCGCGGGCGCTGCTCGCTTTAAGAGCACGAGCGACGACAAAGGCGGCGCG
The DNA here is from genome assembly GCA_014859605.1 of Desulfuromonadales bacterium. Classification (GTDB taxonomy): domain Bacteria; phylum Desulfobacterota; class Desulfuromonadia; order Desulfuromonadales; family UBA2197; genus UBA2197. Next base: position 23,870 of record JACUTW010000015.1, read on the forward strand.
CGTTTCGTCATTCAGCTGCAGGCGCCGAAAGGTCGCTTCCGGCAACTCGGCGATCTGGTGCGCCAGATCGGTGACAGCATGCGCCGCCTCTTTGCGGGCGGTGCGGCTGCTGTAAACTTCGTCCGTAGCATCACTACAAATTCTTGCCATCCATCTCTCCTGTTATGTTCTCTACGCTTATTTTCGTACCGAACCCCTCCAAACCTCCCCTTAACAGGGGAGGCTTCAAGGCTTCCCCCCTGTCAAGGGGGGATTGAGGGGGGTTAGATTTAGATGTGTTTACGCCGGCAGCGGCCAGTCGCTTTCATAGCCGGACGGATAAAAATTCTCTTTAGTGCGATTAAAATAGCCGAATTGGATGCGCGGCACCTCTGCCTTGATCCGCGCCAGCATCGCCGTCATGCCGATCCCTTCCCCCGCAATCTGCAGGGCGTCGCGGTACATGACCGGGTCGATACTGAGATTACGCATCTGAATGAGATCAACACCGGTGCTCTGCACCAGAGACAGGAGGGCGGAAATCTCCTCTTCCCGGTCGTTCACCCCGGGATAAACGAGGTAATTGAGCATGGTGAAGAGCCCGGCCTTTTTCGCACGGCCGATGGCATCAATCACATTGGCAAAGGTGTAGCCCTTGGGACGGTAGTAAGCGTTGTAAAGTTCTTCCTGCGCCGAATTGAGGGAGACACGGATCGAATCGATCCCGGCCGCCGCCAGTTCGTCAACCGCATCCGGCAGCGAAGCATTGGAGTTAAAGTGGATCGTGCCGCGGGATGTCGCCAGCCGCATCTGCCGCACCGCCGCGCTGATCGTCGGCCATTGCAGGATCGGATCCCCTTCGCACCCCTGGCCGAAGGAGACGATGGAATTTTCCGCCTGCTGTAGATGGGGGATGGCGACCTCGCAGATTTCCTCAACGCTCGGGACAAAACTGATGCGGTCCTGACTCGCCGGGCAACAGTCCGATTCCTGCAGCGAGATGCAGCCGAGACAGCGGGAGTTGCAGATCGGTGAGGTCGGCAGCGGCGCTTCCCAGCGGCGGAAGAAAAGGTTCTTGGCGGCAAAGCAGTGGTAATCGACAGCGCAGCGCGAGAGCTGTTCATAAAGACGGTTCTGCGGATGCGCCGCCAGCGTTGCCCGCACCAGGGGATCGAGTTTCCGGTCGTCGAAGTGTTCAGGATTCCATTGCGGATTGCGATCGACCCGCACCGCCGCCGCGTAGAAGCGCTCTTCCTCGACGCACCAGCCAACCGCGGTGTACGACCAAAGAGGGAGGGTCACCGCCTTGCGGTCATAATCGGCGGCGGGGAGGAGGGTGCGGGTAAAAGCCGGGGTCAAAAAGGTGCTGACCGCCTGAATCTTGCCACCGCCCCAACTGCGCGGCAGCCGGTCCAGGGTCTTGAGGACGCCGCTTTTGCGATCGAAGCCGATCGGCGGCGTGTCAGGAATGGTAAAGAGGCGACTCCCCTCCGGGAGGGGGATGAGCTCATCGGCGCGGGGGGCACGGCAGATTGTGCCGTTCATCCCGGCCAGGAGGAGATCCGGATGTTCAAAGACCTCGCCGCATTCATCAGCGACAACGGCAAGGATGGTTCTTTTTTTATTCATGTGTACGAATCCACTTCGAGAATTACGGTCTTTTTGCAGGGAGGAAGAGTAGCACAAGATGCCGTAACCGACAATTTGTCGTTAATCCTTCAAGCGTACCTGCGCGGCCTGGTAAACCTTCTCCTTGTCGCGCTTGCCGACGGCGATGACTGTCACATACAAGATCTCTTCATCGACCCGATAAACGAGGCGATAGCCGATACTTTTCAATTTTATTTTATAGCACTTCTCCATGCCAGAAAGAGCGGAGGCGGGAACATGCGGATTTTCCAGGCGTTCAAGAAGTTTCTTTTTCAGGGGTGCACGGATGCTGTTATCGAGCTTCTGCCACTCGACCCAGGCCAGCTGGTGAAAGCGGAGCTTATAGCTCATCGGGACTGACTTCGACAAAAGGGCCAGCAGCGCGCTCCCGCACCACTTTGGCGTCTTCCAGATCCTCCAGATAAGCCATGAGCCGCTCGTAGTGTGCGGCCGGCAGCAGGTAGGCCTCAGGGCGATTGTGGTTGAGAACCGCCACCGGACTATCGTCGGCTTCTTTGAGAATGCCGGCATAGTTGCGCTTCAGCTCGGTGACGCTCACGGTCATGTGGGAAAGAATTGTGTCCATAGTTTTTCCCCGGATAAAGATTGATGTGTTATTTGATGTCAAATTTAGCATCGTTATCTTTCAGGTGCAAGACTCTAATGTTTCAGAGAACACAACCGACGGAAAGAGCGTCTCACGCAACGACGCTACGGCGCAACGTAAAGCCAAACATTGAATCGAGTCTGTTTTGACCATAGAACTTTGAATTTCGACTTTGATTTTCGTTGCGTCGTGGCGCCGTTGCGTGAACAATGCCTTTCAACTCTTCCAGAAGGAAGCTCTCACGAAAAAGGGAAATCAATGCAGACCCTGCTCAAGATCGCCCTCAGCGTCGCCATCATCCTCACCGCCACCGGCCTGGCCAAGCGCTTCCCCTCCGCTGCCGGACTGATCGGGGTCATGCCCTTGACCGGCATGTTGGTGCTGGTCTGGGTCTATGTCGAGAGCCAGGGCAACCCGCAGGTCATGCAATCCTTCAGTCGCGGCGCCTTCTGGGGACTGCTGCCGACCCTCCTCTTCTTCCTCGTCGCTTTTCTCTGTTTCCGCAAGGAATGCTCCCTGAGTATCGTCCTGATTGCCAGTTTCGCCGCCTGGGGGGTGGGGGCTTTTGTGCATCAGTGGTTCTTGAAGTAAGGGGACGCAGGGAAAGCAGCGACCACGACACCTCAGTGCCAACCAAAGAATTTTACTTGCAATAAAGGCATGTTACGATACAATGTCTCGCAACCGAGGTATCTATGACCCGAGATGAACTTGTAACCTACTGGCGGAAATCAGCCGAAGACAATTACCGCTCCATGCTGAATATGTTTAGTAGCGGCGAATACGTCTGGTCTTTGTTCGTGGGACATCTCTGCATCGAAAAGTTGCTGAAAGCCTGCTATGTCCAGACGGTCGACACCAACGTCCCCCGAATTCATGACCTTTACAAATTGTCGGATCGCTGCGGACTGGAGATGACTGAAGAGCAGAAAGACGCCCTTCAGTACGTGAACTTGTTTAACATCGAGGCCCGTTATGAAGAGTACAAGCGGGAGTTCCACCGGAAGTGCACGAAGAGCTTTGCAGCAAAGAGCATTGCCACTATAGAGGAATTGCGAACATGGCTGCTGAAAAAGACAAACAGCTAATTTATAGGGAGATCAAGGAATACCTGGCGTTGTTGCGCGACAGGAACATTCCGGTTCATCAAGCGTATCTCTTCGGCTCCTACGCCAACGGTCGGGCCGACGAGTGGAGCGACATCGACCTCGCCATCATTACCGATAAATTTGTCGGCGATGCCTTTGATTTCAGATTCATGCTGACCAAACTCGCCCGGTCAATTGATGCTGATATTGAGCCGCATCCTTACCGGATTTCGGAATTTAATGAAAGCAATCCTTTTGCGGACGAGATTTTGAAGAGCGGGGAACGTGTGGCTTAAGAGAACTCTTCACACCAGAAAAATCCAAACCCGTTAAGTCGCGTTGAACGGAATTATCCGGATGCGCGGCTTTTCTTATTGAGACATTCTTACTCGGCGATTACGCACAAGGAGCTTGAACCATGGAACAGCGCAAACTCGGAACCCAAGGATTAACCGTCTCGGCCCAGGGCCTCGGCTGCATGGGGATGTCAGACTTCTACGGCGAGCGCAATGAAGCGGAGTCGATCGCCACCATCCACCGCGCCCTCGATCTCGGGGTCAACTTCCTCGACACCTCCGACATGTACGGCCCCTGCACTAATGAAGAGCTGATCGGTCGCGCGCTCAAAGGACGGCGCAAAGAGGCGATCGTGGCGACCAAATTCGGGCTGATGCGCAGCAGTTCCCCCGCCACTGGCGGCGGCTGGGCGCCGGTGACCGGCATCAACGGCCGGCCGGAGTATGTCCGCGCTGCCTGCGACGCCTCCCTCAAACGCCTGAAGATCGATCACATCGACCTTTACTATCAGCACCGCGTCGATGCCGACGTGCCGATCGAGGAGACGGTCGGGGCAATGGCCGATCTCGTCACTGCCGGCAAGGTCCGCTATCTCGGCCTCTCCGAAGCGAGTGTCGCCACCATCCGCCGCGCTCATGCCGTCCACCCCATCTCTGCCGTGCAGAGCGAATACTCCCTCTGGAGCCGCGACCTCGAAGACGAGGTCCTGCCGACCCTGCGCGAACTCGACATCGGCCTCGTCGCCTACAGCCCCCTCGGCCGCGGCTTCCTCACCGGCGAACTGAAGAGCCCCGACGACTTTGCCGCCGACGACTACCGCCGCAACTCCCCGCGTTTTCAGGGGGAGAACTTTGCAAAAAACCTGGAGGTGGTGGCACGGATCAAGGCGATCGCCAGTCGTAAAGGGACCACCCCCGGCCAGCTCGCCCTCGCCTGGGTACTGGCGCAGGGGGAGGATATCGTACCGATTCCCGGGACCAAACGCCGCAACTATCTGGAGGAGAATATCGCTGCCGGCGCCGTACAGATCAGCCCGGCCGAGATGAAGGAGATTGCGGCAGCGCTGCCGCCCGATGCGGCGAGCGGCGAACGTTATCCTGCTTATATGATGGCGTTTCTCAACCGTTAAAGCGGAAAAATCCCCCTCAATGCCCCCAAAGGGTCAGCCCTTGACACGAGACAAAAGTAAAGAGCGAGGACGGGGACATGGGGACGCCCATAAAATTATAAATTTGTCCCTAGCTGAATTTCAGCTCTCCCCTGCACTGCAAAATAACCTTGTAAATTTGCAGTAACAATGATAGATATCCACTATGGAATCCCTCAGACGCTCCATCCTTGATATCATTGCCGCCCGCCTGAAGAACGAACTGGTCGTCGTCCTCACCGGCGCCCGCCAGACCGGCAAGACCACCCTCTGCGAACTCTTGCTCCCCGAACTCCTGCATCTTCCCTTTACCTACATCACCTTTGACGATCCCGATGAACGGCTCCGCTTCCAGAAGTCGGCGGTATCGATCCTGGAGTCGCTGACCACGCCGCTGGTCATTCTCGACGAGGTGCAGAAGATCCCCGCTCTCTTCGATCCGCTGAAGCTGGTCGTTGACCGGGAAAGGCGCAAGCCGGTCGCCGAGCAAAAAAGGTTCGTTCTGACCGGTTCGTCGCAACTGCTGATGATGAAGAGTATCCGCGAGTCCCTGACCGGCAGGGTGGCGCTCGCCCAGATGCACCCGTTCTCCCTGCATGAAGTGACCGGAGCCGGCGAGCCGCCGCTTTTGAGCCGAATCTGGCAGGAGCAGGCCTTTCCCCGCCAGGAGATGGAACGGTTACAACTGCTTCCCCCCCAGCGCCTGCGTACGGTGCGGGCACTCCGGGATGAGCACCAACTGTGGGGTGGTTATCCGCCGGTCTGGCAGCGCCAGGGGGCGACGGAACGCCTGAACTGGCTCAAGGATTACCGGAAGACCTATCTGGAGAGGGATATTGCTGACGTCGGTCAAGTGGCGAATATCGATACCTTTGCCCTGGCGCAAAAACTTCTCTGCGCCCGCACCGCGAATCTCCTCTCGATCAGCGCAGTGTCACGGGATTTGGGGGTGGCGGTTAACACGGTCAAGCGCTATCTGGAACTATTGACCATGTCCTTTCAATGCGTCCTCCTTCCGCCTTGGCACGAAAATGTCAGCAAGCGCTTGGTCAAGAGCCCGAAACTCTTCTTTCCGGATGTCGGGTTGAACCGGGTCATCCTCGGGGAACTTTCCGTCAGCCGGGGAGCAGCCTACGAAAGCTGGTTTTTTGCCGAGCTGCTGAAATGGAAACAACTCCAGCCGGTGGAGCCGGAGCTCTATTTCTATCGGACCGCCGCCGGTATGGAGATCGATTTCATCCTGACCGGAGAGGAGGGGATGATCCCCATTGAAGTCAAATCCTCCCACCGGGTCACGGCGGCGGACGGACGGAGTGTGGCGACCTTCCTCAGCGAGCACCCTGGAACTGCCCGGTTGGGACTTGTAGCCTATCCAGGGGACGATCTGGTCGAGATCAGGGAGAACGTGTGGGGGGTGCCGGACTGGTATCTTCTCGGGACGCTCTGATTTAGCCGCCTGAGATCTGAAGGGCGTAGCTTGCCCCTCGAAAAAAAATCAAATGAAACAAAAATGGAGCCCCTGCATGGAAAACAAAAGACGCATTCTCAACCGCAACAAAACCATCGCCACCGGCCTCATGGTCGGCGCGGCGCTCCTCTTTATCATCGCCCGCAGCCGCCACGAGCTCGGGGTCTGGGAGTGGATCGGTGCCTTTGCCGAAGCGGCGATGGTCGGCGCCTTTGCCGACTGGTTTGCCGTGGTCGCGCTCTTTCGCCACCCGTTGGGCCTGCCAATCCCCCATACGGCGATCATCAAAAACAAGAAGGGGGCAATTGCCGGGAATCTTGCTGACTTTATCCGCGACAAGTTCCTGGCTCCCGCCGCCCTGACCGCCAAGCTGCGGGGCTACAATCCCGCCGAACGGCTGAGCAATTATCTGGTCGACAAGCAGAATGCCGAGCTGCTGGCCCGGGGGATGAGCCGCGTCCTTGCCGAGTCCCTCGACTTTCTCGATGACGAGCGGGTACAGAAGGTCGTCCGCACCGCCCTGACCGAGCGGATTAAAAAGTTTGACCTCTCATCCTTCGCCGGTCTCATCCTCGACGCCCTGCGCAATAAGAACCGCCATCAGGTTGTTCTCGATGACCTCCTTGGCCGGGGCGCGGCCTGGATCTCGACGCCGGAAGCGCAAGCCAGTCTCGCCCAAACCATCGACAAACTGATCAAAAAAGAATATCCCATGCTCAGTGTCTTCATCCCCAACCGCGAACAGTTTGCCCAGGGGGCGGGGGAGAAGATCGTGCGCCAGCTTAACGAATATCTGCAGGAGGTGAGCGCTGATCCCGAGCATAAACTCCGCCAGGCCTTCGATCGCACCGTGAGCGAATTCAGTCGCCGCCTGCAATCCGACGTAGAGCTGCGGACGCAGGTCGAGGCGATCAAGCTGGAGGCGGTCCACAACGACCAGATTGCTGCTTATGTGCAGAGCCTCGCCGGCGATCTCAAAGAGTGGCTGAGCCAAGACCTGCAGCAGCCCGACTCCCGCGTCCGGCAAAAGACCGCCGCCGCGATCAGCGGCATGGCCGGGGCATTGGCGGCGGATCAGGGATTGAAAGATTCACTGAACGAGCATCTCGAAAAGCTGATGATTACCTATGGCGAACCGCTGCGCAGTGCCATTGCCAGGCATATCACCGAGACCATGCAGGCCTGGGAGACGGAGGAATTTGTCAACGAAATCGAGCTGAGTATCGGTTCTGATCTCCAGTTCATCCGCATGAACGGCACCCTGGTCGGCGGCCTCATCGGCCTGGTGCTGCATGCCGTCGGCCTGTTGTTGCGCTGATGCCGTCGCACTTCCATTGCAGAAAGAGAAAGCCCTCCCTGGTCGTTGTGACCGGGCGGGCTTTTCACTTCAGTAAGCTTTCAAGCTGACACCTCACCACCCCTAACCCCTCCTTTGTTAAGGAGGGGCCGGGGGTGGTCGATTGACGCTTTAGCGATAACCGCCTTTACGGCCTTTATGCTTTTCGCCCCGCTCAGAGCGGATCTTGGTGGGGATCTCCCGCTGCTCCAGGGTGAGGAGGGCATCGATCTGGCTGTGCATTCTCGCCCTGATAATGGTCAGTTCAGCTGCGAGCGCACCCCGTTGCTCGGCCAGAGCTCTGACGGCGTTTTCGTCAAAAGGTTTTGCTGTCTCAGCCAACCGCAGTTGCTGGCGATTCTCTTGCGTTTTTTCATGAGTCTTCTCCTTTTGGGGGTTAAAAAAATGAGGATGCGTGGTTCAGAACCACTCTTTTTGTTGTTGAGACGATAACAGGGGAATGTGCAGGAAATGTGGAAGGAATGTGGAAATGCGCAAAAGCCGTCTGCCGGCGATGGATTGAACGGCAGCAGTTGTGCTACTAAGAAAGGAAGAGTAAATGCATTCAGCACACGGATCAAATCTGATTGAACGGATTTTCACGGATCAAACACGACCGAATCGCCTTGCTTTATCTGTCTTTTATCCGTTCCATCCGTGCTAATCCGTGTCCAATTGTCTTTTTTAGATTCAAAGGATTTGCGATGAAACTCGGGCTGGCACAGGTGGCGGAATTGCTGCGCGATTACCTGCAACAGGCGGGGTTTATGGTCCGCATCGTCAGCAACGGCCGCGACGGTATCTACTCGCGGCAGCAGCTCATGGACCGCATCTACCCCGACCAGCGCAGCGTCAGTGATCGCACTATCGACAGCCACATCAAGAAGCTGCGGCGCAAACCGCTGACGATTAGCGCCGGCAGTGAACTGATCCGCTCAGTCTACGGCGTCGCCTACACCTTCGACGCCTGACGCAGTCGATGGCGAGAACAACCGCTCACGACTACCTTAGCAAAGCAACTCCCGTCCCGAGACAAATTCCCGGATAACCCCGCTCAGCGGATCACTGAAACGGACCATCTGGGCCAGCAGTTGTAGCGGGTTTGCATAGTTGTCAGCACGCTCCGCTTGCAGCTTTGGATAAAAGCGGTCATTGAGGATGCCGCAGCCGAGGCTGCTGAGATGCAGCCGCAGTTGATGGGTCTTCCCGGTCAGCGGCTGCAGCAGAAAGCGGGCGATGCCGTTGTTGCATTCCAGAAGGGTAATCACCGAGCGGGCATTGGCTGTTCCGGGGACGACCTGCATCCGGAAGGAGGGGGCGCCGCGCTCAATACGGTTTTCCACCACCCAGACGGAACCCTCCAATCCGGGCCGGCTGGCCGAGAGCGCCTGATAGGTCTTTTCCACTTCCCCCCGCAAAAAAAGTCCGGCGTAGCAGCCACGCGTCTTCTTGTTGACGGAGAAGAGGACAATCCCCGCGGTTTCGCGATCAATGCGATGCAGCGGTACCAGATCCGCGAGGCCGGTGCTCCGGCGCAAGCGACTCAGCAGGCACTCCTCAACATAGCGGCCCCCCGGGGTTACGGGGAGGAAGTGCGGCTTGTCGGCGACAACAAGATCGTCATCCTGATAAAGGATTGACTCCGAAAAGGGAATTTGCGACTCATTCTCCACCTCACGGAAATAGCGTATCTGCAGATGCGGTTGATAGCTGCTGACCAAGGTAAGCGGCGCTCCCGCCGCGTCCAGGATCTTGCCGGCAACCAGGCGCCGCGCCCAGATTTCCCGGGAAATATGCGGAAACCTATGGCTCAGGAATTCCAGGAGCGACGGGTAGGGCGTTGCAATCTGCGGCAGGGTAACGGTCGATGGATGAGATGAAATCCCGATGCTTACTCCTTCTTACTGACCATATTTTTGGGCCAGATAATCGATGAGGACCATCTTTTCTTCCCCCGAGAGCTGCGCGCCATTAGCCATCATCCGCGTAACTGTCTCCTCCCACTGGCCGCGAGACCTGCGCTCCCGTTTGGCCCGGTCGGCACTATGACAGACCGAACAGCGGGAAGTGAGAAGGCTTGCCCCGGCCTCGGCTAGATTCTCTCCGGTGACAACCGTTGCCTCAACCTGCATTGTCGCCAGCAAACCCGCCCGCAGCTCGGCTTTTTCCCCATCCGTCAAACGTGCTTCGGGATGGAGCAGGAGATAACGGGGCAAGGGCATTCTCCCGGAGCGAATCTCTTCGTCCGCTTTTCTTCCCGACATATCCCCGGCATGCCAGTCCGAAAAATTAAACTCAGCCCGGCCTTGGCGCACATCGTAAACGACCAGCCAGCTCATCGGCGCCACCTTGGCGTACCAAGGCCAGACAGTTTCATTCGAATGGCAATCGAAGCAGGCCCGTTTCGCCAGGGCGCGGGTCTCGGGTCGATCCCAGACCGGTTCATTGACCACCGGCGGATTATCCGGCTGTAAAAAGGGGAGAGCCTGCAGCAACAGCAGGACGATCACCGCAATTCCTGCTCCCTTAAGCGCGTACGCTTTCAATTTTTCCAGCATCTTTCTCTCCCTTCCGGCTAAAATCCCCTTGAAATAATTCAATTTATCTCTTCAAAAAATCAGCAAATGCAATCCCGCCCGCAGCAGCACGCCGACCGCCGCGCCGGCAAGCGCCGGCCGCACTACCGAGGCACAGCGGCTGCCGGCCGAGATCAGGACGGCGACACCGACAAGATCGCAGGGGTTGATGAGAAAACCGGCCATGCGGTTCATCTCCAGCGGGGTCATCACCCCTTCCGTGAGAAGGTTGAGCATCACTCCCATCATCGCCGTGCCGCCGGCCAGATATTTGGTGGCAATCGGCAGGACCGCCACGGCCGGAAAGCCGATTAAAGCGAAGAAGGGGGCAAGGAGTCCTTCGAGGAGGGCAATGGCGCCGATCGCCGTGAAGACATTGACCAGAAAGAGGGCCAGAACAAGGATGGGGATAGCGCCAAGAATAATCTGGATCGCTTCCTGACCGCCGAGGATCATCAGATTAAAGGTCGTGGTCTTTGGCCTCTTCTCCGCCGGTGGCAACTCCCCATGCGTCAGATCTTCGGCCCCGCTAGAACGGGCAAAGAGGTAATAAGTGACGGCGGCGGCGGCAAGGCCACCAAGGAGCGAGGTCATCATGATCACGCCAAGATCGAGACCGACCGTCACCAGCGGAAAGACGACATTGGCCTGCGACATGGTGAAGACCATCGCCAGAGTCGCAGCGATCTGCCGGCGGGCGGTGTGATCCTTCTCCATGATCGTCAAGGTGGCAAGGGGGGCGGCGAAACTGACCAGGAGGAGCTGGAGCATGGCAAAGACCCCGGCGCCGGGGATACCGACCAGCTTGAGGATGGGCTGCAGAGCACGGGCAACGAGAGTGAGAATCCCGCGCGCTTCAATCACTTTCATCAGCGCCATCATGATGACGAGGACCGGCAAAAGGATATAAAGAGCGAGATCGAGCGCTGATTTCCCCGAAGCGAGGATAATTTTGATGAATTCTTCCAAAATGCCTCCAAAACCACCACCCCCCGGCCCCCTCCTTGCTTAAGGAGGGGGTGCCCGACAGGGCGGGGATGGTGGGTCATTCTAACGTTGCAGCAGATTCTGTCAATGCGTCTTTTCTCTTTGCCACCTGCTGATTATCGTTTATCCTCCGGCGATGCTGACTCTCCTCACCACCCTGCACAGCAAATATATCCACGCCAGCCTCGCCCTCCCCTGCCTGGCAGCGGCTTGTGGCAGCGACTGCGGCGAAGTGCGGATCTGCGAGTTTACTGTCCACGAGCCGAAAGAGCAGATCCTCGCCGCCCTCCTTGCTCCCCAGCCCGACGTCATTGCCTTCTCCGTCTACATCTGGAACCGTTCGGCGACCCTGGAGCTCATCGATGCTCTGGCGGTAGTGCGACCGCAGCTGCGCATCATCGTTGGCGGACCGGAACTGTCATGGGAGACCGCAGCGCTGCTCAAGGAGCATCCCGGCATCAGCGCCCTGATCCGCGGCGAAGGGGAGATTCCTTTCCCCGCCCTCCTTGCTGCCTGGGCGCGAGGCGAACATGGCGCGGGAATTCCCAATCTTCTGCTCCGTTGTGACAACGACTTGATCGAAGGCCCTTTTCTGCCCCCTGCCGACAACCTCGACTCCCTCCCCTCCCCCTTTGCCGCCGGACTGGTCGATCTCCAGCGCGGGCTGGTCTATTACGAATCGAGCCGCGGCTGCCCTTACAGCTGCGCCTTCTGCATGAGCGCCCTCGATCCGCATGTGCGCTCCTTCTCGCTGACTCGGATACAAGCCGACCTCAAGCTCCTCCTCGACGCCGAGGTGCCACAGATTAAATTCGTCGATCGCACCTTCAACTACAACGGCGCCCGCAGCCGCGCCATCTGGTCCTTCCTCCTCCAGCACAACCGTAAAAGCCACTTTCATTTCGAGATCGGCGCCCACCTCCTCGACGACGCATCCCTCGCCCTGCTGGCAACCGTGCCGGCGGAGACCTTCCAGTTCGAGATCGGCGTCCAGTCGACTTTGCCGGCGACCCTGGCCGCCATCAGCCGCAACGCCGATCTGGAGAAGCTCGAAAGGAACGTGCGCCGCCTGCGCAGCGAGACGTCGATCCACCTCCACCTCGATCTCATCTACGGCCTCCCGGCCGAGGGCTACGGCGATTTCCTGTCCTCACTCGACCGCGTTTCCGCCCTCCGTCCCCATGCGCTGCAGATCGAGCCGGTCAAGCTCCTCCCCGGCGCGCCGCTGCGCCGCGACGCCAAGGAGCTCGGGATTAGCTTCGATCCGCATCCCCCTTACAGCGTCCTGACCACGCCGCTCCTCGACTTCGAGGCTCTCGAAAAGTTGCGCGGCATCAGCCGTCTCCTTGATCTCCTCGTCAACAGCCACAAGTTCACCGGCACGATTGCCGGACTCACCGAGGGGAACAACTCCCGCGCCGCCACTCTCGAAGCGCTCGAAGCGTACTGGCGGCAGCACGACTACTTCCGCCATCCGGTCGGGCTGCGTGAGGTCTTCCTGCGGCTGGCTGATTACCTGCGGCAGGCAGCACCGCACCTCCTCGACGCCCTGGCCCGCGATCTGCTTGGGAGCGAACGGATCACTCCCGAACAGGCGCCGTGGTTTGTCAATACCGCTCTCAGTGACGAAGAGGCAAAAGCAGTGCGCGAGCGGGTGAAGCAGGTAACGGAGAAAATTCGCGGCCAGGGGATCAAGCTACAGCATACGGCAGCGGTCTTCAGCGAGAGCGGCCGCATCGTCCGTTTCTTCCTGTATTACACGGCGCCGGGACAGGGGCTGGAAGTGCGTGAGGAGGTTGTGCTCCCGTAGGGGCGCTGCTTGCCGCGCCCTGATCTTCCTGTTAATGCAAAACAGGGCGCAGCACGCTGCGCCCCTACAAAATCTGTCTGTATCTATGCTATCCTTCCTCCCATGGCCAAATTCGAACTCAAATCCCCCTATCAACCGGCCGGCGACCAACCCCGCGCCATTGCCGAACTGAGCGAAGGGCTGGCGCGCGGCGACCAGCACCAGGTCCTCCTCGGCGTTACTGGCTCGGGGAAGACCTTTACCATGGCCAACGTCGTCGCCCAGGTGCAGCGGCCGACCCTGGTCCTCGCCCCCAACAAGACCCTGGCCGCCCAGCTCTACGGCGAATTCAAGGAGCTCTTCCCCGACAACGCCATCGAATATTTCGTTTCCTACTACGACTACTACCAGCCCGAAGCCTACATCGTCAGCACCGACACCTTCATCGACAAGGATTCGGCGATCAACGAAGAGATCGACAAGCTTCGCCACAGCGCCACCCGCTCCCTCCTCACCCGCCGCGACGTCCTCATCGTCGCCTCGGTCTCCTGCATCTACGGCCTCGGCGCCCCGGAAGCGTATTCGGGGATGCTCATTCAGCTCGAAGAGGGGATGGAGTTTGGCCGCGATGCCCTGCTCAAGCGTCTGGTCGAGATCCAGTACAGCCGCAACGACATCGACTTTCATCGCGGCACCTTCCGGGTGCGCGGCGATTCGGTGGAGATCTTCCCCCCCTACGAAGAGAAGCGGGCGATCCGCGTCACCTTCTTCGGCGACGAAGTCGAAGCGCTGCACGAGATCGATCCGCTGCTGGGGAAGATCATCGACCGTCTGCCCCGCACCGCCATCTTCCCGGCCAGTCATTACGTGGCGACCAAACCGACCCTCGATCGCGCCATCACCGAGATTCAGGACGAACTGCGCGAACGCATCCAGTACTTCCGCGAGCGCAACCTCCTGGTCGAAGCGCAGCGCATCGAACAGCGTACCATGTTCGACCTGGAGATGATCGAAGAGATCGGCTACTGCACCGGGATCGAAAACTATTCGCGCTTCCTCGAAAACAGGAAGCCCGGTGAAGCGCCGGCGACCCTCTTCGACTACTTCCCCAAGGATGCCATCCTCTTCATCGACGAAAGCCACGTCTCGGTGTCGCAGGTCGGGGCAATGTATCGCGGCGATCGCTCGCGCAAGGAGAACCTCGTCAACTACGGCTTCCGCCTCCCGGCCGCCCTCGACAACCGCCCCCTCACTTTTGAGGAGTTCGAAGCGAAGAATCTGCAGACCATCTACGTCTCAGCGACGCCGGCGAACTACGAACTGGAGAAGGTGCAAGGGGTGATCGTTGAACAGCTGGTGCGGCCGACCGGCCTCATCGACCCACCGATCGAGGTGCGCCCGGCGAGCGGCCAAGTCGATGATCTCATCGGCGAACTGCGCGATGCCGTCGCCAAGGGGGAACGGGTCCTGGTCACCACCCTGACCAAACGGATGTCAGAAGATCTCACTACCTACCTCGAAGAACTCGGGCTGCGCGTCCGCTACCTTCACTCCGACATCGACACCGTCGAGCGCATGGAGATCCTCCGCGACCTCCGCCTCGGCGTCTTCGACATCCTCATCGGCATCAACCTGCTGCGGGAAGGGCTCGACCTCCCGGAAGTCGCCCTGGTGGCGATCCTCGATGCCGACAAGGAAGGCTTCCTGCGCTCCGAGCGCTCGCTGATCCAGACCTGCGGCCGCGCCGCCCGCAACCTCGACGGCCGGGTGATCATGTACGCCGACCAGATCACCCGCTCGATGCGCGCTTGTCTCGACGAAACCGCCCGCCGCCGCACCACCCAGATCGCCTACAACGAGGAGCATCACATCACTCCGCGTTCGACGACCAAATCGCTGCGCACCATCCTCGACGACCTCACCGCCGGCAGCGATCTCGATCCGAATTTGATCGCCGCCGAGAGCAGCGGCGTTTACCGCAGTCCGAAAGCGTTGCGCAAGGAGATCGAAAGAGTGAAGAAGGAGATGCTCAAGGCGGCGGGGAATCTGGAATTTGAGAAGGCGGCGCAGTTCAGGGATCAGATGATTTTGCTGGAGAAAGAGGAGTTGGCAATGGGGGGGTAAGCTATAAACCGGCGGGTCGCTTCCCCGCGGCCTTCAACCTGACAGGTCAAAAGCGGGCGGGCACAAGACCCGCCCCTACCGCACAACCAGAAAAACGCCAAGTGTCAAAACAAAATCACACCTCTGACTTCTTCCCGCCGCTATGCACATACCAATAAGCCAAAGCGACGAAAAGGACGCCGCCGACGATATTGCCGAGGGTCACCGGGATCAGGTTGGCGACAAGGAAATTCGCCCAGGTGAGACTCGGGTCGATCGCCGGGAAGGCCTCCTTGATCAGCAGACCGCTGGGGATAAAGTACATGTTGGCGACGGAATGCTCAAAGCCGCTGGCAACAAAGGTCATGATCGGCACATAACAAGCGAGAATTTTGCCGGGGATGTCGCGGGCCGCAGTTGCCATGAAGACCGCCAGGCAGACCAGCCAGTTGCAGAGGACGCCGCGGAGAAAGGCGACCTCGAAGGGGAGGTTGCACTTGGCGGTGGCAATATTCACAGCATGGGCGCCGACGTTACCGTTTTCCCAGAGACGGCTCTCCGCCATCATCCAGGCGAAGAAGATCGCGCCAAGAAGATTCCCGACGATCACCAACCCCCAGTTCTCCAGCATCTTGCCCACACTAATCTCGCCGTCGAGGACCGAGGAAGCGAGGAGGCTGTTGCCGGTGAAGAGCTCGGAGCCGCAGATGACGACGAGCATGAGGCCGATGGAGAAGACGCTGCCGCCGAGGAGACGGGCCACGCCGCTACCGAGATGAGCGGCGGCGTCACTGGTGACGACCGTCGCCAACTCGGCGCCGAAGGAGATGTAGAAACCGGCGAGGAGGCTGAGGACAAAGGTGCGCCCCAGGGATTGGGCAAGGACGCGGCGGCCGTTGGCAATGATCGCGCCGATCGTCTCGGCGGGGGTGAGGAAACGTTTTTCCATGGGATCCTCGTCGAAATTAAAATCCCCCTTTAGCAAAGGGGGATTGCGGGGAATTTGGCGTCAGGGAAAGAGCCAGTCAGTCGAAGGTATAACCGAACATCGCGATATCCGCAGCAAAGTGCTGCGCCACAAGGGCGGCGGTCTCCGGGGTGTAATACTTCTGATAGCCGCCGCGATCCTTGGCCTGGCGCTTGTGTTCTAGTGTTGGCGGCTTGACCCCGATGCGCTCGCAAATAGTGATGAAGTCATCGCTCAACGTCTCAAAACGCCCGATAAAATCGACCAGGACCTTGCCGTGCAGATCGACCAGATAGTCCGATTGCAGAGAAATCGAAGTGTCGAGATGAAACTGATAAGGGCGCGCCGGATCGAGCTTGTAGCGGAGAAAGGCTTCGAAGTCGCGGTCGCCAACGAGGTGAGGGCGCTCGCGCTTGAGGTGATGGTAGGAGCTGACCTGCAGATCCCAGGGGTTGCGGACAAAGGCGAACTTGAAGAGGCCGTCGAAGACCTCGCGCGGCAGCATTTCGTAGGCAGCAATAACCTTGGCATGACGCGGGATCTTGCAGGCAATACGATGCCCGGTCCAGCCGCTGATGCGGCTACAGATAAACTGGGGGATGAAGTAGGGATCGCGCCAGCGCAGGCGATTAAGGGTCGAGCGGACGCTGGTACCGGCGGTCTTGGCGATATGGACAAAGAGGAATTTGTGACGGTGGCAGATGAGCATGAGAAAAATCCTTCTTGTTGCTCCGATAATTTGATAAGTGAAACGTAGGAGCTGGCTCCAGCCTGCGATCATCGCGAGCGGGAGATCGCTCCAACAAACGAATCTGATTGTTTATGTACCGAGGAGGAGGCGGCGATAGTGCCTAGCACTGCTGCTGACGTTATAGTCGGCAACGGCGGCGCGAATCGCGGCGGCCGGTGGCGGGCTGTCAAGCATGCGCTGCATCGCCGCCGCCATGGTTGCCGGATCCCCCATCGGCACCAGTTCGCCAACCCCGGCGCCGGGGAGGAGTTCATTGGGGCCGCTCGGGCAATCGGCCGCCACCACCGGGATTCCCAGGGCCATGGCCTCGGTGAGGGCATTGGGCGAACCTTCCCAGCGGGAGGAGAGGACGAAGAGTTGCGCCCGGCGCAGATAGCGGTAGGGATTCGCTTCGAAACCGGGAAGACGGAGATCGGCCGTGACCCCGAGTTCAGCGGCGAGCGCTTCGAGAGCCGGGCGGTCGCTCCCCTCACCGAGGATGAGGAGGCGACAGGGACGATTGGCGCGCAGCAAGGCAAAGGCCTGCAACAGCGTAAAGAAATCCTTCTGCTCGGTCAGCCGTCCCAGCCCCATGATCACCGACGGCGCACCGGGGAGAAACCAGGGATCATCAACCTCGACCTGGCTTTGCACCTCCATCGCCGCGGTAATCACCGGATTACGCACCACATGAAAGCGCTCGGCCGGCAGACCGGTAATCTTGAGGAGATCCTGCCGCACCCCTTCCGAGACCGCAATCACCGCGTCGGCCTGACGATAAAACCAGGGCATCGGCCAGCACCAGAGGGCAAAGCGCCACGGCGCTTTATTCTCGAAAGCCGCCGACACTGTGGTGCCGAGGCGGAAGCCGAGGCGTACCGGCACGCCGCTCAGGCGCCGGGCGAGGACGGCAGTGCGACAGGCGCGCTCCTTGGCGGCGAGGAGGGCATCAGGGCGCTCGCGTTTGAGATAAGCGGCAAGGCGGAAGAGGCTGGTAAAGGTGTGGTTGGTGCCGAGTTTGACCAGGCGCACGCCGGCCGGGAGCTGTTGCAGGTGTTTGCTGGTCGAACGCGCCACGACCAGATCGACCGCGCAGCCGTCGGCGGCCAGCCCGCCGGCGAGGTTGAGGAGCATCCGTTCGACGCCGCCGGCCCCGGAGAAAGAGGCGAAGATGGCGATCTTTTTCGCTGGGTTCTTTTCCATTTTATAACCATTCACCTCAAAGCAAAACCAATCGAATTTACAGG
>JACUTW010000100.1 GCA_014859605.1 Desulfuromonadales bacterium
TCTACGCTTGACTAAGCTTACGCATATCTGTACTTTTATAAGTACAGATCGGAGGTTGCCATGCCACAGACACTGTCAATGATGGAAGCACGCAAACAGCTGACATCTCTACCCGAAATTCTTTTCCACGACGGACAGCCTGATGTTCTGGAAATCACTCGCCGTGGCAAGCCAGTGTTGGCGGTATTGCCTTGGGAATTGTACGAGGCGATTTCGGAAACTCTGGAAGTCATGGGAGATAAAGAGCTGATGGCGCAATTAAGTCAGAGCCTATTGGAGATGAATTCCGGCAAACTCATTCCCTGGCAGGATGCCAAACAGGAACTTGACCTGTGAAGTGGCAGATTCTGCTGACACCAACAGCACTGAAGCTTTTGTCGGACATTTCCGACCGGCGCATTCGCGAGAAAATAGGCGTAGTCATAGATCGTCTGACTGAAGAGCCGGAAAAACAGGGTAAGGCACTGCTAGGTGAATTGGCAGGATTTCGCAGTATAAGGGCAGTTGGACAACGCTACCGCATCATTTATCAGATCAGAGACAACGATGTCGTCGTTGTTATTTTTGCCGTTGGCATTCGTCGTGATGGCGCTAAAGATGATATCTACAATCTGGCGAAAAAACTTTTCAGATTGCGATTGTTAAGCGAGTAATCCATACCCATGGACTTCGCATCCCTCCGCACCTACCTCCTCTCCAAACCCGGCGCCAGTGAAGATTTCCCCTTTGACCCGGTCACGCTGGTAGTCAAAGTCGGCGGCAAGATGTTTGCCTTGGTCGGGATCGACGCAACGCCGCTGCGCCTCAACCTCAAGTGCCGACCGGAACAGGCCGAAGTGCTGCGCGAGCTTTATCCCGCCGTCCTCCCCGGCTACCACATGAACAAACGCCACTGGAACACCGTCATCCTCGACGGCTCCCTGCCGGATGAAGACGTGCTGGGGATGATCGACGATTCGTACGCGCTGGTATGTCAGGGTCTGCCACGGGCGCGGCAACCACAGGCTTAAAACCGCCCCCTCAACTCTCCGCAAGCCGGGCGAGCACAAAAGCCCGCACCACCTCAACCGCTGCCCGGCAACCCGGCTCTTCGGGCAGCAGATTCGCCAGGCTCTCCAGATAGTTCCGCTCGTTCATGATCCTAAACGACTCGGAAAAGTTTAAATCGTAAGCCCACGAAAGCTGCAGCAACTTGATGTCGTCGACGCTTGCCAGCAACTCGCGATTCGGCATCCGTCCAGCCACCACCTCCGCCAGTGCCTGCCGTGAACAGCGGCCGGTCTCCGGCAGCTCCAAAAAGACTGCAGAGGCCCGCTTATCTGGTGCCGCGCTACAGTTTTCGATCATGACCCGCCAGATATCGAGCTTATCGGCATCGCGAATCAGCATTGCAAAGCGGCGGACAAGGGGATCAAGCTCCGGCGGCAGGATAAAAACATTATGGAGCGCCACCGCCGCCAGCAGGACGCTCCGGTCCTCCGCCGCCAAAGAAGAAAGAACCCCTGCTGTTTTAAGCGTCTGGAGTGCAAGAGTCGCATGGTTGGTCGAGGCGGCATCATTGAAGGTGCCATAGCGCTGGTATTGGGGAAAACGGCCGACGTCGTGGCAAATGGCGATCGCCGCTGCCAGCGCCCGCTCTTCCGGGGTAAAATTCAGAGACGCGGACAGACGTTCGCTGCAAACGCGAACCTGTTGGGTATGAACGATCTTCAGCTCGTAATTGCGCTGCTCCGCGGTCGTCTTGCCACAAAAGGTGGCGACAAAGCTGTCGAACCAGTCGGAAATTCTGTGTAACTGCTCCATGGTCATCTCAATCCCTGCGTCGAAAAGTATGTCTTTGCCTAAAAGTCCCCCTTTGACAAAGGGGGATTGAGGGGGATTTGCCTGGTCATGGGTTTAAATCCCCCCCGCCCCCCCTTTTTTCTAAGGGGGGCGGGCTAAAATCCCAGAGCTGATCATAGAAGATCTGTCAATCCACGGCAAGGATGGTGCGATGATCTTTCGCGTTATTCCAGCGGCGGCAGGAGAGCTTCCTCCACCACTTCGGCGACGGTGGCGATGCAACGGATATGAAGGCCGGCAAGGAGTTTTGCGTCGAGATCTTGCAGATGCTCGCGGTTGCGGTCGGGGAGGAGAATGGTCGTCACCCCGGCACGGCGGGCAGCAAGGATCTTCTCTTTGACCCCGCCGATCGGGAGGATGCGCCCGGAGAGGGTGAGCTCACCGGTCATGGCGACGTTGCGGCGCGCCGGACGATTGGTGAGAAGGGAGATGAGGGAGGTGGCGATGGTAATCCCCGCCGACGGTCCGTCCTTGGGGGTCGCCCCGGAGGGGACATGAATGTGGATGTCACTATTATCGAAGACGGCCGGATCGATGGCAAAATCGGCGGCATGGGCGCGGACGTAGGACAGGGCGGTCTTGGCTGATTCCTGCATAACTTCACCGAGACTGCCGGTGAGAAGCAGTTCTTTCTTGCCGGCCATGCGCGACGCTTCGACAAAGATAATGTCCCCGCCCGCCTCGGTCCAGGCCAGACCGGTGACGACGCCGACGCGATCGACTTCCGCCGCAACATCGGCGAAGTATTTACGCGGGCCCAGGAGGTTTTCGACCAACTCCGGGGTGATGATGCGCTGTTCATCCCCGAGGCCGAGGGCCCGCTCTTTGGCGAGTTTGCGACAGATGGCAGCAATCTGCCGCTCCAATCCGCGCACCCCGGCTTCGCGGGTGTAGTCGCGGATCAGCGCGGCGATGGCGTCGCTGCTGAACTGCGGCGGCGCCGCTTTGAGGCCGTTCTCCTCAATCTGCTTGGGGATGAGATAAGTAAAGGCGATCTGCTGCTTGTCATCATCGCCGTAGCCGGCCAGGGTAATCACCTCCATGCGATCTTTTAAGGGGGGCGCCACCGGATCGAGGATATTGGCGGTGGTGATGAACATGACCCGCGACAGATCGAAGGGGACATCAAGATAATGATCGGTGAAGGTGTTGTTCTGCTCGGGGTCGAGGACTTCGAGGAGGGCCGAAGCCGGATCGCCGCGGAAGTCCTGACCGATCTTGTCGACTTCATCGAGCATGAAGACCGGATTATTGCTGTCGGCGCGGCAGATCTCCTGGATGATGCGGCCGGGGAGGGCGCCGATATAGGTGCGGCGATGGCCGCGAATCTCCGCTTCGTCGCGCATGCCGCCCAGGGACATACGGATAAACTTGCGGCCGGTAGCGCGGGCGATCGAACGGCCGAGGGAGGTCTTGCCGACGCCGGGGGGGCCGACAAAGCAGAGGATCGGGCCACGACTCTCCGGACGCAGCGTGCGCACGGCGAGGTGTTCGAGGATGCGTTCCTTGACCTCCTTGAGATTGTAGTGATCCTCGTCCAGCACCTGCTGAGCAAAGGGGAGATCGTGAATCTCGGCGTTGCTGTGCTGCCACGGCACACTGCACAGGTAGTCGAGATAAGTGCGGGCAACGGTGTATTCCGCCGACGCCGGGTTGATCCGTTCGAGGCGCGCCACCTCCTTCTCTGCCACCCTGGCAACTTCTTCCGGCATTACCGCGGCAGCAATGCGCTGCCGCAGTTCGCTGATCTCGCTGCGCTGCGGGTCGTCATCGCCGAGCTCTTCCTGAATCTGCTTGAGCTGCTCGCGCAGAATATACTCCTTCTGCGAACGTCCAAGTCGTTTGGCGACCTCGACCTGCACCTCACCGCGCACCTGAATCTTCTGCACCTCACTGGTGAGGAGGAGATAAACCTCCTTGAGGCGCTCCACCGGATTAAGGAGTTCGAGCAGGCGCTGCTCCTCCTTGAGCGGGAGATTGAGATAGACTGCCACCAGATCAGCAAGCCGGCCGGGGTCATCGATCTGGTCGATCATCTTGAGGACGTCGCCGGGGAGAGGGCGGCCGTAAGCGAGGGCGATCTTGAGCAGGGCATTGACGCTCTGCGCCAGAGCATCGGCGACGAGGCCGCGGCCATCCTCCTCCACAACCACCTCGACCCGGGCCGAGATCGCCGGCGTCATCTGCATCGGGTTGAGCAGACGGATCCGCTCCACCCCCTCGATCACCACTTTGCAGCCGCCATCCGGGAAACGGACGGTCTGGTTGATGCGGCACAGGGTACCGATGCGGGAAAGATCCTCAAAGAAGATCGGCTCGGAGGGGGCGCTGCTCCACGCCACAACCAAAAGGTGACTGTCGCTGCGCAGAGCGGCATCGACGGTCGCCATCCCGGCAGGAGCAATAAAGAGAGGGAGAACCATGTGCGGGAAGACCACCTGCTCGCGCAGCGGGTAAACCGGGAGGATTTCGGGGAGGGGTGGGCTCGTCGACGGCATAGCAAACTCCGTGCAACAGGAGGAGGAAGACTTCAGAAGCCTTCACCCTCAGGATAACACCGGTTTGTGCCATGTCAATTGAGTGGGAGGAGACAGAAAAAGAGCGGGACACCCCGTAAGGAGCGCCCCGCTCAATCAACCTGAAAAAGATCGTTAGCCGCAGATAAGTTCGGATAAAATCTGATAAATCAAGACGTTCTTTATGTTGACCAGTTTACCCGCCTGTTTTTATCCGTAGTTATCCGCTTTTTCAGCGGCCAAATGCTTTTTTTATAGAATCAAAGTTTCAGGCGACTGCGGCGCGGCCGGCTTCGCGGGCCAGTGCTTCTTTACGCGAATCTTCGATCTCACGCAGAACGATGTGGACGTTGGCGGCCTTTTCGGAACTTTCGAAGCGACCGGTCAAGATCGACTCCGGCTGCAGTTCGCCGCTTTCATAAAGGTGCCAGATCTCCCGGCCGTAAGCAGTGCCGAGGAGTTCCGGGGCGAACTGGCCGAAATAGGCAGCGAGGTTATCGACGTCGCGCATCAAAAGGCGCCCGGCATTATTGTTACCGGCGGCGTCGATCGCTTGCGGCAGGTCGATGATCACCGGCCCGTCGCCGGCGACGAGGACATTATATTCGGAGAGGTCGCCATGGACGATGCCGGCGCAGAGCATGCGCACCACCTCGGCGATGAGTTGACGATGATACTGCCGGGCCACCGGGGCGGAGAGATCGATATCGTTGAGGCGCGGCGCAACTTCGCCCTCAGCGTCGACAACCAGATCCATGAGCAGCACCCCCTCGAAAAAACAGTGAGGCTGAGGGACGCGGACGCCGGCAGCAAAGAGGAGGTACAGGGCATCGACCTCGGCATTCTGCCAAGCGGATTCCTGTTCCTTGCGGCCAAAACTGGAGTGTTTGTCCATGGCGCGGGAGCGGCGGCTGTTGCGCACCTTGCGCCCCTCCATGTACTGCGCCTGCTTGTGGAAGCTGCGGTGTTTGACCTCTTTATAGGCCTTGGCACAACGAATTTCGCCGGCGCAACGCACGATATAAACCTCAGCCTCTTTACCGCTCATTAACTGGCCGAGAACCTCGTCGATCAGTCCGTCGTGCAGCAGGGGTTCCAGGCTTTTGGGGATTTTCATTACTTCTTTTCAGCCTTTTTGATGATTTTCTCGGCTTTCTTCTCTTTCATCGTCTTTGCCGGCGCCTTCTTGTCTGCCTTTTTGCTGTCCATGCCCTTACTCATGAGCTTTCTCCTTCTTGTTGGGGGGTTAAAGGGACGAGTCCGACACAAAAGAAATGAGAGTATAGCACGGTCGGTATTTTCGGGTATTTGATTTTTACGGGGATTTTACGGGGATGGCCGAGAACCTGGCCGCATCAGCGATCCTTTGACTTTTTACTCTTTATCTGGTTAATTCCCCGCGACCACCCCAACCACCGAAAGGAACCATCCATGAACAACTGCCCCTGCGGCAGCGGCAACTCTTACGCTGCCTGCTGCGAACCGATCATCACCGGCGTCACGCCGGCGCCCACCGCCGAAGCGCTGATGCGCGCCCGTTATAGCGCCCATGTCAACGTGCACGTCGACTTTATCTTTGCCAGCACCCACCCCGAGCACCGGGAAGGACTTGACCGGCAATCGACGCAGAGTTGGGCCGAGAATACCACCTGGCTCGGCCTGGAGATTCTCGATACCGTTCAGGGCGGCGCGGAGGATAATCGCGGCGAAGTCGAATTCATCGCCCGCTTCCGCGAAAAGGAAGAGATCCGGGCGCACCACGAACTCGCCCAGTTTCAACAGCTCGATGGGCAGTGGTATTTCACCGATGGCAGCATGGTCAAGCCGCAACCGCTGACCGCCAACAAGATCGGCCGCAACGATCCCTGCCCCTGCGGCAGCGAGCGCAAATACAAAAAGTGCTGCGGGAAATAAGTGCGGCGGGCGACTCGCAGTGCGAAATCGGGAACTTCTGCTACACTTGAAACGTCCTGATTGGTTTCAATCTTCGCAACTATCCAGCTCCCCCCTTTGAAAAAGGGGGGCTGGGGGGGATTTCTTTTTGCGACCAAGCAAATCCCCCTAAATCCCCCTTTTCCAAAGGGGGACTTCACGGCTTGTTCTCCAAAAATAGAATTCGTTGCACCATTGAACCCATGAATATTGCCATGCTGAATAGTTGCCAATCTTCCGGAATAAGTTTGTCATCCCCGAATGTCTTTATCGGGGATCCATGTTTCGGTCGGTGAGAAGCTGGGTTCCCGATCTGTATCGCTTCGGGAATGACAGATTTAGGGTTCTGCGGAAGATGAACGCTCATCACTTGAAACATTGGCAGAAAATCACCCAATACTCCGGAGAACACGATGCGCATCCGCTTGCTGATCCTTCTGCTGATCCTCTGTTTTGCCGTGCCGGTCGCGGCGCTGGAGATCACCGCCCTCTCCCCCTCGACGGCCAATCCCGGC
Organism: Desulfuromonadales bacterium; assembly: GCA_014859605.1. Lineage (GTDB taxonomy): Bacteria > Desulfobacterota > Desulfuromonadia > Desulfuromonadales > UBA2197 > UBA2197. The sequence continues at coordinate 6,806 of JACUTW010000100.1, forward strand.
GCCAGCGTTACCCTGAGCGGCGGCCCCTTTGCGGCCGGAGATCTGGTACTGGTCGGTGATCGGCGCGTTACGGCCACCACCCTGGCCCCAACGCGCCTGACCTTTACCGTCCCGCTGACACTGCCAGCCGGAGATTACATTCTGACTGTCGAGCGCAACGGCACGCGGACACCCCCTAATTTCCTGTTGCGCGTGGTGCAACCGCCGCCCCGCATCACCCTGTTATCTCCCGCCACGCTCGACAGCTGCACCCTTGCCGGAGAACGGCAGATCGCCGTCAGCGGCCAGCACTTCCGCCCCGGCGCCCAGCTTCTTCTCGACAATGCCGCCCTGCCTATCGACAAATTCGCGGACAGCGAAATCGTCTTTACATTGCCGACAGTGAAACCGGGATTGCATCATATACAGGTGGTCAATCCCGACAACCAGCGCTCCCTGACCCATGCCCTCTTCCTCTCCAGCACGCCGGAGATCAGCGCCGTGCAGAGTGGCGCCGACAACGTGGTCAGTTATGAACTCATCGTTCAGGGAAAAAACTTTCTCGCCGATTCGCGCCTCACCGCCAACGGCGCCACCGTCGGAAAGGATCTCGGGATGATCTCCGCTGACGGCAGCGTGCGCGAATCGATGCGCTATGTCGACTGCACCACCCTCATCTACACCCGCCGCCCTTTTCTGCGCGAAGCCCGTGAACTTTCACTGCAGGTGGTTAATCCCGGCGGCGAGCAGAGTAACGTTTATCAACTCACCACGCCGTGACCAGACGGTTCAAAACTTTATTTAACAGGGATGAACAGGATGAAAGGGATAACGGCAAAAATCAAAGCGACTATTCTTGGTTTTAAACCAAAAATGCCTTTATGGTTTTATGTTTTATCCCCTTTATCCCTTGTATCCCTGTTAAATAGCATTTGTTTTGGTTGTTCGAACATGCTGAATATTTACCGTCTTGCTTGATCAGATTTTATCCGCCCTTATCTGCGGCTAAATATGCTTTCAGCTCCATGTCAGCTTCGCTCCAAATCACATCATCAGAAACAGAACAGGCCGCCCCGATGATCGGGAGCGGCCTGTTCTGTTTATCCGGGTTTGACTTTAACGTGATTTTTAGAACTTGTAAGTCATGCTCACATAACCGAGGTGAGCGTCATAATCGGGGCCGAGGTAGCTCCCCATGCTGACCAGACGGTTACCCCACTGGGTGGAAGTGGCAGAAGAGGTGTCGCGCAGCAGGAATTCGCTGCCGACCGACTCGGTCCAGGGAGTGTCGGCGTCCTGCATCCAATCACTGATACGATAATTTTCGAAGAGATAATGCAGACCAAAGGTCAGGTTTTTAACGACTTGGTACTCCATGGTGGCATTGAGGGTGTGCTGCTTGTGGGTGGTGGTCGGCGGACTGCTGAACGCATACTGATCCGTAGAATTTGGAAGAGTGCTGCCAGTGTTACCCGTCGCTACGGTACCTAATCCACGGTAGTCAATGTCGACTTTTCCATAAGCGAAACTATAGTCAACAATGAAGTTCAGCTTCTCGGGAATGACCTGGTAACCACCACCTGCGCCGAAAGTATTGGTCCGGTCGTCGGTCTTGGCCGTCCACTGCGAGTAAGCAAATCTGTCATCCCAGCCCCCAAGATCATTATTCAGCCGGGCCGTGGGGTTGATCTTGTAGTTTTCATTGAATTCCATGCCGCGTTGCGTTGTTTCGATAGTATCGCGCGAAAC
>JACUTW010000101.1 GCA_014859605.1 Desulfuromonadales bacterium
AGACCCATCCCCCTCCTAACCTCCCCCTTGAAAGGGGAGGAATTGAACCTTGCGGTAGATTGAAACTAATCAGGTTCGGGGATGACGACAAAATGCACAGAATTCATTGTGGGGCTGAATAGTTACCCGCGGCGAAATATTCGAGGATTCCTTTGTTTTAAAAAGCTGTTATAATCTGGCACCGATCACGTCCCCGCTAACCGAGGAGGTTCTCCTATGCCGATTCAACCGCCATCCGATGCCCTTTTTGCCCAGCCGGCCCTCGAACCGATGGAGTTATTCGGGCGGATGCGCGCCCTGACCATCGCCTGCGGTTTCTCTGGCACCCTGCCGGTCATCTGGCAGTGCTCTGACGAAAGCCAGGGGATCAAGCGCGCCCTCTTCGGTTATGCCTTCGATTGCCCTTCCTTCAATCTCGGCCGCGTCGGTGCTCTCCTCGACCCGACCCGATTGGCGACAGCGGCGCATCACGGCCACGATCTGGTGATCTTCGGCGGCAGCCATCTCGGCGCCCATGAAGAAGGGGGGCTCGGCTATATCGAGCGGGTGCATGGTCAGGTCTCCCCCTGCTGCGGTCTCCTTTGCCGGGTGCTGCAGGAATATCTCGAAGTTTATCAGCGTGCCGCCCTCTTTATCCGCCTGCTGCGCGCTCCCGAAGGACTCCTCATCGAAATCCCTTACAAATACCTGTTCCGCAAACCGGCCGGGACGACCGCCCGCATCCAGATCAGTCTTGGTCGCTTAACCGCTGGCGAACCGTTGCACGACTCCTCCCTCGGCAAGGTTTATCGTCTCCATCCTGCCCTGATCGAAGCCCATGCGGCCGAGCTTGCCAGCGTCACCACCGAACCGGGTGCCATCGGCGCGATCCTCGGGCCGGGGCTCTTCACCTTCAGCAAAGCCCTCAATCCCGACAGCCTCGATCCGCGGACGATGCTGGAAGTGGGGATTTTCGATTTCTGGTCCGACATCGTCACCTCGCCCAACCCGCACCGCCGCCTCGCCAACGTCAACACCTGGCGGCAGTTTCACCGCCTCGCCGCGTATCTCACCGATGCCTTCAGCGGCAAAAACCGCAACGTCCTCGTCGTTGCCGGCCTCACCCTCGACCATTCGATCCGCCGTAATACCGTCATCCCCCAGTTCGCCTGGCTGATGGAGCGGGAATCGTCGCAGCAGGGGCAGTATCTCGATCCACCGACCGTCACCGAGCTGTTGGCATCACAGCCGGTCTTTTGTCCGCCAAAGAGCTTTCTCGAATATGCCGGGGTCTCTTAAGGGCGTCTGTTCGAGAACCAAAGGTCGAAGCGCTCGCGCGCTCCCTTTGACAGGATTTTGTTGAAGATCTCGGGATCGTTGAGATAAAGGCAGTGGCGGATGGAGGAGTAGGGGGTGAAGATCCGTTCCGGGTTGTTGGCGATGAAGTCGTCACGATAATCGCGGATGACTTTGAGATTTTCAAGGAGGCTCTGATGCAGGTCGGCGCGGGTGAAGTCGGCGTCGAGGCGGAGGATGTCCTGCACAAAATCGTCGACCTTGGCATCCTCGAATTCAAATTCCTTGAAGAAATGCCCGGCGATACGCAGAAAGTTAAAGGCGTTGACGATCTTTTCGCTGGCCAGGGGACTGATCGCCCCGCCTGCATCGTCGCGTTCGGCGACCGAGTCACTGACCGGCGCCGCGGTCGCCTGCTGTATGAGGTCGGCGGTGGCGTTGCGGATCTCTTTGAACTCGCGATCAGCGAGTTCGAAGAGGGCAGAGAGGACGTTAATACGGCGCTTGAGTTCGATCGGGATCGATTTTTTGTATTTGATCTCGTGATCCAAAACACTCCAGGCATCCTGAATCAGGGAACGGATCTGCACCTCAAAGGGGCAGTTCGCAAAGGCGAGGTATTTCGGCTGCGTCGTCAGATCGTCGGGCAGGGCGAGATCCATGTGCAGCCCTTTGTAGCCGAAGGAATCCTCGGTACTTTCGATCGCCGTAATCTTGTCCGTCACTTCGATGAGTTTAAAGGATTGAGTCAGGAATTGAGCGACGCTGGCGATGCGGTCTTCATAGAGGCAGATGATGCGAACGCCGATGAGATCAGAGATGTAGTGTCTGATTTCGTAAGGTTGTTCGTCTGCTTCCAGTTGGCTGCGGTACTTGCGGTCAAACTTCTTGATACACTCCTCTTTGTCCTTGACCCGCCCCTCAATTTTACTGACAGCATCGCCATCCCCCTGTTTGAGGCAGGCGTTGATCAAGCTGACGTAAGCATTCTTGGCCGCTTCGAGGTGTTGCCGGTTGCTGTCGTAGTATTTGCGGAAGGCGCGTTCTTCCCGGTCAAAATCGAGAGAGGGCATGGGTCTGTTCCTTGATGAGGTTGCATGATTGATCCTGATCCCGGGAGAATAACAGCCCGACACAGTCGTGTCAAAAGGTGAGGAGTGGCGGGGGCGGTTAAGTCCGGGCTATTGACGCGCCGGGATAATCGTATTAGTTTTCTTCTCCCTTGGGAGAGTTGACAACTAGCGGAATTTTCTCGCCCTGGTCAAAATTACGGCAGAGCTTTCGATAGCCGACAGAAAGTCTTTTGTGCCAAATAACGTTAACGATTTCATTACATTTCTGACATTTCTCTTTTACGGTCTGGTCTTTTTTGCCGCCGGGGTCGCGATTACCTCCAAGGTCACCCGAAGCAGTCAGCTGACGATCGCCCGCCACCTCTCGCTCTTTGCGCTCTTTGCCTTTGTTCATGCCTGCCACGAATGGCTCGTCCTCTTTCTTTACCTGGAGTGGCCGACCCTGCCGCCGCACCTGTTGCCGATCATCAGCGCCCTCCGCCTCTTGCCGGCCTTTGTCTCCTTTGTTTTCCTGCTGATCTTTGGCTACAGCGTGCTGAAATCGGTTTATCCGCAGCATCGGGCCAAGTTGAACCTCTTTGTCCTGGCGTTGCTGCCGCTCTTCATCTCCAGCATTCTCACGCAAGAATTCGAATTCACTCCGGAGTTCTTCCGTCTAATCGCATTACGCATGCGCTACTTTATCGCCTTCCCCGCCGCTCTTCTCGCCGGCTTCGGCCTCATCGGTTATGCCGGGACAATCCGCACCACCAGCGACAAGGTGGCACGAAATTTCATCGCTGCCGGTATTGCCCTGATCGGGTACGGAATCTTTGCCGGATTGGTTCCGACCGGAGTCATCCTCTTGCCGGGGGTGCGTATCGAACTCCTGCGCGGTATTGCCGGACTCTTCATTTTGCACTTTCTGATGAATGCTTTGCACATCTTCGATCTTGAGCGGGAAACCCAGATCGAAGAGCGACTGCAACGCTTTGCCCAGTCGGAAAAAATGGTTTCCCTGGGGAGGCTCGCCGCCGGTATCGCCCACGAAATCAACAACCCCCTGGCCAATGTCTCCCTTAATGTTGAATTGTTGAAGAAATCGCTCAATGCGACCGACCCCGGCGCTCCCTACGTTAAACGTTTTGCGGCCATCGAGCGCAACCTCGATCGCGCCTCGAAGATCGCTCGCGAACTTCTGACCTTTTCCCGCCATGACGATCTCGGAGCGCCTGTCGAACTTCTTGATCTCAACGAGGTGCTGCGCAATACATTGACGCTCCTTGGCCCCCGGCAGCAGGATTACGATTTCGTTCTGAATTTGCAGTCACTGCCGCCAGTGCGGGGTTTTTCCTGGAAGGTCGAAGAGGTCTTTCTCAATGTTTTAATCAATGCCATGGATGCCAGTCCTGTTGGCGCGCCGATTAAGCTCACATCCCGCAGTACCCCGGAAGGGGTGACGATTGAAGTGAGCGATTGTGGCCCCGGCATCGCCGCCGAACATCTCAGCACCATCTTTGATCCTTTCTTCACCACCAAGGAGGTGGGGATCGGGACCGGGTTGGGGCTCTCAATCTGCTTTGGTATCATGGAGCGTCACGGCGGGCATGTTACCGTGGCCAATGCCGCACCGGGTGGCTGCATTGTCACTCTGACTTTCCCGCAAGGAGTTCGCGATGGCGCATAGGATTCTGGTAGTCGATGATGATCAGGAACTGCGTGAAACGATCAGCGAGATATTGGACGATGCCGGTTTTTTTGTCGCCAACGCCAGCAGTGGTGAAGAAGCCCTCAAGATCCTGAGCGGACAAACTTTCGATCTGGTGCTGCTCGATATGATCATGCCGGGACTGGGCGGCCAGGAGATTCTGCCGTTACTGAAGCGCCAGGCGCCCCGCACCCGGATCATTATGATCACCGCCTTTGCGACCGTAGAAAATGCTGTCGCCGCCATGCGCAAAGGGGCCGATGACTATCTGACCAAGCCCTTTAAGGTCGACGAGTTGCTGACCGCCGTGCGGCGCAGTCTGGAGGAGGCACGACTCCTCGATTGCAGTTTACAGGTTGAGATGGACAGCACTTTCAGCTGTCTGGCCAACTCGATTCGCCGCGACATTCTCAAGCTGATCGGCCGTGAACAGCGACTCCGTTTTATGGATATCACCCGGCATCTTGGCATCGAAGACCACACCAAGATGAATTTCCACCTGAAGATGTTACGCAATGCCGATCTGGTCGGCCAGGATGAACACAAAAATTATATCCTCACCCCGCAAGGGGAGCGGATTTTGGCCTGCCTTAGTCAGATAACTAAAGACAACCCCCCGCAATAACTGTTTTTTATTCCTGCCTGTGAAGAATCCTTCACCACTTGTGAGCAATGGTGAAGGATTCTTATCTGGAACTCATCCCTACAACTTTGGTAATAAAAATTCTGCTAAACAGTGGCAGAAGTTTGTGCGCTATCTGCCTTTGTACCCAACTTTAGTTTTTAACCTGTCTTTTTTGTTGACGAATAGGGTTTTTCCCCGCCGCCGGATTAGAGATTTTAGCGGCGTCTACTAATGTTTTTAAGGTGAAATTCGGGATGACCCTTCGTCGACACCAATGGCAACTCGCAGCACAACATCAAAGAGGAGGCATGTACATGAGAAACAGGAGTTTGTTGAACCGACTGGGGTTCCTCGCCTTACTGGCGAGTGTCCTCATCTTGACGGTCTGGGGCAATGCCCTGGCCGCCGAACCGATGGCCACGACGTGTGTCGAGTGTCACGAGGCAGAGGTGAAATCCTACGCCGGCACCCCGCATGATCGTGCCTTTACCTACGGCGCCAAAGGCGACCTGCAGGCGAGCAATTGCGGGGCGTGCCACGTCTCACGCAGTCAGCACCTGGAAAATCCCGGCCGGGAGTTCGCTCCGAGTGCGGCGCAGCAGACAAATATCTGTTTGCAGTGCCACAAGGGTGGCAAGCAGATCTACTGGCAGAGCAGCGCTCACAAGACCGCTGGTGTCGGCTGCGTCAATTGCCACAATGTCATGGAGAAGAAGAGCGAGCAGTCGCTCCTCGCCGCCAAGGATGAAACCACCCTTTGTTACACCTGTCATGCCGACGTTCGCGGCCAGATGAGCAAGGCCTATCATCACCCGGTCCGCGAAGGGAAGATGACCTGCTCCGATTGTCACAATGTCCATGGTTCGGTCGGTAAGAGCCTGCTGAAGGGCGCAACCGTCAATGAAACCTGCTTGAGCTGTCACCAGGAAAAACGCGGTCCCTTTGTCTGGGAACACGCCCCGGTTCGCGAAAATTGCAACAACTGTCACGATTCCCATGGTTCGAACAATCGCGACCTGCTCAATGCCAAAGAGTCGTTCCTGTGTTTGCAGTGTCACTCATACGGCGGCCACATCAATCTGCCGCGTTACAACCGCACCAGTAACCCTACTGCCCAAGGGTGCGTTAACTGTCATACGACCCAGCACGGCTCCAATTCGCCGTCGGGCGCCAAATTTACCCGGTAAGGAGGCAAGAACATGAAGAAATTCTGGAAAATTGCAGTGCTTTCCCTCCTGTTGCCGGCTGGCGCGCTGGCTCAGGGCGAAGCACAATTGGAAACCTCGGGGAGTTTCACCGTCGGGGTTCAGCAGGTTGATGTCGACAGCAATTCGAGCAAGTTTGGCGAATATCGCGACCTGCAAAACGGCGTCAATCTTTACGACCTGAGTTTCCTCGGTCTCGATACCGCCAGCGGTCGCTACTTTGAATTCAACGGCAAGAACCTCATCCGCGACGATCAGTCGCTGCGGGTTGAAGCGGGCTCCGCTGGTACCTGGCGCATGTCCGTCGAGCGCAACGAGATTCCCCATAATCTCAGTAACAAGGCGATGACCCCTTTTATTGATCAGGGGGACGGGCTTTATACTGTGCCGGGCCCGGTGCAGATTCCCAACACGATACTTCGACCAAACAATACTGATTCACCCAATACCTATGACGGTGCTGGCAACTTGCTTACTCTCGGCGTTCTCAATCAGAATGACGAAGTCACTGCTGCCTGGTTGGAAACAAATCTGCACAAAGTTGACCTCGGGACCCAGCGGGACAAAACTTCGGCAACGTTGCAACTCACACCGAGTGAATTTCTCAAGTTCCGTCTGACCTACAGCGACGAGCGTAAGGACGGTTCCAAGATTACTTACGGGCCGATCGGTGATCGGCCGCCCCGTTCCCTTAATATTCAATTTGCCGAGCCGATCGATTATGCAACGCGCGAGATAAAGTTCGAAGCGGAGTACAATCGCGACAAGTATCAGGGGCTTTTCACTTACTTGCTCTCCGACTTCAATAATGAGATCGATACGTTGACCTGGCAGAACATCTATGTTAACCCCTCGGCCGGCAACGACTATGAAACTTGGGTTTGGACCGGCAATGCGCGTGACTACAATGTTGGCCAATACGGTCAGCGCGCTTTGGCTCCGGATAATCGCTATCAGAACGTTTCACTCGCCTTTGGTGTCGATCTGCCTATGGCTAGCCGCCTGGCCGGTACTGTTGCCTACGGCAAGAGCGAGCAGGACGAAACCTTGATACCCTACGCCACCACGGACTTTGGCAGCACAGTTGATTTCAGTTCTACGGCCATTCTTCCCCGTCTCAAGGCCGATGCCGAGATTGAAACCAAGCTCTTTAATGTTGATTACACCATTAATCCTGTCGAGCGTTTGAATCTTCGGGCATTCTTTCGTTACTACGATCTTGACAACAATACGGCCGAGGTCAACTGGCATTACATCACCCAGGACACTTCACCGACCAATACTGACGCTCCGACTTATAAGAACATGCGTACCAACCTGGCCTATGGCTATGACCAGCAGAACTACGGACTCGATGCCACTTACAGTCTGAATTTCTGGCGCACGACCCTTGGTCTCGGTTTTGAGCGCGAAGAGATCGACCGCGAATACCGCGAAGCAGACACTGACGAGAATAAATACAATGTCTCGATCCGTACCCGCCCCACCAACTCCGTCTCTCTGCGCGCCAAGTACCTTTATGGCGATCGTGAGGCCGACAGCTACAACAACAATATTACTGCCGAAAGTTACTCCTATGTTACCGGCACCGACAACGACAATCCTCAGTTTACCTTTTCCAATCATCCGGACATGCGCAGATTTGACGTAACCGACCGCGAGCGTCAGCAGGTCGATCTTGCTGCAAGCTTTACCCCGAATGAAGCCATCGATCTGAGCGCCTCTTTCCGTTGGCGCGATGACGATTACGCTTCGGGCGTCAAGTCAACCCAGCCCCTGGCTGGAACAGGTTTTGCTGGAGAAGCTGCTGTCACTCCTGGAGAACAACTCGGTTTGCTTTCCAGTGAAAGTAACCGGTATGCCCTTGACGCCAGCTTTGCTGCCAGCAAACAGCTGAACTTGAGCGCCTTTGTTGCCAGAGAGACAATCGAAAGTACCCAGCGTGGTCTGGAATTTACTGAAAATAACAAAGCGAATCCAACTGTAGCCACTACTGCAGATCTTGGTGCCTGGACCGAAGCCAGGGGCCAGTGGGAAGCTAAGGTTGACGATCGTACTAACACTGTAGGGGCTGGCATCGGCTACCAGATCATCCCTGGTAAGCTCAACTTTATTACGGACTATAGCTTCGCTTACGGTAAAGTCGATATTGATTACAGTGGGTTCGGCTCTCCGTTGTCAACCCTCCGCTCGGGCGCTGAGCGCCTGGATACGAATGAGTTTGCTTTCCGCAACCCCTCTACGGTCAAACACAAGCAGAACACCCTTAATGCCACTCTGGAGTATCAGCTGGCTAAAAACCTGGTCTTTGGACTGCACTACTTGTTCGATAATTACCGCATCAGCGACTGGGCCCAGGAAAGCGACAATCCCTGGACCGAGTCGGTCGGCAGCGAATTCCTGCTGCGCGACACCTCTTCTGCC
>JACUTW010000016.1 GCA_014859605.1 Desulfuromonadales bacterium
TTATCCCTGTTAAACGAGTTTTGCCGTTAGGTTCAATATTCAGGAGGTAGTTATGAAAATTCTCGTTTGCATCAAGCAGGTTCCCGATCTCGAGTCACGTTTCAAGCCGAACGCCGCCGGGGTCTGGTTCGACGAAGCCGACCTCGCCTGGCGCATGAATGAATATGACGAGTACGCGGTCGAGGAGGCGGTACGACTCCGCGAGCAGCTCGGCGACACGGCGGAACTTACCGTCCTGTCGATCGGCCCGGATCGGGTCGTTGAGGCCTTGAAGAAGGCCCTCGCCATGGGCTGCGACCGCGCGGTGCATATTCAGGATGCCGCTGCGGCGCAGAAGGATCCGTGGCAGATTGCCGATATCATCGCGACATATGCCGGCGGCAAAGGCTACGAGGTGATCTTCACCGGCATGCAGTCGCAGGACCGCGGCAGTGCTCAGGTCGGCGTCACTCTGGCCGAACGCCTCAGCATCAGCTGTGTCACCACGCTCGTCGGCTTTGCTTACAGCGATGGCGTCATCACCGCCAAGCGCGAGCTCGAAGGGGGGATCAAGGGGGTGGTCAAACTCCATATCCCGGCTCTGGTCACCTGCCAGCTCGGCCTCAATGTTCCGCGCTATCCGACCCTCCCCAATATTATGAAGGCGAAGAAGAAAGAGATCGAAGCGATTCCGGTCGCCAGTCTCAGTAGCGACAACCCCCGGGCGACGACGCAACGCTTCTATCCGCCGGCGAAAAAAGGGGGCGGCCTCGTTCTCGAAGGAGATGTCGCGACGCTGGTGGAGCAACTCTTCACTATTTTGAAGGATAAGACTGCGGTCCTACGCTAGGAGGCAACGATGAAAGCATTATTGGTCGGCGAATATCAGCAAGGTCAACTCCTTGACAGTACCTATGAACTTCTCGGTTTTGCCGCGGGCAACGGCATCGACGCGTCCCTCTTTCTTATCGGCAGTGAAACTCAGCTTCCGGCCTGGAGCGGCACTCTCTACCTCGCCGATGTCGCGAGCTGCGGCGAATACAATCCCGACCTGCACAAAGAGCTGATTCTGGCGGCAGTGGTGAAGTCACAGGCGGACTGCGTCGTCTTCCTCCACTCCTCCTACGGCTGGGATCTCGCCCCGCGGGTGGCGGCAGCCCTCTCGGCCGGACAGGTCTCTGAGGTGGTGGCGGTCGTCGACGGCGGTTTTGAGGTCGGCTGCTGCAATGCCAAGATGCGGCGCACGGTCCAGCCGACCACGCCGATCATCGTCCTGACGATCCAGGCCGGCGCCTTTCCGGCGGTCATTCCCGAAGGGATACCCCAGGTCGAACCGCTGGCAGTGGCCGCCAACAGTGCGCAGTTCGAGTTCATCGGCTACGAGCCGGCCGAAGCCAAGGGGGTCGATCTTACTCGCGCCGAGGTCATCGTCAGCGCCGGACGCGGCGTCGGCAAGAAAGATAATGTGCCGGTGATTGCCGCATTGGCCAAGGCCTTGGGCGGCGAGCTCGGGGCGAGTCGGCCAGTAGTCGATGCCGGTTGGGTCGAGCACAGCCATCAGGTCGGCACCACCGGCCAAAGCGTTGCCCCCAAGCTCTACGTCGCCTGCGGCATCAGCGGCGCGATTCAACATCTGGCGGGGATGAAGAAGTCCGATTTCATCGTCGCCATCAACAAGGATAAGGAGGCGCCGATCAACGAGGTCGCCGATGTGCTCATTGTTGCCGACGTGATGCAGTTCGTCCCGGCCTTCACCGCAAGGTTGGCCAAATGAGTCTGGAACGGGGCTTGATTCAGGTTTACACCGGCAACGGTAAAGGGAAGACGACCGCGGCCCTGGGGCTGGCGCTGCGCGCCATCGGGCGGGGACTGCGGGTCTGCATGGTGCAGTTTATCAAAGGGGGCGGCGCTTACGGTGAGCATCATGCCGCAGCCCGGTTGACGCCGCTGCTCACTATCTATCAGACCGGCCGCGATGGCTGGATCTTCCGCGACAACCTCGACCCCGAGGATATCCGCATTGCCACCGAGACCCTGGCTCTGGCGCGGCGGGTCCTGACCGGCGGCGAGTACGATCTTGTCATTCTCGATGAGATCAACGGTGCGGCATGGTTTGGGCTGATCAGTGTCGACGACATCCTCGCCCTCTGCGCCGCCAAACCGGCGCAAGTCGAGCTGGTGCTGACCGGGCGCAACGCCGATGCCCGGCTCATCGCCGCCGCCGATCTGGTCACGGAAATGTGCGAGATCAAGCATTACTACGGGGTGGGGGTCCAGGCCCGCATCGGTATCGAGAAGTAGCGTGCAAAGCTCCGGAGGTCGCCATGGCTAAGAGCCTGACAGAACAATTGAAAACAGAGGCGCGAACCCTAGGTGCCGATCTGGTCGGGGTCGCGGATCTCCAGCTGCTGGCCGGGATCGAGACAACCCCTGCCGACCTCCTCGCGCCCTTTCGTTATGCCATCTCTTTTGCCGTCAAACTCCCCGATACGGTCTTTGAACAGCTCGTTGATCGCCCGACCCCCCTCTATTCCCAGGTCTACCAGCAGGCTAATGCTCTGCTCGACACCATTGCCTTGCGTCTCTGCAGCTGGATCGAAGCCCAGGGCGGGAAGGCTCTGCCGATTCCGGCGTCTCTCCCCCTTGATATGGTGAACTTCACCTCCCATCTCTCCGCCAAGGCGGTGGCCAATGTCGCCGGGCTCGGCTGGCAGGGGAAGAGTCTCCTCATTATCACCCCGGAGTTCGGGCCGCGGGTGCGGCTGGCAACGGTCCTCACCGATCTGTCCCTGCTGCCGGATGCGCCGCTCAAGAACCGCTGCGGTACTTGCCGGGCCTGCACCGAAGCCTGCGTGGCCCAGGCGATTCGCAACGTCAATGTCGAATTCCATTATGCCTCACGCGAAGAGGCTCTCGATTTTAACAAATGTGCCGACAAACTCGTTCGCGAATTCAAGAATCTGCCGTTGATTGAGAAACCGATCTGTGGGATCTGCATCAAGGTCTGTCCCTGGGGGCGGCAAGGGAGGAAGAAGCATGACAGCTCTTAAGGGTATGCGCGTAGTCACTCTCGCCCTTAATCTCCCTGGTCCGGCTGCGGCGCGGTATCTCCAGGGATTAGGCGCGAAGGTTATTAAAGTTGAGCCGCCCTCTGGCGACCCGATGGAGCAGTATCATGCCGGCTGGTATCGGGATATGGCTTCCGGCCAAACGATCCTCCGTCTCGACTTGAAGGAGAGCCGCGATCGCGAGCGCTTCGGCCGCATGCTATCCAACGCGGATCTCCTCCTCACCGCTTCGCGGCCCGCCGCCCTGGAACGTCTCAACCTCGATTGGCCGACCTTGCATAAGAAGTATCCGCGCCTGTGTCAGGTCGCCATAGTCGGTTATCCGACGCCGCGCCAGAACGAGGCCGGTCATGATCTCACCTATCAGGCGGCTCTCGGCCTCCTCACGCCGCCGCACATGCCACGCACCCTGCTGGCGGATATGGCCGGCGCAGAAAAGAGTATCTCCGCCGCTTTGAGCTTGCTGCTGGCGCGGGAGCGGGGGGCAATCGGTGGTTATAGCGAGGTTGCCCTCTCTGCCGCTGCGGCGGCGATGGCCGAACCGTTGCGCTATGCGACGACCAGTCCGGGGGCGAATCTCGGTGGGGGCCTCCCTGAATACAACCTTTACGCCACCACCGACGGCTGGGTGGCGGTGGCGGCTCTGGAACGGCACTTCAAGGGGCGGTTGGAGACAGCTTTGCAGGTTCAGAGCGACGAAGAGTATCGCCAGGTCTTTGCCACCCGCAGCGCGTCCGAGTGGCAGGAGTGGGGGCAGCAGTTGGATGTTCCGATCGCTGCCGTCCGATAGGTTAACAGAGAAGAAGGAGGTCAAAGATGTTTCTCGAACTGAGCGAAGAACAGAAGTTGATTCAGGAGACGGCCCGCGATTTTGCCAAGGCGGAGCTTGAACCGGTGGCGGCACAGCTCGACCAGGGGGACGACCGTGCCCCGCTCCTGGCCAATCTCAAGAAACTCGCCGAGCTCGGTTTCATGGGGCTCAACGTCCAGGAGACCTACGGCGGTTGCGAAGCCGGAGTCGTCGCTTTCAGCGTTGCCATGACTGAAATCGCCCGCGCCTGCGCGTCGACGGCAGTGACGGTCTCGGTCAACAACATGGTCTGCGAGGTGATTCAGGCGATCGGCAGCGAAGAACAGCGCCGCGCTTATATCCCCAAAATCTGTTCCGGCGAATTTAGCGCTGGCGCCTTTGCCCTGACCGAGACCGGCGCCGGCTCCGATCCCTCGGGGATGACGACTCAGGCGGTTGAGGACGGTGACAGCTTTATTCTCAACGGCAGCAAGATTTTCATCACCAGCGCCCCTTACGCCGGGGTTTTCGTTGTCTGGGCGGTGACCGACAAGAACGCACCAAAAGGGAAGGGGATCAGCTGTTTCCTCGTCGAGGCCGGCACGCCGGGGCTGATCATCGGCAAAGAAGAAAAGAAGATGGGGCAGCACGCCTCAGCGACTAATGAGGTCATCTTCAGCGACTGTCGCATCCCCAAGAGTGCCCTGATGGGGAAGCTCAACGACGGCTTCCGCACCGCCGTTGCGGAACTCGCCGGCGGCCGCATCGGTATCGGTTCTCTCGGCCTCGGCATCGGATTGGCGGCGATGGACTACGCCAGCCGCTACGCCGGCGAACGGGTGCAGTTTGGCCAGAAGATCAGCAGCTTTCAGGCGATCCAGTGGAAGATCGCCGATGCCTACACCGAACTCGAAGCGGCGCGATTGCTGCTGCTGAGCGCCGCCTACCGCAAGGAGAGCGGCAAGGCCTTTGCCAAGGAAGCGTCGATGGCGAAGCTCTTCGCCACTGAGGCGGCGAACAAGGCCTGCTACCAGGCGCTGCAGATGCTCGGCGGTTATGGCTATACACAGGACTTCCCGGTCGAGCGCTATGCCCGCGATGCGCGCATTACCGCCATCTACGAAGGGACCAACGAGATCCAGCGGGTGATTATCGCCCGCGAAATTCTGAAAAACTTCGCGGCCTGATCAGGTCCGCCAGGAGGCTGGTATGAACGACAAACGGATTACCCTGCAACAGGCCGCCGAGATCATCAAGGACGGCGCAAGTCTCACTTTTTCCGGTTTCACCATCTGGCGCCGGCCGATGGCGATCGTCTGCGAACTGATCCGCCAGCAACGCCGGAACTTGCACCTCATCGAGGTCCAGGGCGGGCCGCACACCGAATTTCTCGTCGGTGCCGGCTGCGTCGACATCTGGGAATCGTGCTGGGTCGGCCATGAACTTTACGGCAAATACGGCGCCAACCTGTCGCGCAAGGTCGGCGCCAAGGAGATCATCGTCGAGGACTACAGCCACGCCGAGATGATGTTCCGCTTCGCCGCCGGCGCTTCCGGTGCCCCTTACGCCGCGACCCAGACTTCCCTCGGCACCGATATCCACAACCCGGCCTACGACATGCTCGGCCTTGCTGGCAAACGCGATGGCCAGCGCATCGCCAAGCACAAGTATGTCTTTAGCGATGATCCCTTCTACGGTGCCGGCGCTCAGGTCCTGGTCCCGGCGGCCAAGGTTGACATCGCCGTGATGTGCGTGCAGCAGGTCGGCGAGGAGGGGACAGTGCGGGTCAACGGTCAGTATTACTCCGATCCCGAAGCCGCCCGCACTGCGGATCTCACCATCGTCATGGCCGAGGAGATCGTCCCCGAGGAGTATCTGCGCCGCAACGCTGATCAGAACACCATTGCCAGCTTCGAGGTCGACCATATTGTCGAATGTCCCTTCGGCGCCCACCCGACCGGGATGTTCGGGCGTTACGACGTCGACGGTGCTTTTCTCAAGGATTTCTACGCCAGGACCCGCAGCCAGGAAGGCTTCGATGCCTTTGCCAAGGAGTGGATCCATGGTCTTGATAATCTGAGTTATCTGGAGAAGCTCGGTTGGGGACGGATGCTAAATCTCAAGGCGAATACCGCACTCAACTATTCCACATCCGTGAAAAGGGGGCAGTGACATGAGCAAAAACTACGCGTCCGCTGAAGAATACGGTCTTGCCGACCTGTTGTGCTGCGCCGCTGCCCGCGAGGTGGCGGATAACGAGATTGTCTTTGCCGGCACCGGCCTGCCGATGGTGGCGATCATGCTCGCCCAGAAGACCCATGCGCCGAATCTCAAGTTGATCTTCGAAGCCGGCACCCTCGACGGCCGGCCGCCGGAGATCCCGACCTCGGTCGGCGATGCCCGCTGCGAGATGGGGGCTTCCCGCGCCTCGGGCCTTTACGACGCCTTCAGCATCGCCCAGCGCGGCTACGTCGATCTCGGTTTTTTAGGGGGAGCCGAGGTCGACCAGTACGGGAATGTCAATACCACCTGCATCGGCGACTATCTCAACCCCGATCTACGCCTCACCGGCAGCGGCGGCAATCCCGACATCAACTCCTTTGCGCAGCGCACTGTCTTCATTATGGTCCACGAGCCGCGCCGCTTTGTCGAGAACGTCAGCTACATCACCAGCCCCGGCTGGCGGGTGAAGAAGTGGCCGGGGGGCGAGCTCGTGCCCCGCCAGGAACTTTACGGGGCGGCCTTTCGCGGCGGGCCGTCGGCGGTGATCAGCACTGCCGGAGTCTTCCGTTTCGATGCCGGGAGCGGCCGCATGTACCTCGACACCTGTCACCCCGGCAAGAGCCCGGCAGAGATCAAGGGCCTCTGCCAGTTTGATCTCGACATTTCGCGGGTCAGCGGTGAGACCTTGCCCCCGACCCGCGAAGAGCTGCATCTCATTCACGAGGTTCTTGATCCGGAGCAGATCTTTATCCCCAGGGTGAAATAGCCGGCGGTAAAACTCCGCACTTCTTATAACAAAAAACCCCGCGAACCCTTTATCGGAGGGTTCGCGGGGTTTTAGCTGCTATCTGCTGATATTTTCAGATGATCTTGCTCAAAGGGTATTCGACGATCCCTTGCGCGCCGATCTTCATCAGTGCCGGTATAATCCGCCGCACCTGTTTCTCGGGGAGGATGCTCTCGATCGAGACCCAGTCGGATTTGTAGAGGTGGGAAACGGTCGGATTCTTCAGGCTTGGGAGGATAGCGATAATCTCTTCGATGCGATCGGCCGGGGCGTTCATCTTCAGTCCGACCATCCCCTCGGCACTCAATGCTGACTGCAGCATGGTGGCGATCTCTTCGATCTTGGTCCGCTTCCAGGGATCGTTCCAAGCGTCGCGATTGGCAATCATCACCGGTACTGACGACATCAGGTCGCAGACGATCCGCAGGTTATTGGCGCGAATCGTCGAGCCGGTTTCGGTGACCTCGACGATGGCGTCGCACAGACCTTCGACGACTTTTGCTTCAGTTGCGCCCCAGGAGAATTCGACGGTCACCGGGATATTTCGCTCGGCAAAGTAGCGCTTGGTGAATTCGACCAACTCGGTGGAGATGGTGCAGCCGGCGAGGTCTTCGGGACGTTCGATCTTGGAGTCCGGTCCCACCACCAGCACCCAGCGCACCGGTCGCCGCGACACCTTGGAGTAAACCATTTCGCAGACTTCGACGACGTTCGAGTCATTCTCCCTGACCCAGTCACGGCCGGCAATGCCGACGTCGATCGTGCCGCGTTCGACGTATCGCCCCATCTCCTGCGGACGAATCAAACTGCACTTCATCTCTTCATCATCGATGGTCGGGAAGTAGCTGCGCGAAGAGATGCCGAGGCTCCAGCCGGCCTGTTTAAAGAGGTCAACGGTCGCTTCTTCGAGGCTCCCTTTGGGGATGCCGAACTTGAGGATATTGGACATATTTGAAATCCTTATAGTGAAATGCTGCAAGAGGGTTTTTGTTTACTCTGAAAACAAAACTGTTTCACACGGATAACTTCGGATGGAATCTGATGAAAATCTGATTAAACAGCAAAAATGGTGTCATCTGCTTTTATCCGAAGTTATCAGATTTGATCCGTGTGAAATTAGTCTTTTGTTAGGCTTTTTTATAGACTTCATTCGGATCAAAGAGCGGCTTGCTGTGTTCGACCCATTCGCCATTTTCCCAGCGCACATAGAAGCAGCTGCGATTGCCGGTGTGACAGGCGGCCGGACCGTTCTGCCTGACCTTGATGACGACAGTATCGGCGTCGCAATCGGTGAGGATTTCGATGACATCCTGGGTGTTCCCCGATTCCTCCCCTTTCATCCAGTACTTGTTGCGGGTGCGGCTGAAGAACCAGGTCTTCTGGTCGCGGATGGTATATTCCAGGGTCTTTTCATCCATAAAGGCGACCATCAGGACTTCGCCGTTTTCGTGATCCTGAATAATCGCGGGGATCAATCCCCCCATCTTGGCAAAATCAATTTTAATCACAAGCTGACCTCCGTTTTTTAGGGATTAGGCTGTTTTTATGGCACAGGGACAAAGTGCTGTCAATCTGTCTGTTCAGGAGTTGCGAATCAGTACCACGCCGGCAATGAGCAGAAGCAGGCCAAGGCTGCGCTGCAGGTTCAGGGGGTGGAGCGGGTAGCCGAGGACGCCGAAATGATCAAAGAGGACTGAGGCGACAATCTGGCCGGCGAGGATCAGGGCGAGCATGGTGGTCGCGCCGAGTTGCGGGGCGATAAAGGTTGCGGCGGCGACAAAGAAGGCCCCCATGACGCCGCCGCTCCAGATCCACCACGGCAGCGCCGCGGCACTGGACCAAAGGGGGAGGGGGGTGGCCGTCACTACCGTAACGATGCTCAGCACCAGGGTGCCGACCGCAAAGGAGATGAGAGCGGCGGTAATCGATGAGCGTGTCCAGAGCCCGAGTTGGGCGTTGATTCCCGCCTGGGTCGGGAGACCGACGCCGGCAAGAAAGGCGAGGATGGCAGCGAGCAGTCCGGCTTTCATCCGCTTACGATTTTGTCCGGGCTTGCAGGAAATCGATCAGCAAGCGGACGCCGACACCGCTCCCCCCTTTGGGGATGCCGGGGCGCCCCTTCTCTTCCCAGGCGGTACCGGCAATGTCGAGATGGGCCCAGGGTTTTTCGCCGGCAAAGGCTTTGAGAAAGGCGGCACCGGTAATCGTGCCGCCCGGCCGGCCGCCGCTGTTTTTAATGTCGGCGACATCGCTCTTGATCAGTTGGTCGTAATCGTCCCAGAGGGGGAGCTGCCAGAGGCGCTCGTTGCTGCGGTCGCCGGCGGTGAGGAGGGCGTCGATCAGCGCCTGGTCAGTGCCGAGAACAGCGCTGGCCTGGTGGCCTAAGGCGATAATGACGGCACCGGTGAGGGTGGCGACATCGATGATGGCCTCGGGCTGGTAGCGTTGTACGTATGTGATGGCATCAGCGAGGATCAGACGGCCCTCGGCATCGGTATTAAGAACTTCGATGGTCTTTTGGGACAGGGAAGTCAGGATGTCGCCGGGGCGAAGGGCGTGGCCGGAAGGGAGGTTTTCCACCGCCGGGATAATAGCAACAAGATTGATCGGCAGGCGCAGACGCGCGGCAGCGGTGATGGTGCCGAGGACTGCGGCTCCACCCGCCATATCCATCTTCATCTCATCCATCTTCTCCGACGGTTTCAGGGAGATGCCGCCGCTGTCAAAGACGACCGCCTTGCCGACCAAGGCCAACGGGGCTTGATCGCCGGCGCCGCGATATTCCAATATGATCAGACAGGGTTCGCGCATGCTCCCTTGGGCAACGCTGAGGAGCGCGCCCATTCCTTCGTCCTCCAGCGCCTGGCGATGGAGGATGGTGCAGACGCAGCCGGCAGCTTCGCCTTCAATGCGGCAGCGTTCAGCAAGATCCTGCGGTGATTTGACATTCCCCGGCGCATTGACGAGATCACGGGCGAGGCAGACCCCGGCGCAGACGATCTGTGCCGCCGTAACAGCTCTTTCGACCCCGCGTTGCTCCGCAGCGCTGGCATAGATCAGAAGCGCTTCCCGCAGCAAGGGAGTGAGATCTTTGGCAGTGTCGTGACGGAAATCGTCATAGCGGTAAGCACTCAGGACGATTCCCTCGGTGGCGGCTGCTGCCGCCTGGTTGAGCGCGACGGCGCTGGTGACGAAGCTGTCGAGATCAAGAGCCAGACTCGGGATCCTCTTCTTCTGCACCAGTTCGGCGGCGCTGGCGGCGGCCTGCCGCACTTGCGCCGGGCTGTAATTTTTTTCCTGGCCGAGTCCGACGCAAAGGATGCGCTGTGCAGGCAGGCGCTTGCCGCTGTGCAACAGCAGGGTTTCGCCGGGTTTGCCGGAGAATTCCTGCTCGCGGAGGGCCTGCTCCAGTACCTCACCAAGAGCCGTGTTGATCTCTTGTTGCCGGGGGGAAAGAGCCTTTTCTGCAAAGAGACCGATCACGAGAACTGGAGTGGGGATGCTGAGCAGTGGCGCCGCCTGGGCGATAATTTTCATGGTGAGCTCCTCGGTTAACATAGCAAAAAGTTCGCGTATTGTAGCGCCAATAGCTCCGATTGACAACACACGAAGTCAGCCACTTTTTTCGCCGGAGTTGTCGATATTTTCCCGCGGGGAGAAAAATAGAAGAGTCACCAGCTTGTCAAAGAACAAAACTATGTTAAGTGTAACAATTTTCCTTCGTTGGCTTGAATTGCAAAAATGAGTTAAGTCGGTAATTAAGGACTTGTTTTTTTGTTTTATTTATGTTTTATAACGTATCACAACTAGGCTAAAGCCTCAGGTTGGCCGATGGATGGAGCCGGATATAAGGATCCGGTCTTCGAAAACAAATCGGGGTCTGCGGACAAAGTCTCAAGAATGGTTCCACAGAAGGACTAAAGGAGTAGAAAATGGCTGAAGGTACAGTTAAGTGGTTCAATGATGCTAAGGGGTTTGGGTTCATTCAGCAGGATGGGGGCCCGGATGTTTTCGTGCACTTCTCCTCCATTGGTTCTGACGGTTTCAAGTCTCTGGCCGAAGGTGAGCGCGTTGCTTTTGACGTCACCCAAGGGCAGAAAGGCCCGCAGGCCGCCAACGTCCGTAAAATTTAATCGGCACCAGGTTTTGAAGCAGAAAGCCCCGCAACCAACAGGTTGCGGGGCTTTTTTAGTCTGATGCCGGGAGGTTCGGGCTGATGCCGATGCTGTTGCCAAGCGTCTTAAAGTGCTGCAGCCATTTTGCCGCCGCATCATTCTGCTGTACTGCGGCAAGCTTGACCGCTATGACCTGGTGGCGAATGTCAAAATAAATATTCTGCGCCTGCCATAAATCGATGGGCCACGGCAGGGTCAAAAGTTCTTCCAGATCTTTGATCGTTTGCTTGAGGCGCTGCAGATCATCCGGCGCTGCCGCCAGCGCCAGGAGGCGAGCGTGGCTGCTGCGGCTGGCGGCATGGGCTAACTGGGCCCGATCCAGCTTCAGATCAAAGGCCTGGGCGTTTGCGATCTTTTCACGAACCCGCCCGGAAAAAGCTGCATCACTCTCCAGGTAGCTGCGGATTTCTTCATTGAGAAGCTGTTCAGCGGCGGCAGAGAGGGGGGACGGAACCGGCAGGGCATTTTCGTGTAAAAAGTGCAGGAGGCCGAGATGATCACGATAGATGTGGTTGAATTCCTCGAGAATCCTGTCGACCTGGGCGCTGATCATCCGGTTGACGGTCCGCTGCCGCTCATCCATAAAGAGATCGGTCAATGTATAGAGGTGTGGGCCGTAGAGCCTTTTTAATTCGACAGCGGCTTCCTGGCGATCTCCCTGCTCAAAGTGGCGCTGAAGAGCAGGATATTCGCTCAGCTTGGTTGCCGCTTCACCCTCGCGTACTCCGGCAAGAACGTCCAGATCGCCAAAGTGCAGGGCGGCGAACGCGAACTCCTTCTCTTGCCAGGTAATTTTCGAGCGGAGAAGAATTGTTCCGCTCACCATCTGCAGACGGTGACCGTTACTTTGCCGCCGGTGTTCGCATCGGAGCGTGTAGCAATAGAATTCCTCGGCCGGGTGACCACCTAAAAGGATGGCTATCGCATAGTTGGCCGCTACCCGGGGTAAATCGATGCGCTGTGGTATGACAAGTTCGGTGTAAATCGCCGCAGCATCCCGCCAGCGCGGCAGGTTGCTGGGCACAAGGCGTAACATCGCACAAAAACTTTCTTCCAGGTCGACGCCGCAGGCTGTGCGAGCGAGGTCGATGGCCCGAGCGGCGTAAGTGAGGAGCTGGACGGTCTCGATGCCGGAGACTTCATCGAAGAACCAGCCGCAGCTGGTGTACATCTGCATGGTGTGATGCTGCATTTCCAGTAGCTCCAGCCCCTGCTGCTCTTGCCGTGGCGTGAGTTCGTGCTTGGCTGCTTTGGCCAGAAAGTTTTTAACGTGAGTCTCGGAGCGATCAAGGATCACTGCAATGTAGGCATCGCGTGTGGCCCAGGGATCGCTGAAAATATCGCCGGCAAAGCGCTCAAAAAGGGGAATAAGCTGATCGCGCAGGTGATCGAAGGCGTCGCGCAGGGGGGCGCGCCATTTTTGGTTCCAGGTCGGATCGGTGCCGATATGACAGCCGCAGTCACTGCGCCAGCGTTCGACGCCATGGGCGCAGCTCCATGAACTCATCGGCAGGATCTCTACCTCCAGTTGCGGCGGATGCGCAGCCAGGTAAGCGCCGTAGACGGTCATTTGTGCGGATTTGTCGTTATCTATGTGGTCGATCGCCCGTGCCAGAGCCATTTCACCGAATTTGTGGTGGTGCCCGTAACTTTCGCCATCGGTGGCGAGATGAACAAGCTGAGCACTTTTTGTCGGGTGCAGTCCGGCTTTGAGTTCCGCGGCAAAGGTGTCACCACTGCTCAATAACCCGCCAAAAGCGACGCCCCTGGCGAGGGAACCATCATAAAAGAAGATGGCAATCGTCCGCCCGGAAGGGAGATGGCAAAGATAAGGGTGGCGAGAATCGATGGCACCATCCTCCACCGGTTGCCAGGTCTCTTCGCTGAGTCTCCGGATTCGGCGGGCCTGAAAAGGGGAAAGGATGGTAAAGCGGATTCCCGCCTCGGCGAGAAGTTCCAGCGATTCAATGTCGACGGCCGCTTCCGGTAACCACATTCCTTCCGGGGCGCGCGCAAAGCGAGTAGTAAAATCGGCAATGCCCCAGCGGATTTGGGTCATTTTGTCCCGCAGATTGGCCAAGGGGAGGATAATATGTCCCCAGGCCTGAGCAATCGCGGCCCCATGGCCTTGATAAAGTTCGCGACTGGCCGCATCTGCGGCCAGGATGGCCGCATAAGTGGCCGGGTCTTCGCGTTGCAGCCATAACAGGAGGGTCGGCCCGAAGTTAAAGCTGATATGCCGGTAATTATCGATGAGAGACGTAATCTTCCCTTTGGCATCAAGGAGTCGGGCGGCGCGGTTGGGCGCATAACACTCGGCGGCGATCCGTTCGTTCCAGTCGTGAAACGGAGCAGCACTCCTCTGGACTTCAATCGTTTCCAGCCAGGGGTTTTCCCGCGGGGGCTGATAAAAATGTCCATGGATACAGATGTAATTTTTCATATATGGCTCTCTTTTCAGGGTCTTGCCATGAACTTTACACGCTTCTCCGGGATTTGGCCAGTGGCGAGAAAATACCCGATCTGTCCGGGAAATCAATTGACAGGCAGGGGGATAGCGTATTAAATGTTTTCACAAAAATATTTAACAGGAGGCAATAATGAAGGGGCGTATTTTAGGGGTAACACTGGCTGGCGCTCTCGTGCTGATGGCAGCTGGCTGCGGCGCAGGGGAAAAGAAGATTGAGCTTAACGATCAAAAAGCCAAGGTCAGTTATGGTATCGGTATGTCCCTCGGCACAGATTTCAAAGCCCAGGGGATTGAAATTGATGCGGACGTGATGGCGCAGGCGATCAAAGATGTCACTGCCGGCGGCAAGACACGGATGACCGAGGAAGAAGTCCGCAAAGTCATTATGGAATTCCAGCAGGAGCTGGCCGAAAAGCAGGAAGCCAAAGCCAAAGAGGGGGGCATCAAGAATCTGAAAGACGGAGAAGCCTTCCTTGCGGAGAACGGTAAAAAAGAAGGGGTTGTGACCCTGCCGAGCGGTTTGCAATATAAAGTTGAAAAAAAAGGGAGCGGTAAGAAACCGGGTCCGAATGATACTGTCACTGTGCACTACAAAGGGACTTTGATCGACGGAAGCGAATTTGACAGCTCTTACAATCGGGGTGAGCCGGTCAGCTTTCCGGTCGGCGGGGTGATCCCCGGCTGGACCGAGGCCTTGCAACTGATGGAAGAGGGCTCGAAATGGCAGCTCTTTATCCCCGCAAGCCTTGCTTATGGAGAGCGGGGCGCCGGCGCCCAGATCGGCCCGAATTCCACCCTCATCTTTGAGGTCGAACTACTGAAAGTTCAGTAGGATTTTTGTTGCATCGAATAAAAAAGAGCCGCCCCTGAAGGGCGGCTCTTTTTTATTCTTCTCTGTTTGCTGGTTACTTTTTGTGGCACTCGCCGCACTTGGTTGGGCCGGCGCTTTTTTTGACGTGGCAGTCTTTACACAGAGCATGTGCCGCATCTTTGTCGAGCTCGACTTTGCCGGGTTTGGCGTCGCCGTGGCAGACCTTGCAATCCATGATGCCCGAGTGGGCTTTATGGTCGAAGGTCACGTCGCCGTTTTTGGCTTTCATGACGACAGTGTCAGAGGCAATGGCGGTCCCCGCCGTAAAGGCGAGCAGCAGTGCGATGGCAAGCATTTTTTTCATGATGTCCTCCGTAGGGGTTAATTAAAGCTGTCATAAAATATACAGCCAAAGGACAACAGTCAAGAAAAAATAATTTGCCGCCATTAGTTAAAGGAGATGAATTTGCCGCATCACTCCTCAAGGCGGGCTTTGAGGTTGGCGAAGAAAGCATTCGCCGCCTGATCTTTCTCCTCCTCAGTCAGCACGGGGGATGGAAGGGAAGAATCGCGCAACAGTTCCACCGGGATTTCGCTGAGAAAGCGGCTCGGTTGTCGCGGCCGCAACTTCCCGTACTTTTTGCGATGGCGGGCGTGTAAAAGGGTCAAGGTCTTTTGAGCGCGGGTAATGCCGACATACAACAGTCTCCGTTCCTCGGCAAGATCGGCGGCTTCTCCATCGGCGGTGCAATGCGGCAGGGTCTCCTCTTCGATACCGGCCAGAAAGACGTGGGGGAATTCAAGTCCTTTACTGGCATGCAGACTCATCAAGACTACGGCCTCACGGCGCAGTTTATTCTCTTTCTCTTCCCGGTTCGGTTCGTCCGCATCGAGCAGGGAAACCTTTTCGAGGAAGCCGGCCAGGGTTGGCTGCGCCTCCCGTTCTTCATAGGCAGCCAGGGCATTGACCGCTTCCACGAGATTTTCCAGGCGCCGTTTCCCCTGCTCGATATTTTCCGCAGCGCGCCAGATATCATCCTCCATGCCGATCTCCTCGATCAGCTCGCGAAAGATTTTGGCAGCAGGCCCTGAAGAGCGGAAGCGTTGCCGGAATTTTACGATTAATGCCGTAAAATTATACATGGCGGTCAGAGACTTCTCCCCTAAGTGACTCATCGCCTGAGGATGGCGCAGTATTTCCCAGATCGATTTATGCAGCCGTGCGGACGTTTCGATCAGTGTATGTGCGCTCTGTTCGCCGATGCCCCGTTTCGGGTAGTTGAGAATTCTCAGTAGATTGACGTCGTCTTGCGGATTGGCAATGACCCGCAGGTAGGCAAGGGCATCTTTGACTTCTTTGCGGTCAAAAAATTGTTGGCCGCCGATCAGAACATAAGGGATATTCTCGTAGCGTAATTGCTCTTCAAAGGCGCGCGACTGGGCATTTGTCCGGTACAAAATGGCAAAGGCGGAGAATGGATCGCTGCTGTCCGCCCGTTGGGTCTGGATCCGCTGTACGACGAATCTGGCTTCCTCTTCATCGTCGTGACAGCTGAGGAGTTCAATGCCGGCCCCGGCTCCGGCAGCGCTCCAGAGCTTTTTCGGGTGGGGACGGGGATTGTTGCCGATCACAGCATTGGCGGCGGCGAGGATATTGCATGTGGATCGATAGTTTTGCTCAAGTTTGATCACCCGTGCACCTTTGTAGTCCCGTTCAAAGTCGAGAATATTTTCCGGCGCTGCACCCCGCCAGCCATAGATCGACTGGTCATCGTCGCCGACCACACAAAGGTTGCGGTGTTCGTCGCAAAGGAGGCGCAGGAGTTGGTATTGAGCGAAGTTGGTATCCTGATATTCGTCGACCATGACATAGCGGAATTGTCTCCGCCAGAGAGTCAACAGATCGGCGTGTTCAACCAGAAGCTGGGCACTGAGCATGAGAATATCGTCGAAGTCGACGGCGTTGCAGGCGCGCAATGCCCGTTGGTAGAGGGGGTAGATGCGTGCTGCCAAAGCGCTGACCGGGTCGTTGTGGCGGGGTTTGAAGTTGCGCGGGGTGATCAGGCGGTTCTTAGCGCTTGAGATGCACCATAACACCTGGCTGACCAGGGAAGTCCCTCCGGCATCGGTGGCGCGAACCAGGTCGCGGATCAGGCGCTCCTGGTCGCCGCCGATATAAATGGAAAAGTTTTTTTTGTAACCAAGCCGTTCGATCCCACTGCGCAGTATCCGCATGCCGAGCGCGTGAAAAGTCGAGATAGCGATGCCGCTGCAGCGCTCGCGCCCGACCAGGCCGATGACCCGTTGCAGCATCTCGCGGGAAGCTTTGTTGGTAAAGGTGACAGCCAGGATATTCTCCGGCGCGATCCGCTTTTCGCGGAGCAGATAAGCAATGCGCATGGTAATGACCCGGGTCTTCCCGGAGCCGGCTCCCGCCAAAAGGAGGAGAGGGCCTTCGGTCAAAAGGACCGCCGCCCGTTGTTCCGGATTGAGTTTTGCAATATTCATTGGATGAGTCGCGAAGAGAGGATGGAATCGGGGGTGTCTTCATAGCACAGGCAGCGGCGAAGAAACAATCCTCAAGGCTAAAAGAATTTAAGCTGCAGCCTTGACAATATACAAACGGCATTCTAAAATAACACCGGCGAAAATAAGAAGTAATCCTTGACAAGACCTCAACTCTTTGTAGATTATTTGTGTTTTTGAGCGAAAGCTAAGAGGGAAGACCATGGCGAAAAAAGATAAATCAGAATATATCATACAAGCCGTTTCGCATGCGCTTGATTTGCTGGAACAATTCCATGGTGAGGTCGATGAGCTCGGCGTCACCGAACTCAGCAAGCGGCTGAAGCTGCACAAAAATAACGTCTTTCGCCTGTTGGCAACGCTGGAGTCACGCGGCTATATCGAGCAGAATCGTGCGACGGAAAATTACCGTCTGGGCTTGAAGTCGCTGGAACTGGGACAGACTTTTGTCAAGCAGATGGGACTGCTCCGTCAGGCGCGACCCATCCTTGACCATATTGTTAAAGAGTGCAACGAAACCGCCTATGTTGCTATCTTCAAAGAAGGCTATGTGGTCTATCTTGACGTGGTCGAGACCGATCTGACCGTGCGCGTCGTCTCCCGGGTCGGCTCAAGGCTCCCCGGTTACTGTACAGCCACCGGCAAGGTGCACCTGGCGTATATGTCGGACGAAGATGTTGATCATCTTTATCCGACGAATGAGCTGAAAGCTTATACGCCGACGACCCTTGCGACAAAAGCTGCCTTGCGTGAAGAGTTGCGCAAGGTCTTTGAGCAGGGCTATGCTATCGATAATGAGGAACTGGACAGCGGCGTGCGCTGTATCGCCTGTCCGATTCGTGATTATACGCGGCGGATTGTCGGGGCGATCAGTATCTCGGGGCCGATCATGCGTTTCTCTGATGAACGGATCGAAAAGGAGCTGATCCCTTTGGCGAAACAGGCCGCGGATGATCTTTCCACCCGACTCGGTTACCATAAATAGCTTATAGTTTTAGGCACGTTGTAAATCCCCCGGCTTCGGGGGATTTTTTTTATTGCGAGGCTTTAGTTCTGCAAAGATTGTCCGGATCAATTTACGGGTCTCGGCACGCGGTGCATTATTTTCGACGAGAATATCCGCTCGGGAAATTTTTTCGGCCAGCGGCATCTGCGCGGCAATGCGCAGTAAGGCCTCTGCTTGCGACAACCCGTCCCTTTGCATTAAGCGTTCAAGCTGTTGCTCCGGGGAGGTCGCTACGACCAGGACCAGGTCGACCCGCTTTTCGGCTTTTGCCTCAAAGAGTAGTGGCGCTTCATAGATAATGAGGGGAACAGTCGGGTCCTGTCGCAATTCTTTGATGCGTTTGTCGGCAAGCTGAGCGATAGCCGGATGAGTTATCCGGTTCAGTTCCTGTCGCTCCGCCGGAACGCGAAAAATCTTTTTAGCCAGAAGAGCGCGATCAATGTCCCCTTCTGCCGTCAATATTTCTTTTCCAAAGTGCGCGATGATCTTTTCGTAGGCCTCTTCCCCCGGCCTGACCACATCCCGGGCCAATTCATCGGCACTCAGAACCGCAGCCCCCAGTTCTCTGAAAAACTGACAGACCAGGCTCTTGCCGCAGGCGATTCCGCCGGTTATGCCGAGAACAATGGTTTTGTCATCTTCCGGTAGTTTTTTCTGTAATGGAATCATGTTATGATCATATCGATTTTTGAGCATGGAAGTGTCCTTAGTTCCCTGGGCAGGTTATCCTGCATCTCTCCCGTATCATTAAAAGTGTAAGCGAATGGCCGAAATAACGCAAAGCACAAAGAGTTCCTCAGTTGCAACGAAGTTGACGGCGTCCCAATTGGAAACGGCCCTCAAGGCGTTGGCTAAACTGCTTGTGTCGATTAAATTTTATCCGGCCGGTCACCCTGCGCTCAAAACCGTCACTGTCGATGCTCAGGCGGGTTTTTTGCCTTTGCTGCAAACAGAAGAGAGTGTGAGTGTTGTGGTGCGTCGCACCGGGTTTTTTTATGAGGATGAGTCTATCGGCGGGGCTAATCCGATGTTGCAAAAACTGGCCGCCAGTCTCTTTGCTCGCCGGGTCCAGCGCCTGACGATCCTGAAAGATCTTTCCTGCCGGGATCTCTGGGAAACCGCTAAAGTTTTACTGCTCGATGCCGATATTATTCAGAAAAATGGCGGGCTGCAGACCCTGCTTCAGCAGGCGCTGGTCACAACAATCTGGACCAATGCCGTCGATATGAACAGTATTTTTGAGTTGAAAAACCAGATTGAAGAGGAAAAATCGACTTTTCACGGCACAGCAGAGTTGGATGACGACGAGTTTCTCGCAGCTCTCGGGACAACGGCTGCTACCGAGAACAGTGATTCGTCATTGCCGCCGGCACCAGAGGTGGTTGCTGCTCCTGAAGGAGAACTCCCTTTTGAGGAGCTTCTCAAAGCTGTCGAAATGGTTTCGGATGATCAGGAGTTTATCACTCTTTTACAGCGATTGGTGCCGGTGGTCCACGCGAACCTGACCGAAAAGTCCGCCCATCTGGTTTTGCAAACTCTTTCTTTTTTGACAAATTGTAATCAAAGTAGTTATTTGGGGGAAGAAAAACGCCGGGCGGCCCGACAGACCATGACACAACTCTCTTCGCCCGCCCTGTTGAATTTTTACATTGATCTCCTTTGTGCCCGCCGGCGATTTGAAGATCACCGCGTCGCCTGGGATCACATTTCCCGCGCTTTGGGCGACCCCCTCGCGAAACTGTTGCTGACTCGTCTCGCCGCAGAGGAAGAGCCCGCGACGCGAAAAGTCTTTACCGAAACCTTGATCTCCCAGGGAGACGTCGCCCTTGCGGCGATTATTGCAACGTTAAAGGATGATCGTTGGCAGGTTCTGCGCAATGCTGCACAGCTCCTCGGCGAGATTCGGGCGGCAGCGGCCATTGAACCACTGCGGGCTCTGTTGCGGCATCGCGAGCTTGGTGTCCGTCGCGAAGCACTACGGGCCCTGACGCGTATTGGCGGCAGCAGTGTTATCAATATCATCGCAAAAATATTACAGGGGAAAGATATTGAGCTGCGCCGTCAGGCGATGCTTTGTCTCGGGGCGATCAAGAACCCGGCGACGATTCCTCTTCTTGTCCAATTTCTCCAGATCAGGGACTGGCAGTTTCAGCACCTTGAGGCCAAGGTTGATGCCTTGAAAGCCCTCGGCGAAATAGGTTCGACTGAAGTCCTGCCTTTACTGAAGAAGATCGTCAATCATCGTCCGTTATTTTATCGCAGCCGTAACGACACATTACGGGCTGCGGCCCTATTGGCGATGGGCGAGATCGGTGGCCAGCAAGCGCTAGAGTTCCTTGAGGCGATGGAAGATGATTCCTCCCCGGTCGTCGAAAAAGCTATTGTTCACGCATTAAAACAAGCGCAGAAAGGATTGCCGAATGACTGAGGAAATTGCCCGTCAGCTTGTGCAGGGTTTTGTCAGCAGCCTGAAGGGCTTGAAGCTTTATCCTTTGCAACATCCCGCCCTGGCCCGGCAGATTCAAACATTTCTCAGTGTCCTGCAGAGCTGCCATCAGGTCAACGCTGCGCTCCGTATCGGTCTGCATGACGGCGTTCTGGTTGTCGATGACCTGCTTATCTCTGACAACATTCCAGCGGCAGAAGATTTGAGTAAACTCTTGCAGCGACTGGAGTTGACAGGACTGCAATTTGATGCCGGAATGAGTGAGGATGAATTCTCCCGACTTTTAAGCGTATTGACGACACCGACAAAAGGCGATCAGTCCGTGGAGAGCCTCTTGGCGACGAAGGATTTCCCCCATGTTCACCCGCTTATCCAGGAATCTGAGCAGGAGACGCTGTCTTCCCGTGCGGTCTACGGCCGGGCACTGAAGGTCGTCGATAATATCTTTCAAGATGTCCGCCTTGGAAAAATCCCCTCATCAGCGGAGGCGGTCAGCGTGATGGGGGACATGGTTAAATTGATGATCTCGGAGCCGGACACTCTCTTTGCCTTGTCAATGCTCAAGGATTATGACAATTACACTTTTACGCACTCAGTGAATGTTTCGGTCATCTCTTTGGCCGTCGGTCGTGCTTGCGGTCTGAATGAAGAGCAGTTGCGCACGCTGGGACTCGGGGCGCTGCTGCATGATCTTGGCAAACTCAAAGTTGATGTGGCAATAATCACCAAACCCGGGCGATTGACTGCCGAAGAATTTGCCGAGATCAAAAAACATCCTGGTGACGGGGCGGCTTTGGTCGTGGAGATGGAGGGGATCTCGCCGGAAGTGGTTGATATTGTTCTTGGACATCATTTGCGCTTTGATCGCAGCGGCTATCCGGGCTCGGCCCAGAGACAGGTCATGAGTGCCATGATTGACATGACGGCCATTGCTGATACCTATGATGCCTTGACGACTTTACGCTCCTATCAGCGCCCGCAAACTCCGAGAAATGCCACCGAAAAGTTACGGGAAATAGCGGGCACAGCCCTCCATCCCGACTACGTGGAGAAGTTTATTCTCTCCCTGGGGACCTATCCGGTCGGGACGCTGGTTCGGCTCGATTCCAATGAAATCGGACTGGTGATAAAGGTCGAGGTGCGTGAGCAGGAGGCAGTAAAGCTCAAAATTCTCTTTGACAGCAGCGGCAACCGACTCACCGACCTCCCCCTGGTGGAGTTGATCGGTGCTGAAACTGCCAGGATTGTCGGTGAAGTCGATCCCTTCACCAAAGGCGTCGATGTGACAGAATATTTTTAAACGGCAGGATTAACGGACGGGTTAAATGCCGATGGCGGCAATGGCCCGGGTGGCGGCAAGACGTACGGAAGGACGGGGGTCCTGCATGGCGGCGAGAATGTGATCTTCACTTTCCCTGCCGCCGATTTTCCCGAGGGAACTTGTCGCCGCCGCCGCCAGGGTGTCATCTTTTTCGTTGATCAGTGTAGCCAGGAAGGGGATAAGGCGTTTGTCCGGGAAGTTGCCGACAGCTTCCGCCGCGTGCACACGAACGGCGGGGTGAGGATCTTTGAGGTGTTTGACGAGAGTCCCCAGGGTTTGGGGATTTTTTTTTGCCCCTAAAACCTGGATGCTGGCCGAGCGTAAATCCGGATCAGCTTGCTGTAGTAATTGCAGCAGGGGCGGAAAGACTTTGTCGGATTCGATTTTTTCGAGCGCGTAAATGGCGCTGACTTTAGCACCGCGCTCTCCGTCCCGCAATATTTCAAGAATCTGTTCAAGGGAATAAAGGGATTCAACCGCTTTCAGAGACTCCGCTGCCGCCCTGCGGATATCCTGATCGGGATCACGTAGCAGCTCAATTAATCTTTTCTTCCGGTCATCAAGCACGTTATTCCTCGTATTTTCATCCACCAAGACTAAAACGGTATTTCGTCATCCGCATTAAAGGGGGGCTCTTCCTCGTAACTTTGCGGCGCCCGTGTAGAGGGGGCTGCGGGCGTCTCATTGGCAGGGCGTCTTTGCTGATAGTCTGCGCGTCCTTCCCCTTCTCCTTTTGGCCCCAGCATCTGCATCTGGTCGGCAACAATTTCTGTGATATAGCGTTTGTTGCCATCCCGGTCATCGTAGGAGCGCGACTGGATTTTCCCCTCAAGGTAGACCTGCTTCCCTTTGTGGAGAAATTTTCCACAGATTTCCGCCAGTTGCCGCCAGACGACGATGTTGTGCCACTCGGTCTTTTCCTGCATCTGACCATCGCGACCCTTAAACTTTTCCGAGGTCGCAAGGGTAAAGGTGGCAACAGCATCGCCGGAGGGGGTGTAACGCAATTCCGGATCTTTACCGAGATTGCCGACGAGAATGACTTTGTTGACCGCCATAAAAAGTGCCTCCGCAGGGGGGAATTGAATCAATCTCAGGCACTTTAGCGAAAAGGTGTTGGAGAGTAAAGAATTTTTCTGAAGACAGCAGAAGGGATAGACTGGAAGGAAGAAGGTTGCGAGGAGCAAAGTGATTTGGCGGTTTAGTCGTTAATTCGCGCGAAGCATTCGTCATAATCAGGAGATAAATGTTGATGCAATCCTTGGTTTAATTAATTAATGCAAATATAAATCGAATAACCACCTGATTTTGTTAGTACATAGTTAGTTTAATAATAAAGGCACTTTTATTGCAAATTATGAGTAAAGAGGTCATGTTTATTTGAAAGTTCTTATTAAATATTACACATATAAATGAATAGTTGTCCGATTGTTTGGTTGGGCGTCTGTTTGCTGGAGATGAAAATGGGTCGTAACAACGGGAGTCGAACGATGGTCAAATTGATGAAGATGGGTCTAATCGCTCTGGTCGGAGTCGTGATCTGGGGTTTTACTCCGGGAGTTGTTTTTGCTGCAAAAAGTCACACAGTTATCTGTAACGAGTGTCATCGCTCTTCGGCCGGTCCCCGGGAGATGGGTAATCTTTGCGTCAATTGTCACACGAAAACTGAAATATTCGCTACTACGGGGGCCAGGTTTAATCTTGCCACGGCCAGTAATGCTTTGGGAAATAACCCGAATCCGGTTGACGGCTCCGGTGCCGAGACTTCACACTTTTGGGGGGGGAATTCGACCCTTCAAGCCGCAGCCGGTTCGGCGCATCCCCCGACATCTTTCTATACCAGCCGCTACTCCATCTCTAAAAATCGCATTACCTGTACGATCTGTCATGACCCCCATGTTGAGGAAGGGACAATGCTTGTCCGTGCTGCTGTTGCCGGTGACGTGATCTGTCAGCAGTGTCACAGCAGCTGGTTTGTCCCCACTCCCAACGCAACCCTGACCCATCCGATCGTTGCCGACTACGCAGCGGTTGCTGCCGCAAAACCCAATGATTACCGGGCGACCGTGATCAATGCCGGCAGTGGCGATGTGCGACTCGTTAATGGCGGCGTCTCCTGTACCTCCTGCCATGGGACCCATTATGCCGACTCTTCCTCGGCAACCATCGATGGAAAAACAGCTTATAATGAATTAACCCTGGCTCAGGGCGACGGCAATATCCTGCGGAGCGACGGCCCCTTGCGCACCGGTCCGACTCGCAACGGTGCTAACGGCACCGCCCAGCTGCGCTCCAATCTCTGCCAGGCTTGTCACACTATCGAACTGCACGGACAGGGAACCAGCGGCGACCACATGCTCGGCTGCCTCGATTGTCACGGCGGTCACGCTTACAATGGCGGCACCCCCAACGCTTATATCCTCAACAAGATGACGCCGGGTGCCGTACCGACTCGCATCAACGGCGTCAATAGCGCCGCGGCGCAGATTACCTTCCCTAACTACCCGAATGGCGGCTCGACCCGCACCAAGTGGGCGGATGATGTTGCCGGCACGGCGGATGGTTTCTGTGAAAAGTGTCACGGCGATTCCAACAGTGTCGCCATGGTTGCCAAAGCCGCCGAACATGAAGCGGGGAATACCAACGAATGTAGCGCCTGCCACAAACATAATGACCCGGCGAATCTTTATTCCTTCAATCGTGACGCTTCGGCGGCGACCTGCGGTCAGTGTCACGGCTTCCCCCCTTACAAGAACGTCCCCGGCGATCGAACCCTGGTACCTGCCAATGACGGTGGTTATGCCGAGAACAATTCAGGGGATGCGAATACCCCATATGATTATGTCAACAGCACCACGCACGAAAAGGATGAAACGAAAACCGGACATAAAGTCCATGCCGGTGCCGATCTGCCGATCAGTCCGGCCGGTGTCGGTGACTGGTATTTCGTCGGTGTTTCCGGGGTTGATAACTGTAAGGTCTGTCACGGCCCCGATGCCGGCGCTGCCGCCGGTGGCCATCGTGAGGCTCCGGCGACCCGTCCCAACACATTCCGTGACGTCCCCTTCGATGGCATCGCCAAGACCGGTGGCATGAATCCGGTTTACCAGCTCAACTCGCCTTGGACCTGTTCCGCTGTTTACTGTCATACCAACGGAGCCCCTTACACCGGCGCCAGCCGTCCGACCCGTAACTACACCGGGGTCAACGTCACTCCGGCCTGGGTCGGGACCGGTGGATCTTACGCCAACGGTGGTTTTGGCTCCATTTACAATACGGCCTCACGCTGTGCTAGCTGCCACGGCAACAGCACCGCCACCATGACCAGCAAGTCGAACTCCCCGGCGCATCAGGCGCACATGGGGGCGGCGACGACTTTAAATATGGGTAAAGTCTTTGATTGCAAGATTTGTCATGTGAATTCTGCGAGCAGCGCGACAGCCCTTGCGGCCGGAGCCATGGACGGACGCAGCGGCGGCAAACACGTCAATGGCGTCATTGATGTTGATTTTGATACCGTTGCCTACAACGGAGAATTAACTGGTTCTACTTACACAGCCACGACCGGCGTCTGCGCCACCTACTGCCATAACGTCACCGGCGCTGCCGGCGCTATGGCCGCTGACTGGGATATAGCCACCGACATGCAGTGCGATAGTTGTCACGGCGGCCTCGCCAGCGACAGCAGCGGCAACGGCGGCTACGGCCCGATCACCACCGGTTCGCACGGCCGCCATATCCTCACCTCCGGTACTGGCCCGAAACTCCTTTGTGCCGAGTGCCACGGTGCCGGTTCTGACGCCGGTACCCATGCCGGCCATTTTGACGGCATCGTCAATATGAAGGTGGCGGTGGACACAGGAAGTTTTGGCAGCGACAGCGTTTCCATTTGCAAAGAGTGCCACGGTTACGATGCTGAACCCGGTGAAGTCCTGCCGGTCTGGGGGAATCCGGCAACCACCGACTGTGCGACCTGTCATGCCGGGAGCTCGTGCGGGGCTGATTTCAACGGCAAGACGCCACCGGTCTTTAACTATGCCCGTTCTACCGGTCATAACCGCACAAGCGGCAACTACCCGGTTTCCGGCAATGTGCCGGCTAACAGCAACTGTCTGGATTGCCACGCCGCCGATAGTGCCGGCCATTGGAACGGCACCTCCGGGGATGCACCGATGCTGCGTAGCGACCTTGGCTTCCCGGCGACATATACTGGCAACGAAAACGCTTTCTGCGGCAACTGTCATGGCACCGCCCCGGCGCATCCGACCCGGAGTGCCTCGGTGGCGACCCGTAATATCAATACCCATCAAAGTAAACTTTGCGCGGCCTGCCATAATGTCCATGGCACCAGCAATATTCAGATGATTATCGCCAGTCGCACCGAGCAGAACACCCGCGACAATTCCGGGACCGGCGCCTACGGCGGCACGGTCAACTTTACCGCCCTCACCGGTTCGGATTCCTACGACGAAGATGACGGCGCTGTTGGCGGTGCCGGCGAGCTCAACGCCGATGACCTTTGCGCCACCTGTCACAGCGCTGCCGGCGGCACGAACCACAATAACCTCGAAGGTACCGGTGTCACGCATTATCAGGGCGAGAATTGCATGACTTGTCATGCTTCGCACAAAGATAGCAGCGACGCCTTTAAACTTGGCGCCGGCACCGCTTGCAATGACTGTCATGGCTTCCCGCCGACCAGCGCCGCGCACAGCAAACACTCCAAGTCAGCCAGCAACGACAAGGATATCGAAGATCGCAGCGACTGCGCTTATTGTCATACCGGCGCGGACCTTTACACCTACGATCTTGGCATCGACCAGGCTGCCGGCGGCGCCCAGGGCAACCACGGGGTCAGCCGCGCCAACCGCCAGACGGTCATGCAGAATAATGTCAAGGTCGGTTTCAATAACAACGGCACCCCGACCAATTCGGCCGACGATACCTGTACGACGGCGTGTCATGCCTCGTCGATCGGTGACGGCTTCTGGACCGATGCCAACGGGCTTAATTGCAATGCCTGTCACTACACCTCGACAACACCGTCCGGCAGCGCCAATACTGCGGCCGGCAGTCGCGCTGTCTCGGCCGTGCACAACAAGCATTTCGATAAGAATGCGATGGCCTGCTCCAATTGTCACGACGTCAGTTACAGCCCGACGCTGGTTGCCGTGGCCGGTCCGCTGGTCCACATCAATGACGCCAGCGGAGCCAACGAAGGGCTGCAGTACGAAGGGATGGCCAAAGCCCTTGCCGACGAAGCCGCTGTCGTTCGCACCAACATGACCTGGAACGACACTCTTAACACCTGCTCCGGTTCGGGGATCGGTCTCGGCTGTCATGCCTCCGGCACCCCGGACTGGGATATCGTCATTCCCAACAGCAATGCCGGCTGTCTTGAGTGTCATACCAACACCACCAACGCCGCCTTCAATCCGGTCTCCGGTCTGCATAACAACGCCGTCCTGCCGACCGTGACCGGAAATGCCCACGACGGCAGCTTTGATAATGGCAGCGGCGGCAGTGCCGACTGCGTGACTTGTCACAGCTTGACGCCGACGGTGGTTGCAGCTAACCACATCAACGGCACCCTCAACATCGGCACGGCCATCACCCAGCAGGCGATCGTCGGTTACACCGTGGCGACCGCCGACTGTGCCACATCCTGCCACAGCGCCGGCACTACCTGGCGTTATAAGTGGTCGTCCACGGCTTACAACAGCAATGGTACAGAGTGCGCCAACTGTCACGGCGACTACGCCAGCGGCTGGACCACTGGTGTGTCACCCCACACCGAGTTCCCGAACCGCGGCAACAAACATAACAACGTCGGCAACCTGACCTACCCCTGTTCCGACTGCCACGCCATCGGTTCGGCCGGCTACAAGTGGACCAGCAAGTGGGATCCGACCGGCGCCAACAGCCACCACGGCGACGACAAGATCACCATGAACCAGGTGGCCGGGGTCAACACCTTCGCCATCGACACCGCACCCAACCCGGATCGCGCCGGCTGCACCACCTCAGCGTGTCACGGCAACAGCTCCGACTACAACTTCCGTGTCACCACCACGACGTTCACGACCCAAACCGTCACCGGCAATCCGCCGGAAGTCCTCTGCTCCGGTTGTCACGGCGGCACCGTCGGCACCAGTGCCAATGGCTACTGGCCGGATGGCGCCAATACTCGCGCTGATAACGCCAGCGAGGACAACTCCGGCGCCCATCTCAAGCACATTGAGGCCCTGGCCAGCAAGGTTATGGGACAGACGATAGCCCAGTTGCTGACCGACAACGTCGGGGTCGGCGGCGCTCCCTGGAATACCGCTACGTCCGACACCAAGCAGAAGGAGCTGTGCACCTACTGCCACGGAACCACAAGCAACCCGATCGATGCGACCCACGGTCTGCTCTCTTATCTGCCGGCCGATGTCAGCAGCATGTTCACCCTGTGGGGCAAGGTGGCGGATAACGGTGTTTACAATGCCGGCACCTATACCTGCGCCACGGTCGATTGCCACTTCAATAAAACGACACCGACCACCAACGACTGGTACGATGCCCTTGGCAACGGCACCTGCATCATGTGCCACCTCGACGCTCCTGCCGAAGCCAAGCACGCCGCCCACACCGGCGCGGTGGCAACCTATGGCCGGACCATCAGCTGTGCTGACTGCCATGAGGCGGCGACCAACTGGGCGACCAACACCGCCCCGGCCAGCGGCCACCTTGACGGCAATTACACTGTCGCCGGCGCGGTGGCCTTCACCTACACCAGCAACTCCTGCGGCACCAACGACTGCCACGAAGACGGCAAGGGCGGCGCGCCGAAGACCAACCCTTATCCGTGGAACGGCGCTGCCTTGAGCGGCTGTGGCTTCTGTCACGACGCTGCGCCGACGACCGACGCCCACACTGTGCATCTGGCGGCCAAGGTCTCCAGTTACGTGCCGGGCAGCTGCAACGATTGCCACACTGCCGGCAGCAACGCTGCGCATATCGATAACAGCGTCAGCTACGCCGGTCAGATCAGCGATGCGCCGGGTAACGGCTCCTGCACCAACACCTGCCACCTCTCGCCGGAAGCCGGCGACTGGACCGGTGGCTCCTCGGCCATCGCCTGCACCGACTGCCACAGTGGCAGCGGCGCCTCGGCCTACATCGGCGGCGACAAGAGCAGCGTTGCCGGCCCGAACCACATGCCGCAGTACAATATGCACCCGGTCACACCGAGCGTCACCGGCAAGCTCCACACCGCTGCCGGCCTGAGCACCGCCTGCAGCACCTGTCACACCACATTGGCCGGGCGCGCCACCCACATCAACGGCGTCTGGGCGGCAGATGATGCCGACAATACCAATGACCAGCACCGCGGGCTCTTTGCCGGCTTTACCGACGGCACGATCCCGACCTGCACGACCGCCTGCCACAGTGTCGGCACCGCCTGGACCTACAAGTGGTCAGCTTCGGCAGCCCTGACCGACGGCAGCCAGTGCGCCAACTGTCACGGCACCTTCGCAGCCGGCTGGAATAGCGGCGTGATGCACGCCGGCACCGGTGCGCGCGGCAACGGCGCCCATACCGCCGTCGGCACCCTCGGCTTCCCCTGTACCGATTGCCATGCCCTCGGCGCCAGCAACGGCGCTTATCCCTTTACCTATACCAGTAACGACTGGGCCGCCACCGATGCCAGCGCCACCACCAAGCATGGCGACGGCTTCATCACCCTGAACAGCACCGGCACCAGTTGGGCACGGGTCTCTGGCCGCTCCGGCTGTGCCGGTTGTCACGAAGGTGCAGAGGTCGGCGGCAATGCTCACGACTATCCGGCCTCGACCTGGACTGCGCAGACCGTCGCCGGCGTCGCTCCCGACGTCAGCGGCAGCTGCACCGCCTGCCACGGCGGCAGCGAGTATTGGCCGGACGGGACGGTCTCACCGGATCGCGCCGGTAAGCATGAGGCTCACGTTCACGCCATTGCCACCAAAATGGCGGGTGGCAACAGTGCCGCTAACCGCAACGCTTCCTGTGACTACTGTCACCCCAACCCGGGGGCCAATGGCCACAATACCGGCGGCGGTGCTACGGCGACCGTCGGCCCCTTCAAGAATATTCTCACCGGTGCCTTCAGTGATCCCGATGGTATCCTCAACGCCGGCGACTCGACCTGCTCCACGGTCGACTGCCACTTCAACAACGCGGTCACTCCGCATTGGTATGCCGACACCTACCCGCCGGCGCAGGTAACCCTGAGTGCCGTTGCCGTAGATCCGGCCACTAACCCGCGGGCAATCAAGCTCAGCTGGACCTCGCCTGGCGATGACGCCAATGTCGCCAACACCACGGTTTATCGTTACGACATGCGCTACGGTACCAGCAGTGGTATCGCCAGCGATTTCAACAGCCTTACCAATCATGTGGGCGGATTGCCCCTCGCCTACATGCAGGGGACTGTGCAGGAGGTGCTGGTCGACAACCTGACCCCGGGCACCACTTACTACTTCTCGATGCGTAGTCAGGATGCCGCCGGCAACTGGTCGACTCCGTCGGCGGTGGTTAGTGCCGTCGCCAGTGGCGATACAGTCAAGCCTTACTTCGGTGGCGTCGACCGTGCTTACAAAGGGGACGAATCAGCCACCATCAACGTCGAGTGGTCGCATGCCGAAGACCACACCATGCCGGTCACCTACCAGTTATGGATGAAGAGCCTCGCGGCCGGACCGTTGGTCATGCGTACCGATGCGCCTTTGATTACCGGCATCAAGGGATACAAGTACCAGCTCACTGCCGCCAACGGCGTGGTCAACGACGAAGAGTACCAGATCGGTGTGCGTGCCTGCGACGGTGTCACTCCGACCGCCAACTGTGACAGCAACATCGAGATCGTCTCGGTGACGCCGACAGCAGTGCCGCTGGTTGGCAAGACCTATCCGATCTTCCGTGCTAACGGCGCCGCCAGCGGTGGCTACGTCGGACTGGAGAAGGGTGCCAGCTTTACTGCGGCTGCGACCTCGGCCCTGCCGGTGACTTTCCGCCCGGCGGCTAACCAGAATTACCCGTCGACCTACTTCGTTGATGGCTTCAGCCTTTATATTACTAACGGCAACGCGACCTCGACGATTCGCGCCACCCTCGGCTACTCGACGGGGAACAACTTCACCGCCTTCACTCCGGCGGTGACCGCCGAGGTGAGCATGGCTGCCCGAGCCAAAGGGATCAAGGGCTTCAAGCTCTCCGACATCGCTGGCAAGCAGATCAACTCCGGACAAAGTCTAGCGGTGCAGTTGACCGTAGTTTCCGGCGCAGTCACCAGCGTCGGCTGGGGGAGCGCCGCTAACGACGGTACTCTGACCGCCGCTGAGCGATTGGTCAACGTCGCCCCGACCAGTCCCAATCTGCAGGGGACGGTCACTGGTGCACTGGTCAACCTCACCTGGACGGAGTCGACCGACGGTGCCGACGCGGTGGACGATACGGTGCATTACGACCTGTACGGTTCGGATGACAACGGCGCGACCTATGAGTACCTGATCGCCACCGGTCTGTCGGCAGACACCATCAGCTACACTTGGAACACCCAACTACACGGCATTGCTCTAGAGGGCGCGGCCAACGTGGCGGTCAAGATCAAGGCCGGCGATGGCTATGCCCACACCGAGTCGATCAAGACAGGGCTGCCGGTTAACAATCTTGCTGATAATGTTGCGCCCAACGCCATCACCGACCTGGTGGTCAAGCGTCGCGCCAAGGCAGGCTCCGTCATGCTGCGCTGGACCGCTCCTGGCGACGACTTTGAAAACAATGGCCGCGCCGCTTACTACGATGTGCGCTATTCTACCAGCGCCATCACCGAGGGGAACTTTGCCTTAGCCACCCGCTTCTACGGCGCGCCGCAGCCGACCTTCGGTGGCCAGATTCAGGAGATGGAGATTACTGGCCTCACGCCGTTGACACCCTACTACTTCGCCGTCAAGACCTACGACGAAGGGGGAAATGGCTCGCCGATTTCGACCCCTAAGTACACCAGCCCCTCTCCCACCGATCAGGAGATCGGTGGTCCGCGCTGTGGCATGTGTCATACCACCGCACCGAGCGTTGTCGAGAGTGTCGGCAACCACCGCATTCACGGGATTACCATCGC
This sequence comes from Desulfuromonadales bacterium, assembly GCA_014859605.1. GTDB lineage: Bacteria > Desulfobacterota > Desulfuromonadia > Desulfuromonadales > UBA2197 > UBA2197. The sequence goes on from JACUTW010000016.1 coordinate 31,744, forward strand.
CGACTGTGTCAAGTGTCATGGCGGCGCGGTCGCCAGTTTCGGCCTTGATCATCAGGACGGTCAGCTCCGCATGGGTTGGGGTGCCGGTGGCCCCCAACAGGCGATCATCAGCGGCAACCGCGTTTACTACACCGACGATGGTACCCCCGGCGGCAACGTCATCTATGACGATATCAACGGTGGCGGCGGCTTCTACAACAACAACTACAACGGCATTGGCGATGGCATCGACAACGGTACCTGTGCCAACTTTGCCGCCGGTTGTCATGGTCCGGCTGGCTCCCCCGGCTACGAACAGCCGAACTGGATCTCCACGGCCAAGCTCAACTGCGCCAACTGCCACGGTGACCCGAGCCGGGTGAAGGACTCGGTCTACAACCGCCCCTTCGACTCCAACACCAGCGGCGGCACTGTCGCCACCGACCAGGTCAAGGGTTCGCCGCCGATCGACAACCATGGTCTTTCCAGCGGCAAGTACGTCGGCCTGCATGAGAAGCATCTCAACTATTCTTTCCGCTTCGCCAAGGGGGACAGCTGTAATCTTTGTCACCCCGGCCGTTACAGCGATAAAAACGACCTCGACGGCAAACACGCTGATGGCTACATTGATGTCAAACTTTACACCGTCGCCGCTGGTGACAATGCCCTTTGGGAGGCAGGTGTCGATGTTGCTCCCGGTAGCTGCAGCAATATGTCACCTAACAGCTGTCATCCTTCAGCCTCAACCCCGATTTGGGACAGCTCAGAAAGCTTTGACTGTGTCGAATGTCACGGTTTTGCCGGCACCTCCCCGAGCCATGTCACCGACCCTGCCGGCACGGTGAACACCGCAGACAAAGGCTGGGCCACTGACCCGATGGTTGGCAACTGTACCTACTGTCACCCCGGTGGCCATCCCCTCGACGACCTCGGCGGCACCATGCTGATCCTGGCCAACAGCTCCCAGGTCGGCATCAACTACAAGTCCGGCGGCATTCACCTGAAGAAGTCGATCGGCGGCCGCGCTGCGCGGCAGACTGAAGCCGAGCTCTGCTGGCAGTGCCACGATGCTAACGGCATCTCCGAGTGGGGTGCGGATACAGGAAGCAACAACACGGCGACTGTGCCGCCAAACGGCTCAAACTATAACTATGGCAGCGTGACGACCTCCAACTGGACTACCGCGACTTGGAGCAGTCCTATTGCTGAATTCAGCTACAAAACCGGCGCGATCCAGTCGACCCACTCGACCCACGAACTCGGAACCAGCGCAGTCACCGGGGCAATGGGTAGTTACACTGAGACAAAAGATACAGTTGATAAAATCCGTTGTTCCAACTGTCACGACGTACACAATATGAACAAAGCACCGGGAGATAATGTTAGCGGCCAGCCCTACCTGCGCGGTACCTGGATTCGCAACCCCTATCCCGAGGATGGCGCTCCTTGGAACAAGGCGTATGCAACAGTGATCGCTGGCTACGGCCCAGTCCCGCGTGCCGGCGGTAACGAAATGGGTGGATACCAGATTGACCAGAACAATGGTAACCCAACAGCAGGTATGTCATTAGCGACATCTGCCGGCATCTGCACCCTCTGTCATGGGAGCAATGTCGACACGATGGATAAGACCACTGGCGAGAACCTTTGGATTGGCACTAATGGTCACAGCAACGCGACTCTTGGCGGGACTGCCAGTGCCGCGGCCAATATCTTTGGTAACGGTATCGGCGGTAGAGCCGTTGCTGTCGGTGACGCCAACACTAAAGTACTGTCGGCTACCGATGGAAAAATGGGCGCAGCAGATGTTTATGATATGGGATTACAGATCATGCCCAATACCCTAGGAGTGACAACGGCGTATGGCATGGGTTACCGGGGCAACGACTCGCAGGGCTATGCCCCGACTATTAGTCAAACAAGAGGGTATAATAGTTACCAATGGGGTGCCACAGTTGATCAGACAACAACAGATGTTGGTTACCATGCATTTACTTGTTCAAAGTGCCACAACCCGCATGCTTCGCGACTGCCGAAGTTGATGATTACTAATTGTCTCGATACCTCTCATAACACCTGGCAGTCGGGTAGTAATGGTGCCAACGGTCAAACCCAAAGTTATTGGACTGCTAGTACTGAAGACAGTGGGGAGATGGCGGCTACCTGGAATACCGCCCAGAACTGCCACCGGTACGATCCAAATACCAATGGCGGCGGCGGTTGGAATAAAGTCACCCCGTGGTAATAACCATCTCACAAAGGAGGCGCTTATGAAGTATGTCAAACCGAGAGTTGTAGGGAGCGGCAACGTTCACCCCTGCTAAAGCAAGAGAAGCCAAGGGCCGGGAGAAATTCTCCCGGCCCTTGGCTTTTTAGTCGGACACAATAATTCTTGACGCAGCTGCCGGTAGAGAATATTATTCTGTCTAAATGGATATATTAAGAATAATCGACGAAATCGACCTGCAGATACTGCACATCCTTCAGGCAAAGGCGCGGATTCCCAATGCCGAGGTTTCCCGCCAGGTGGGGATGGCGCCGTCGGCGGTGCTGGAGCGGATTCGCAAGCTTGAAGAGCGCGGGATTATTGAGGGGTATGAGGTGCGCCTTAACCCTGAGCCCTTTGGGCAGGGACTCGCCGCCTTCATGTTTGTCGAGGTCGATCCGACCGCCAATGGCACCCTTGGCAAGCGTCTCGCTGCTCTTGCCGGCGTGCAGGAGGTGCATCAGGTCGCCGGACCGGACGGTTATCTGGTCAAGCTGCGCGCCGCGCATCCGCACGCCCTTGGGCAGATTATCCGCGATCAGGTGCAGACCCTCCCCGGTGTCCGCGCTACGCGTACCCAGATTGTCCTCGATACGATCAAGGAGACGCGGCGGATAGATTTGGGAAGTCCGCAGGAGGAATGATTCTCCCTCCCCCTTGAAAGGGGAGGAATGAAAAGCTAACCAGAAAAAACCACTTATAAAACTACCCAGCCAAGGAGCCAACCACCATGCCGATGTCCCCATCCTTCAAAGAGCGCCTCTTCCCGATCCTGCCGCAGCTGGCCGAGCATTACGGCACCCCTTTTCATGTCTATGATGAAGCCGGCATCCGCGCCACCGCCGAGCGTATTAATCGCGCCTTTGCCGGCATTCCCGGTTTTCGCGAGTACTACGCAGTCAAGGCTCTCCCCAATATCCATATCCAGCAGCTGATGTTCGATCTCGGCTTCGGCTTTGACTGTTCGTCGATTCCTGAGCTCATCACTTCCCGTCAGGTCGGGGCGCGGGGGGAAGACATCATCTTCACCTCCAACAACACCAGTCAGGAAGAGTATCGCTTCGCCGCAGCCGATGGCGGCTGCATCCTCAATCTTGACGATATCAGTTTTATCCCCAAGGTGCCGAACTTCCCGGAGCTGATCTGTTTCCGTTACAACCCTGGCCCGCGCCGTACCGGTAACATCATCATCGGCAACCCGGTCGAAGCGAAGTACGGTGTGGCTCACGAGCAGCTGGTTGACGCTTATCGTCAGGCAAGGGAGCGCGGAGCGTCACGTTTCGGCCTGCATACCATGGTTGCATCAAACGAGCGCGACTACACCTACATGGTCGAGACGGCGCGGATGCTCCTCGAATTGACGGCGCTGCTGAAGAGCGAACTCGGGATTGAGCTCGAATTTGTCAACATCGGCGGCGGCCTCGGCATCCCTTATCGCCCGGAACAGGAAGGGCTCAACCTCGAAGCGATGGCCGCGGAGATTACCGAACTCTTCAGCACTTTCCGGCAGGAAAACGGCTTTGCCCCGAAGATGCTGATGGAGAGTGGCCGTTTCATTACCGGCCCGCACGGCGCCCTGGTGACGACGGCGATTAATGCCAAGGAGACCTATCGTCACTACATCGGTGTCGATGCCTGCATGTCGGCGCTGATGCGTCCGGCCCTTTACGAGGCGTATCATCACATCGATGTCCTCGGCAAAGAGGCTCTCCCCAAGAGTGAGATCTACGACGTTGTCGGTTCCCTTTGTGAAAATAACGACAAGTTTGCCGTGCAGCGCGAATTGCCGCCGATTGTCGACGGCGATCTCCTCGTCATCCACGACACCGGCGCGCACGGGCATGCCATGGGCTTCCAGTACAATGGCCGGCTCCGTCCCAAAGAACTGCTGCTGCGCACCGATGGCACGGTCGAATTGATCCGCCGCGCCGAGACGGTGGAGGATTATTTCACCACCTACAACTTTGCCCCGGATGTCTTCACCGCCAAAGGGTAGAAATTGAAAGAGGGACGGCCAGCGGCCGTCCCTCTTTTGTATTAAACGCGTCAACAATGTTGTGATTAGCCAATCTTCCGCGTGGTTAAGTCCCTCCCCTTTCAAGGGGGAGGTTAGGAGGGGGATGGGACTTATTGGTGCGAATCTGCCCATCCCCACCCCGACCCTCCCCTTGAAGGGGATGGAGAATTTCTGTCGCGGAAGATTATCGTAAATCAGGAATAGTGTTAAAGCGGAGCAATCTCGCCGATGACGAGATCTTTGCTTTGCAGCCAGGTATCGATCGCTTCGGCGACGCGGCGGCCTGCGCGCATGGCAAGGATGACGGTCTTTGGCTCGTGGACGACATCGCCGGCGGCAAAGACCCCGGCGCGGGTTGTCATGCCATAGTAAGGCTCATCCTCGGTGATAACGTACCCTTGGGCATTGGTCTTGATGCCAGTGGTCGTCGAAACGATGCGGGCAAAGGGTTTCTGGCCAACGGCGATGATGACCTTGTCGCAGGGGAAGTCTTTGTCGCTGCCGCTGACCGGCAGGATGCTACTGTCCCGGCCAGTAATCTGCCGGGCAAACTTCTGAATAGTGACACTTTCGACACAGCAATCGCCGTGGATTTTGCTGACACTGGCAGAGAAGTGGAATTTGATCCCTTCATGCAGAGCCTCACTGTACTCTTTGTCGCTGGCGCGCCGCTCCTTCTCTGGGACAATATCGAAGACATCGACGCTGGCGGCTTTCAGGCGCAGGGCGGTGCGGGCGGCATCGACGGCGACGTTGCCGGCGCCCACGACCACGACCCGATCGCCGGCCATCACCGGACAGGGGCGCTCGATGAGGCTGCCGTCGCGAATCAGGCTGACTGTTTCGAGAAAGTAAATCGCCTGCATCACGCCTGTCAGATCTTCGCCGCTCACCCCGAGCTTCTTGGCCAGGCCGGTGCCGGTGCCGATAAAGATCCCTTGATAACCCATGGCAAAGAGCTGATCGACGGTCAGGTCCTCGCCAATAACGACGCCGGTCTCGATGCGCACGCCGAGATTACGGATGATCTCGATCTGCTTGTCGACGACCTTGTTGGGGAGGCGGTATTCGGGGATGCCGTAACGCAGGACGCCTCCTGGCTTATTTTGCGCTTCGAAGATCGTCACCCGGTAATTGAGCCTCGCCAGAATCGCCGCCACCGAGAGTCCGGCCGGCCCTGAGCCGATCACCGCCACCTTGCCGCGCAGGCGGTTGAGAGTGAGTTCCATCTCCTTCTCGGCGAGGAAGCGTTCCAGTTTGCTGATCTTGATTCCTGCTCCTTTGCGATTGAGGATGCAGGATCCCTCACATTGGTCGTTATGCGGGCAGACCCGAGCACAAATGATTGCCAAGTTACTGTTTTCGTTGATTATATCGATGGCGCGCTGATATTCCTTGACCGCAATCGCCGCGATAATTTCCGGGATGCGGTTTTCGATCGGGCAGCCGCTGACACAGGCGGGATTTTTACATTGCAGGCAGCGTTTCGCTTCGGCAATGGCGTCTTCCTCGCTAAACCCTTTTTCCAGTTCGTCAAAATTCAGCATTGCGATTTCACTCCTTATCGTCACGTTCTGTCTTTATAAGCGAGATCTTGCGCCAAGGTCAACCTGTCTGGCATGAATGATGCTTTTTTGTTGTTCTTCGTGTCAATCCGGGTAATATGATGGTTTTTTTTGACGTCGTTCTCCTTTATTGTCGCCAAAAAACGGCATTGATGTCACAGAAACTTTCCGGCAGTTGATCAGTAGGGCAGACTAATTGAATTTTTTTTCGGGATGAAGGCGTTGCAGATGGAGAGAAAATCGTCGGCGGCATGTTATCGACAGTTTATCCGGATCATTACCTTTATCGATCTGGCGATCAATCGTAAGTTCACTCTCTTTTCTCTGGGGGTGCTCTTCTGGTTGTTGGCGCTGGCGGCAGTGGCGGTCGTCACTCTGGTCAGGGTCGATGCCACCTATGCCCGCATTTTACATGAAACGATTCCCCACGAACTCGCCGCGCAAAAGATTGCCGCCGAGTTGGCAACGATCACTCTCGAAACGACCGATCTCTATCAATCCCGCACCTCCAGTGACGTTCTCAGCCATGCCGACCTCCTTCTCACCAGACTGGATGAGATCCAGAAGCTGATCTCGACACTGAATGGCAGTATAGAGAAGAGTGCGGGGAAGGGCGGTCCGGTCAGCTTTTTGCTGAGAAAGCAACGGGAACAGGGGCCATATCTGCACGAACTGAGTGGTGTCATCGAGCAGATGAACCGGAGCGTGCGTAAGGCCACGGCCGACAAAATCGAAGAACTGCTGCCGGGGAGTCAAGACACAGTGCTTTTGACGCACGGCGAAAAAGAGATGAAGGAGTTGCTGCACAAAGCCGAAAAAATTTCCCTGAATTACGCCGGAGAGTTGGCAACCACTTGTCGCCAGTCGACGGAAGAAATCAGCGATACCATTCGTCACTCATTTCTCATCATGTTCGGGGTGCTGACTCTGGCGCTGGTTCTTCTCGTTATCTTTACCCGCTGGATTGCCGTAGCGATTTCCGGTCCGATTCAAGCCATTACCGGGCAGATTCATTCGCTCAGTATCGGTGATGTTGATTTAAGCGAGAAGTTGGCGATTACCTCGCAGGATGAAATCGGCACCCTGGCAGCGGAGTTTAATGGTTTGATGGAGTCGGTCTATGGTATGACCGCCTTTAAAAATGTCATTGAAGAAGATAGCCATCTGCAGGATATTTATGTCCGCCTTGGTGATGTCTTCGAAAGTGTGGCACAGATCCAGCGTTATTGTATTTATGAAGTTCTGGATAATCAGCAGGAGATGGTGGCTGTCTACCCCCTTGGCCACGAAACATCAACCCTGCACTGCCAGGGCGAAATTTTAGCCGACTGTGAGCTTTGTCGCGTCTGCAAGACCGGACACCAGATCTCTTCTTTGGTCTTTGCCGGCATCTGTCAGCAGTTTAAGGGGGAGAATTTAGCACAGCAGCATGTTTGCGTGCCGGTAAATGTTGGCGGCCGTATCGGCTTGGTGGTACAATTCCTCTTTGATCCGGAAGATGGGACGCCACTTGACCGGACGTTGCTGCAACATCAGGTCGATCGCGCCACCCGCTATCTGAAAGAGGCGCAATCGGTTCTTGAAGCGAAGCGACTTCTGGCGACGCTGCGGGATTCAGCGCTGCGGGATGCCTTGACCGGGCTGTATAACCGCCGCTTTCTTCAGGAGCATTCGCAGCAGATTGTTGCCGGTTGTCAACGCCGCGGCACGAGTATCGGCCTGTTGATGTGTGATCTTGATTATTTTAAACAGGTCAACGATCAATACGGCCACGAAACCGGCGATCTGCTGCTGGTGGAGACTGCCAACGCTCTGCTGCATGCAGTGCGTGAATCGGATTATGTGGTCCGCTTCGGTGGCGAAGAGTTTTTGGTTCTGCTCGTCGATGTTGAACTCGGGGAGGCTGATGTTGTGGCGGAAAAAATCCGCCACGCGGTCGCGGCCGTCGGAGTCCAGACCCAAAGTGGCCCGCTGAGTAAGACGATCAGTATCGGCGTCAGTATCTTTCCGGCCGATGGCGAATCTCTCTGGCAGACGATCAAGTTTGCCGATGTTGCCCTATACAAAGCAAAGGACGCCGGCCGCAATCAGGTGGTACACTTTCTGCCGGAGATGTGGAACGGCGATTCTTTCTAGGTTGGTAACTACTCAGCAGCATCCAAATGTTGTCATTCCCGAGGGTTTTATCGGGAATCCAGGTTCTAAGGCACTGGATCCCCGATAGAATCATTCGGGGATGACGAAAAAAATCACAGAATCATTGCGGGGCTGGAGTTGCCCGGGTTGTTTGTCGGACTGTGTGAAAGCGAAGGTGTTTATGTTGAAACTTAAAACAAAAAAATATGCGTTTTTCGCCAGTTACGCGCTGCTCTCTCTTTTGCTGTTGATCCTGTCCGGTTGCGATGCCAGCTCTGACCCCAGAGTTTATTATCAGGCAACCGGTTCGTGGGAAGGGACG